>CALKRN010000004.1 GCA_937989665.1 uncultured Desulfomicrobiaceae bacterium | reverse complement strand
CCGCCCTGCGAGACCATTTTGTGCGTCTTTTTGCCTCCATCCCCCACAGCTGGTACGACACCAGCCCCATGGCCCGCTACGAAGGCTACTATGCCAGCGTCTTCTACAGCCACCTCGCCTCCCTGGGGCTGGCCATCACCGCCGAAGACATGGTGCTGCCTGGCCGCTGCGACCTTACCGTGCGCCACGGCACCTGGGTTTGGGTCTTTGAGTTCAAGGTCGTGGACGGCGACGCCCCCACTGGCGCGGCCCTGGCCCAGCTCAAGGCCAAAGACTATGCCGCCAAATACCGCGCCCCAGGCGTCCAGGTCCTGGAGATCGGCGTGGAGTTTTCCAAGACAAAGCGCCAGATCGTCGGCTGGGAGGTGGGCTGAGCCCGATGAGCAGCACCCTTTTTGGAGAAATTGAATTCCAATGTCTCGCGACGTGCGCAGCATGACCGCAGAACCCCTTCGCTTGAACCGCTTTCTCGCTGCGGCCGGAGTCTGCTCCCGACGCAAAGCCGATGCCCTCATCTTTGCCGGCCGTGTGGCCATCAATGGCACGGTGTGTCTCGAACCAGGCCGTCGCGTGCTCCCCACGGACAAGGTGCACGTGGATGGCCAGGCTATACGCCGCCCTGAAGAGCACCTCGTCATCATGCTCCACAAACCGGTTGGGGTAATGACGACTGCCCATGATCCGCAAGGCCGTCCCACGGTCTTCGACCTCTTGCCCCCTGCTTTGCGCTCCCGCCGACTCTTTCCCGTGGGCCGGTTGGATTTCATGAGTGAAGGACTCCTCCTTCTAACCACTGACGGCGACCTCGCCTTACGCCTCACCCACCCTCGTTTCGAACACCCCAAATACTACGAGGTCCTTATCCGCGGCCATGTCCCGGAAGTAGCCCTTGCCAGCATGCGCTGCGGCATGCGCCTGCCGGAAGGCGAACAGCTGCGGCCCGTGGAGGTAACTGCCCAGCGCCAAGGCACCAACACCACGCTTCTTCTAACCCTCCGCCAAGGGGTCAATCGGCAAATCCGCCGCATGTGTCAGGAACTTGGGCTTGTCATCCTCCGCCTTCGCCGCGTAGGGGTGGGGGCCGTGCGCCTCGGAGACCTGCCGGTCGGTGCCTGCCGCCCCCTCACCGAGGCCGAAAAAGCAGCCCTGCTTCCATCCTCTGCCCCGAGGTGCCCATGACCATCGTTACGAAACACTCGGTTGCCGGATTTCTTGTTGGCGCCATCACCGTACTCCTCATCGAGCTCCTCGCCGGAAGCTGGTCCGCCCGCACCCTGCAGGAGGATGCCGCTGTGCGTCGCGAGGCAGCCCATGAAACCGCCCGTCAGGCCAATGCCCTCCAGCGCTCTGAAGCTGCGGCCCGGGGAGTCCTCGGCCTTAACGTGGCCGACCTCACTTGTCGCTTCCAAGATCTGCAGGGCAACACCCGTTCCTGCGCCGACTTGCGCGGTCAGGTGACGGTCCTCAACCTCTGGGCCACCTGGTGCCCACCGTGCCGGGAAGAAATGCCGTCCCTCCAGGCTCTCTGGGAAGACAAGACCGTGGCCGTGTACTGCATCAGCGAAGAAGACCCGGCGGACATTGCCCGCCATCCCGTGGCCCGGGGCCTGCGCATGCCCCTTTATGCCTTCCAAGGCGAAGTGCCCGAGCCCCTCCGCGCCGAAACTCTGCCTTTGACCTACATCTTGGATAAAAAAGGACGCATTGTATACGCGCATATCGGTGGCGCCGACTGGAACCATCCCGAGGTACGCCAAATGCTCGCCGCCGTAGGACGCATGCCCTAGCGGCCTGGTCGCGCAGCAGCGACCATGGGCAAATGGGGGTAGATCTTCGGCTGTATCCCGTCACCAAGCGGCTTACCGTATAGCAGCGGCCACGGCGAGAAAGGTCTGGCGATAGGAATCCCAGCCAAGCCGAGGAGGGACTTCCTCTTCGGTCCACCAGGCTGCATCAAGGTGTTCAGCGGAAATGTGCACCACAGTGTCTTCCACGAAAGCGAGATAGACCGGTTTGCGAAGCTCAACCCGTGTCTCAGGGATGCAGAAGGTAAACTCTGGGATGACAAGACGCACTTGATTGGGATGGAGGACAATGCCGGTTTCTTCCTCTACTTCTCGCAAGCATGCGACCAAAGGCTCTTCCTGCGGCAAACGGCCACCAGTTACTGGCTGCCAATACGGGCCATGCAGGGCCGTAGGTGGACATTGCAGAAGCAGAAACCGGCCTGACCGCGGATGGTACACCCAACACTCCACACTGTATTTCACCCCACCTCCCATGCCCACCTCCCTGCCAACGTTGGAATTGGACCCCACCACCCTAACGGTGACCCCCAACCTGGGCAATGAAATTCTCCTCTTTGCCCGCAACCCAGAAGCCGTGGCGGTCGCCCTTCACCAATGGGCACAAGACTTCGGCCTCGTCCTTGACCTCCAACGGCCGCTCTCCACGTATTCCGGCGGCGAACAAGTCCTCCTTGTTGCTGGCCTGTGGGCCATCCTGCTCCAAAAGCACCCCCAAGTGATTGTCGACCTGCGCCGTGCGGTCTCCACCCTTTCCGCGACAAACCGCACCCGACTCCATCACGCCCTCACCCAGGCCCTCCCCCAGGCCACCATCCTCCTAGAGGAGGAGCAAGTGCAACAAGGAGAGCCCTCCTCAAGAGGGGACCTGTCTCCATGAACTCCTCCGGACAATCGACCCACCCGTCCTTGCGTGAAGAATCCCTCCAGCACGAGGACCCTATGCTCCTTGGACCATGGGAAATTGGGGTCCATCCCCCGGGGCTCACCTACCGCATCCCAGCCATTTCCTTGCCCTACGGCAGCCGGGTGTGGCTAAGCGGCGACAACGGCGCCGGCAAGACCGTGTTCCTCGAGCGCGTCCTTCTCCCCCGCTTGGCGGCCATGGGTCGCCAGGTCTTTCTCGTGGCCCAAGACCTCCTGCTGCAGGCACACGTCATGGCTGCAGTCCTCGCCTCGAGGGGGCAACGCGCCCCCCGCTGCCTGGACGACCTCGTGATGGCCTGGTGCGCTCCTGCCCGGCCTAACAGCATCCTCCTCCTCGACGAGGCCGACCGTCACCTTTCGCCCAGGACCATCCACCAGCTTTTGGAACTCCCCCTGGCCTTCGTGGTCGCCGTCTCGCACCAGGGGCGCCCCTGCACCACGACCCATTGTTTTACCATCTGCCGCCACGAAACCCTCGTCCACCTCGAGATAGGACCATGAAGGGCACGGCCAAACTCCTTCTCCTGAGCTCGCTGGTGGTCCTCTACTTTGGCCTTGGTGTCGTTGGCCCTTGGTACGCCGACGTTCCCTTCCAAGGCAGTATCGCCGCCCTCTGCGTCCTCCTGCGCCTACAGACGAGCGGCTGGCGGGGGTTGCGCACTGACCTCGCCTTTCTCCTCCCTTTCCTCTGCACCCTCGTGGCCATGGGGGCCCTTCTCGACGCCTTTGCCATGGCAAACCGCACCGACTGGACGGAAGACGCCCTTTGCAAAGCCCTGGTCTTCCCCAATTCCTTTTGGAGCATCCAGCTGGCGGTTGGCGCGCTCCGCCTCACAGACCTCGTCGCCCTGCCCCGCGGTGTACGCCGCTTCTTCATCCTCACCCATGCCCTCGTCTCCAAGAGCCGCCCGCTCATCGAACGCCTATGGTGGCTTGTCTGCCACGACCCTTCCCTCCAAACCGGCCCCTGGATCATCCGTTCTGGCCGCCGCCTCACCGTCCTCTTGGCAGCGGCCTTGATTGCCGTGTACCACGAAACCGAAGCCACGGTGCGGGTTTACGACGCCCGCATGGCGCTTCTTGAGGAGAACCCATCATGAATTCCCGGATTTTGACCCTCACCCTCACCGTGGTTGTGGCCCTCGTGACCCTCTTTGTGCGCATCCCCCTGCCCAGCCGCGGATACTTCAACGTGGGGGATGCAGCCGTCATCTTCGCCGGTCTCGTCCTGGGAGGCGCCAGCCCCAAACACCCCCTCCTCTGGGGGGCCCTGGCCGGAGGCCTCGGTTCCGCCGCAGCCGACATCCTAAGCGGTTTTGCCCTGTTTGCCCCCTTGACCCTCGCCGCCAAAGGTCTCGAAGGGGCCTTGGCCGCAGCCGCGGCCAAACACACCGCTGCCCTCCGCTGGATCTGGGCGGCAGTGGCCAGCAGCGCCATGGTGATTGTGTATTTCGTTGGCGAGGCCCTGTGGCCGAGCATCGGCCTGCAAGGTGCCTTGGCCGAACTTCTCCCCAACCTGCTCCAGGCAGCTGGGGGAACGCTCATCGGGGTGACCGCCTTTGGGCTCGTGGAGCGCACGGGCTGGCTACGCGATGACGATACAGCAGCCCGCTAACGCCGGACGACCTGGCGTTGGCGGTGACGAGGGGGCCGACGCTTGGGCAAGGCCAAAGGTTCGGCAGCGGTCCCAGCGCCGTTTGCAGCCATCTCCTGCCACGAGCGCAAGCTTTCAAGATCCCCTTGCCCGCAGCGCGTCGCCACCTCAAACACCGTGAAGGTCTCCGGGAAAACGGCTTGAGCGAGGAAGCCGCGCCGCGAAAAACGCTTCCGCGCCAACGGGTCAAAACGCTTCTGGAACTGCAGCACCATGACGACACGCTCGTGGAGCCAGCGGGGCGCGCCAAGGCGCAAAAGGACCGGGGCCACCAGGTCGCGCACCAACAGGGCATGCTGCACGGTTTGGCCACGGCCTCGATAGCGGGCCTCGACCCAGGCCAAGGCCGGGGCGAGGAGCACCGCCAGGCAAACGGCAGGTGTACCGCGCGCTGGTTCCAGAGCCACAATGCGGTCGAGCTCCCGCAACCACGGCCACAGCAATGAGTCTTGGCCATGATCGTGGTCGAGGAAGTCAGCGATCTCGGGCAGGAGGTCATGGAAGAGACCTACCTTGTAGAGGAGGCGAAAGGCGGCCTCGGCACTTCCATAGGCAAAAAGGCGCAAGAGTTCATCGAGGAGCCGCGGCAGGGGAGCACGGAGGATCTGGCGGTGGTGGGCAAGGATGGCGTGGTACGTCGGCGGATCGATGCGAAAGCCAAGGCGTGAGGCAAAACGCACGGCACGGAGCATGCGCACTGGGTCTTCTTGGAAGCGCAGATTTGGATCGCCGATGGCACGCACGACCCCGGCATGAAGGTCGTCAAGCCCACCAACGTGATCGATGATGCTAAAGTCCTCGATGTTGTAAAAAAGGGCATTGATGGTAAAATCCCGGCGCAGGGCGTCTTCTTCCGGCGTTCCAAAGCAATTGTCTTCAACAAGACAAACATCACCATCGTCATCCATATCCGGAGTGCGACGGAAGGTTGCCGTTTCAATGATATGGTCACCAAAACGAATATGGGCAAGACGAAAACGTCGGCCAACAAGAAAACAATTTTTGAAAATTCGCTTTACTTGATTTGGTGTCGCATTGGTGCCAACATCAAAATCCTTCGGCTTTCGACCCAAAATAAGGTCCCGAACACTTCCCCCGACTAAATAGGCCAAATATCCATTGTGAACAAGGCGATACATTACCTTAAGTGCATCGGGATGAATATTTTTTCTCGATATACAGTGTTGATTTCGAGGAATGATACGCGGCTCAGATAAAAAATTAGATGCGATCGACATATGTATTTTCAAGAAATTTCTCGACAGATTCGTCAATTATATCGTGATATTCTCCTAAACTAAAAATCCTATGACACTCAGGGCAGACAAGCTGCACGTCACGGCACAGCCTTTGTAAAACGAGACATGCGCCACAACTGCGACAAGGCAGAGATGTTTCCATCATTCTTTTTCCGAAGTACATATATCCTCTTCTTGGGAGAGAAGATGCAGATGCCGCACGGCCCACAGGCCCAAGAGTACGGCCTCAGCGGCGTCATTATCCAATGGCGTGCGAGATGGCCGACCCATCTGCGCCAAGGCTTCCTCGGCGAGGCGCCGCGCCGTGGCCTTGGCCTGACGCCCAGAGCGGCTGTGGCGCGGCAAGAGCATGACCTCCCGCCAATCCTGGGCCTGGCATTGAAGCACTCGCAGCCCCCGGGCCTGCCCCGCCTGGAGCCAAATCTCCGCCAGCCGGCCGCCACCTTCCACCACCAGCCACGCCAGGCCTTCCTCCTGGAACACAATGCGGTGCACGGCCCGCTTGAGCCGGGCCACAGTCCCCAAGTTATGGGAGCGGCACCACTGGACGACTCCTGCAGCGTCCAACCGCGCCAGGCCCGTGCGCACCCCAATGTCCACGGCAAGAAGCATTACAAGTCCACGAGAGTTACATCTTCAGGACGAATGGTTGCTCCAAAAAACAAACTCCCCACGCGAGCAAAGCGCTCAGGGCCCTCCGTGGCAAAGAATACGAGGTCTCCCTCCTTGGACTCCATCGCAGCAAACCCCTGATTTTCTAGGATATGAACCACATGCTGGGCCACGGTCTGCGCCGAGTCCACCAAAGTCACTCCTGGCCCCGCTACCGCGGCAATGGCTTCGCGCAAGACCGGAAAATGGGTACATCCCAACACCAGGGTATCTACCGGTGCCCGGGAGAGCAGTGGCCGCAGGTACGCTTCGGCAGTGGCGCGGGTAACCGGAGTGTCAAACCACCCTTCCTCAGCCAAGGCCACAAAGAGCTGGCAGGCCTGGGCATGGACTTGAGCACTGGGGCGACGGGCAATGATCTCGCGCTCATAGCTCCCACCGCGCACCGTGCCTTCCGTGCCAATGACCCCAATGTGGCCGCTACGAGAGACCATGCACGCGGCTTTAGCCCCTGACTCTACCACCCCAATCACCGGCAATGGGGCATAAGCGGCCCGAAGGGACGGCAAGGCCACGGCTGAGGCCGTATTACAGGCCACAACAAGCAGCTTGATTCCCTGCTGGCAAAGGACCGCTGTACTCTGGAGGGCGTAGCGAACCACGGAGGCTGGGGTCTTGGTCCCATACGGAAGCCGCGCCGTATCCCCCAGGTAAAGGAACGATTCGCGGGGCAAGGCCTGCCGCAGGGCCCGAAGCACGGTCAGGCCCCCAATCCCTGAATCAAATACCCCAATCGGAAGGTTGTGCATCGGCGGCTTAGGCTGAAGCAAGATACTGCCGGATGGCCTCGGCAATCGTACGCCACGTCCAGCGCCGCTTGGCGTCATCGCTCTCGAGCAAGGTTACGCGAAAGCCCTTGCGCTGGCAGCAGAATCCCGTAAGCGGCACGACGCAAATCCCGGTAGCCCCCAAGAGATAGTACACAAACCGTTTGTCTGTGGGCACGCCTTGCACAATCTGCTCCACGTATTCACGCGCTCGAGGATTGGCGATGGGTAATACTTGGCGATCGTTGAGCACTCCATCTTCAAAAAGAACGGCCATGTAAAAGGCCCCTTGCGGTTTGATGACCCGCACCCCAGGGATTCCTTGAAATGCCTCCCACGCTTCGTGAGCCCGCTGCTCGAACATGGCGCGCCTGGCTTCCAGATGGGCAGGATATCGTGGATCGCCCATGACCCGTGGGATGGAGAGCTGCGGCAATGTTGTCGAGCACACCTCGAGCATTTTGGCATTGAGCAGACTTTTGATATACGCCTTATATTCTGGATTTTTATCCTTGTTATAGACCTCAATCCAGCCACAGCGCGCCCCTGGCCAGGGATACTCCTTGGAAATACCCCGCAACGCCATCCCTGGGACCTCGCCAATCGCCTGGGATAAGGCGCACGTTTCATACCCACTGTAGACGATATTGGCATAAATTTCATCAGCGATGACAAAAAGGTCATAGCGCCGTGCGATATCCACAATGCGTTCAATGACTGAACACGGATAGACGGCCCCGGTGGGATTGTCGGGGTTGATGTAGAGGATGCCGGCAATGGAGTCGTTATAGCGGACTTTATTTTCCAGGTCCTGGAGGTCAGGCATCCAGCCGTTGTCTGGGTCTAGTTCGTAGGTCAGGTGGTCATAGCCCGAGTGCGCAGCCTCTGCAGAAGAATGCGTAGAATAAGCCGGAGATGGGCCGATAACCCGAGCCTCACGCCGCAAAAAGCCAAAGATCTTGGCCACGGCATCTCCCAGGCCGTTGAAGAGGATGATGTCGTCGGCAGTCACTTGGTAGCTGCCGCGCTCGTTGACCATACGCGCCAAAAACTCCCGCGTCTCGAGCACCCCTTGGGTAGCGCAGTAGCCATAGGAGCGATCCTCCAAGGCCAGTTCAGCGATGATAGCCTTAATCCAGTCCGGAAGTTTTTCCCCTTTTTCAATGGGGTCGCCGATATTCTCCCACGTGATCGGCACGCCCATGTTGCGCAATTCATGGGCAATGGCCACAATGGCCCGAATCTCATAAGTGAGTTGCCCCCACCCAACGTGCTCGATAGTGCGTCGCATACCTGTTCCTCGATTCTCACGAAAAAGTGCCCCCGCCCGACGCGGGATAGCGGTTTGTAGGCAAGAGGGCCGCGGTTGTAAACGCTTGCGCTTGGCCCCAGGGGCCGTGACCGATGGTCACATTCCCCAACCCCTCTCTGATTTAAGCGGGCGGGAGATCGAGATCGTGCTTTTTCAGCACCGCGTAGAGGTGAGAACGAGAGAGCCCTGAAACCGCCTGGAGACGACCGATGTCTCGGCCATGGACCTCAAGCAGACGCGCAAGGTATTCCCGCTCGGCCCGACGTTTCCAGTCCTTGAGGGTCGGTAAGCCGACGTTTTCCCTGGCAGATGCTGTTGGTTCGGAAGGTTGGCGCTCTTGGATACGGGAACGGGTGACACGGATGCGCACCGCTGCGGGCAAATGCCGGGCGTAGACCACCGATTCACCACCAGCCAGGACAAAGGCTTGCTCTACAGTGTTGAAGAGCTCCCGGACGTTGCCTGGCCAATCATAGCGCAGGAGCATGTCCACGAAACTCTGATCCATAGTCTTGAGCGGCAGGTTACGTTGCCGGCACAAGCGCTCCAGGTGGTACTCCGCCAAAATAAGCACATCTTCCCCGCGGTGCCGTAGCGGCGGCAGGGTCACATGGACGGTGTTGATGCGGTAGTACAGGTCCTGACGAAACGCACCCCGGGCGACCATGGCCTCGAGGTTACGATTCGTGGCACAGATGAGACGAAAGTCGCTGGTGTGCTCCACCGGGGACCCCACTGGACGAAAAGTCCGCTCTTGGAGGACGCGCAAAAAGACCCGTTGCGCTGCCAACGGGAGCTCGCCAATCTCATCGAGAAAGAGCGTTCCTTTGTGCGCCAGCTCCACAAGCCCAACACGGTCCCGCTCTGCCCCTGTAAAGGCCCCTTTGGCATGGCCAAACAAGATGCTCTCAATGAGGGTCTCGGTGAGCGAGGCGCAGTCAACGACGATGAATTGTCCCGCGGCACGTAGGCTATTGCGGTGGAGGATCCGGGCAAGGAGCTCCTTCCCCGTCCCCGTCTCTCCAGTGATAAGTACCGACGCATCCGTGCGACTGGCCTGAGCGACGCAGGCGCAGCTTTCGCGCACCAACGGGCTCTCCCCCACTAAACCGCTCAAATCGAGCTCTGGCACGGCCTTGGCCCGTTTTTCTGCCCGGTAGGCCAGGGCGCGGTGCAGGGTAAGCCGGATCTGTTTGAGGGGCGAAGGCTTGATGAGATAATCCCACACCCCGCTTTGAATGGCCAGTTCGGCGCCATCTGGATCGCCCTGCCCGGTGAGGATGATGACCTCAGGCGGGCACGGCAACGCCCGCACCTCGGAGAGGATGTCGAGTCCACTGCCATCCGGCAGACGGACATCGAGAAACATGACATCCACCTCCCCGCGGCCAAGGCAGGTGCGCCCCTGGGCGAGGGTGGCGGCGTGGCACGCCTCGTGTCCCATGCGCCGCACCAGGCTCTCCAAGGTCTCGCGCACCTGGATGTCGTCGTCGAGAATGAGGACTGTGGCCATTATACGGTCCTTGCCAGGGCCCTGCGGATGGCCCCGGCCAACTGTTCTCGAGTATACGGTTTAGGCACCAAGGCCTGCACGTGGGCAAACGCCGCATGTTTTTCCTGGATGCGGCCAGAAATCAAGATCACCGGGAGCTGATGGCCACTCTCCCACAAGGCCCGAGCAAGCTCCACCCCCGTCATTCCAGGCATATCGAAATCCGTGACCACGACGTGGGCCGAAAGCCCGGCGCGTAACGCCGCCAAGGCACTGGTTCCATCGGCAAAGGCATGTACCGTATAGCCAAGCTGCCGCAAGATTCGAGGGACGATGTGCAGCTGATCCTCATCGTCCTCCACGAAGACCACTATCTCTGAGCCCATGAACTCCTGAGGACAACTCTCTTCATCCAAGAGGCAGACATCACCGAGGGCTGGCAGAAAGACTTCAAACTCGGTGGCCACAAAGGGCGTACTTCGCACCGTGATCGTTCCATGATGGTGGCGCACAATGCCATGGACCACGGCCAGCCCCAGGCCCGTACCCTCTCCTTTGCCTTTGGTGGTGAAGAAGGGATCAAAAATGTTGTCGAGGACTTCTGGGGCGATCCCGGGGCCGTTATCGCGCACCCACAGCACCGCGTACGAGCCTTCCTCTATCCCTAAAGCTGCTGCGGCCGCAGCGTCGACAAACCGCCGCCGAACCCCAACCTCAATGTGTCCAGGCCGAGATCCAATGGCCTGGTAGGCATTGGTAAGGAGGTTCATAACGACCTGATGCACGCCGGTAGGGTCCGCTAAACAGGCCGGGGCATCCTCTTCCAGCCGGGATTCAATTTCAATGACCCGAGGCACGGAGGCCCGCACCAAGGCAACGCACTCTGCCACAATCTCCCGCACATCCACTGGCTCGAATCCCTCTTGCGAAGGTCGGCTGAAGGCAAGGAGCTGCTTCACGAGCCGACTGCCGCGCTGGGCCGCCCGCAGGCTGCGTTGGAGGTCCCGGGCAATGGGGGAATCAGAAGGCACATCTTCGAGAGCAAGCTCAGTGGAATTGATGATGGAGGTGAGGATGTTGTTGAAGTCATGGGCAATTCCTCCCGCCAATGTCCCGATGGCCTCCATTTTTTGCGATTGGAGCAGCTGGCGTTCGAGCCGCACTACAGCAGTAACGTCCTCGGCGGTGCTAAGCACGCCGACGGCCTTCCCTTGGGCATCATGGAGGGGCACCTTGCTCACGAGCAAGACGACCTCTTCCCCAGCGGCATTTTGCGTCGGACGGCGTACACCAACCACCGGCAGGCCCGTGGTCAATACTTGGCGATCAAGTTCTTCCACCACCTCTACCCAGGCGGGGTCTGGGGCGATGTCACGATACGTCTTCCCTTTGACCTGACGCACGTCCCGAAGCCCCATAAAGTGCACAAACCGTCGATTCGCGCCTAAAAAACGTAACGAACGATCCTTCCAATCCACCAACTGCGGAATGGTATCGAGGACAAGCTGGAGCATTTCCTCGGAAGCGGCCAGGGCTCGTTCCGCGGCCTTTTTCGCTGTAATGTCCTCGAGAAATCCCTCAAAATGGGAGATCTCGCCCTCAGGGCGCCGCACGGCACGGGCATTGAGGTTGGTGACGATGACCTCGCCGTCCCGACGACGAAATGCAATCTCTGCCTCCACCAAGCCCTGCGAGCGTCGATAGAGCTCCACTATCCGCTGGCGGTCTGCCTCTTCGAGGTAAAGGGTGGCGATGTTGGGATGCGCGGCCATGAGCGCTGCCGGCGAGCTGTAGCCAAGCATCCGCGCCAAAGCCGGATTGGCATCGAGCCATCGTCCATCCGGTGTGGTCCGAAAGATCCCCAGGGCGGAATTTTCAAAGATGCTCCGGTATTTTTCCTCTGCTAAGCGCAGGTCGTTTTCCGCGCGTTTGCGCTCCGTAATGTCATGCACCGCTCCGACGATGCCCATTCCCCGGGCCTCGGCCTTGGCTTTGTGGAGGACCACCGAGCGCGGGGAACCATCGTGGTAGGGCAATTCTGTCTCGTAGGGGTCAAAACGTGGGGTAAGGAGCCGCTCAAGGATGTCCACCCGTAGACGAGATAAGCCAGATGATGAGACTCCAAACCAGACTTCGAAGGCCGGATTGACAGCCTGGATAGCACCCGAGGCATCAGTGATATAGATAGGCAGGGGCAGGGCCCGCATGAGCGTTCCCAAGAAGGCTACCTGCTCCCGCAATTGCCGCTCGGCCTGACGGCGCTCAAGGATGTTCACGACCAAAAGCACCAAGATAAAAAGAAGCACCCCCAGAGAAACGATGATCGTCCAAAATTGGCGACGGTCGATAGAATAGAAGGATGGGGGCTCGTTGATGATCTCGCTTTCCAGAGGCAGACGGCTTGGGGTGATACCGAACTCCTGAAGCACCCGGTAATCGAAGCGAAACCGATCTTCAGCCCCACGGATCACCGGGATGCGAGACGGGGGTTCACCATCGAGAATGCGCAAGGCCATGCGCGCCGCCTGAGCGCCATGGGAGTAGCCATCAAGAAGCTTGCCACCCACAAGGCCATGCCCCAAAAGAAAGCCCCAAGCACTGAAAAACGGCGCCCGGGTCTGCTGCCACACAATGCGCAACAGGTCCTGAGCCGAATACACCGAATTGCCGATGACTTTATAAAAGGGGATAAAGAAAAAAACGGCGTCTGCAGCGTGGAGCCGCACCCGGGCCAGCAATTCTTCCAGGGTATACTCATCCCAGAATTCCACTTCCATGGGACGCCCTGCGCGTTGGAGACCAGCGCGCACCTGATTGGCAATGGCGATTCCTGTAATGCTCCGGTCGCCTATCACCACCAAACGCTTCCGTTCCGGAAAAAGCTCTGTCATGAGGCGGAGATTGGCCTCCATATCGAACTCTTCGAGGACACCAGTCATGCGTTCACGCCAAGGGACCATTCCCGGTTGGACGTCGTTGACGCCGCAAAACACCACCGGCGCACCAGGAAAAAGCTCATCGCCGTAGCGGAGTACAAAGTCATAGGCCGCATTGTCAGAGGTCAAAATAAGGTCAAACGAAATCCCCGCAAACTTGGATCGGAAATACGCGTACAATTCCTCCTGATGGGAAACATTGGTAAACCGCTTGGTATCCATGAATTCTGTCTGAATATAAATATCCTTGCGTTCCTCAAGCAATGTTGCTCGAGCTCCATCCATAATCGTATCCGACCACGTATAGCCACTATGGTATGAATTAAGGAAAAGGATATTTCGAATATCTTCAGCTTCTGCAGAAGATATCCAAAATAAACTCAAGAGCAGTATCAAAAAATACATTAGCTCATACTCCTCTGTCTCCCCGCATCCGGCCACTCATATTTAACAATACCTTATAGAGAGCTTGCGTGCCCAAATTTTCATATCCTTGAGCTATAGCTGCCTGGTACAATTGTTCCACCACGGCGAGTCCAGGTACGCATAATCCCATCCGGCGGCACTCTTCCAGAGCAATTCCCATATCTTTGACAAAATGCTTGATATAAAAACCCGGCGTAAAATCACCCTGGGCAATGCGCGGACCAAGATTGTTCACCGACCAACATCCGGCGGCACCGCTGCCGATAACAGCCACGACCTCTTTTACATCAAGTCCAGCAGCCATCGCATAGAGCAAGGACTCCACCATGCCGATCATGGTACCGGCGATGAGGATCTGGTTGCACATCTTCGTGTGTTGTCCCGCTCCTGCTGGGCCCATATGGCGGATCGTGCTCCCCATGCAGGCAAGCACAGGCCGCACCCGCTCCAAGACCGCAGCATCGCCGCCCACCATGATGGCCAGCGTGCCATTGCGCGCCCCAACATCCCCCCCAGACACCGGGGCATCCAGGGCTGCAATCCCTCGTTTTGTCGCCGCAGCAGCGATCTCTTGGGCCAAGGACGGACTCGATGTGGTCATGTCCACGACCACCGCCCCAGGCGCCGCGTGCTCCAAGATCCCCTCTGACCCGAAGTAAATGGAACGCACATCATGAGGATAGCCCACGATGCTCACCACCACCTCGCTGGCCCGGGCCACGGCGGCAGGCGAATCGCACCACACGGCACCCGCCTCCAGCAACGCGGCGGCAGAAGAGGGCGTGCGCGTAAAGAGCAACACCTCGTGACCAGCCCGCAGGACATGCCCGCACATAGCCCGACCCATTACCCCAGCACCAATCCAACCAATACGCATCACTCCACCCCAGCTAACTTTTTGATAATTTTTATAAAAATCCATCGCCCTTGCCAAAAACCGTTGCCACGACTACAAGACATTTTTCCAACTTCACACCGGAGGGATACCGATGCAGTGCATGAAATGCGGTCAGGATATGCATGAGGCCCTGGTCAACCACCAAATGGAGTGCCGCAATCAGCTCTTCTGCTTCGAAGAAGTGCCCGCCCAACAATGTCCGAACTGCGGCCATGTCTTTCTGTCCGAAGAAACGATAGAGGTCCTTATCTCCCGTGTCCACCAGCTGACGACCAAGGCCACGATCTCCTACCATCGGCTCCGCTGGCCCAAGGCCGCGCAAAGCGGAGAGCAGCAGCATCCGGAGCTCGTGGCCCAGCTGATGGAGACGATCAACAAGAGTGTTCGCAAATCTTAACCTCGTCAAACCGCATCCGGCAGGCGACATCCTCCTCGAAGTGCTCGCCCACCTTCAATTTTGAGGCCCAGCCTTAGGCTGGGCCTTTTTTCACCAAACTTCAACCATGGTGTCGCAATCTTGTCGCATAATCTTGCCATCCTCCCCACTGACCGCATTCTGGTCAATTTGAAATAACTTATTCATAAGTAAGGAGGTTTCGCATGCGTCCCCATGGTTGGTCCCAAATGGCACGCCGTCTCGTGCTCGCCATTGTCCTCCAAGCCGTCTTGTGTAGCGCGGTTCTGGCAGGACAAGCAAAGTATGTGTTTTTGTTCATCGGTGATGGGATGAGCACGCCACAGATCAATGTGGTTGAGGCCTATAAGGCCCTGCTCGCTGGCAAGACGGCCCTGCCGGGCATCGAAATGCTCAACTTCACCCAGTTCCCGGCCCAAGGAGTGACGACGACCTATTCCACGGAAAGCCTTATCACCGACTCGGCGGCCGCGGCGACCGCCGTTGCCTGTGGCCTCAAGACCTATAATGCCGGCGTCGGCGTCGACCCGGACGGCAAGGCCGTACCGACCATCGCCGAGATGGCCAAAAAAGCTGGGTACAAGGTGGGCATCGTCACCACTGTATCCCTCGACCACGCCACACCCGCTGCTTTCTATGCCCATGCCAAAAGCCGCAAAGACTACTTCGAAATTGGCCATCAGATCCCCAAAAGCGGCTTTGACTACTTCGCTGGCGGCGGCTTTCTTGATCCAGAAGGCAAAAAGGCCAAAGGGGATGGTCCCAAAGAAACTGTCATGGATGCCATCTCGAAGGCTGGTTACACGATCGTACGTGACCGCCAAGGCTTTGAGGCCCTCAAACCAGGCACGAAGGCCGTGGTCATCTCCCCTCGCCTTCAGGACGCCTCGGCCATGCCCTACAGCATCGATATGCAGCCTGGGGACCTTACGCTGGCCGATCTTACCGCTAAGGGTATCGAAGTCCTGGATAATCCCAAGGGCTTTTTCATGATGATCGAAAGTGGGAAGGTAGACTGGGCCTGCCATGCCAACGATGCAGCGGCGGCCATCCATGATATGCTTGCCTTCGAGAAGGCCATCGACAAGGCTCTTCAGTTTGCCGCCAAGCATCCCAAGGATACCCTCATTATTGTGACTGGTGACCACGAGACGGGTGGTATGTCCATCGGTTTTGCTGGCACCAAGTACTCAACCTATCTCCAGCACCTCATGCACCAAAACGTCTCCCATGTGGCCTTCAACGAAATCTTCAACAAATGGCGTCAGGCCAATCCCAATGGCACCTTCGAGCAGGCCGCAGCCCTGGTGACTGCCCACTTCGGTCTCAAGGTGCCCACGGCTGAAGAACTCGCTGACATGGCCAAGGCAGTGGAAGATAAAGACTATGCCAAGCAGATCAAAGGAAAATACACCCTTCACCTCAAAGAGTACGAACTGGCCGACCTCAAGGCCGCTTTTGCCCGGAGCATGCAGGGAGGCAAAATCCAGGAAGGAACCCGGGACTACCTGCTCTATGGCGAGTACGAGCCCTTTACCGTGACGCTCAGCCACATCCTCAATGCCAAGTCCGGCATCGGTTGGACGAGCTACGCCCACACAGGGGTGCCGGTCATCACCACGGCCTATGGTGCCAACGCCAACCTCTTCCATGGCTACTACGACAACACCGGCATCTTCTCCAAACTCCAGCAGAGCATGGGCCTTAGCAAGGCCGTAGCCAGCCGATAACCGGGGGGCTGGGCGTTGCCCGGCCCTTCCTTCTCCATCCTCCATTATCCCCCTACCCTATGCCATCCAGAAATCGTGACCTCCTATTTTGTCTTGTCATCGCCGTAGCCTCCATCATCCTCCACTTTTTGCCAACTGGATTCGAAGATCGCGCACCGAAACAAAGCGTTCGTGCCAAGGCCCGAGTTGTAGCCACCGATGATAGCCGCGTGCGTACCTTGGGCGTCGTCACCACCGGTATCCAAAGCGTCACCATGGAGATCCTCGATGGCCCCTTTGCTGGCACCACGGTGACCGCCCACAACGAAATTCTCGGCAAACTGGAACTGGACAAACGCTTCCGCCCAGGGGATCGCGCACTGGCAGTCCTCACAGTCGATGACGCCGGCGAGATCGCCGTGGCTGTGGCCCACGACTACTATCGCATTGACCTCGAAGGGCTCCTCTTTGGCCTCTTTGTCCTTGGGCTTGTCCTCTTCGCTGGCTGGATCGGGGCAAAGGCGATCCTCTCCTTTGTGTTCTCTGCCTATGTCCTGTGGAAGCTCTTGGTGCCAGCCTTTCTCCACGGCTGGGACCCGACCCTGGTGACCCTCGGCGGGATCACCATTTTGTTGGCAGCCATTCTCTTCCTTGTCGGCGGCCTCAACCGCCGAGGCTTGGTAGCGTTTCTCGGATCCTTTCTCGGCATTCTCGCCACCTGTGCCATGTCCCTTGCCTTTGGAGTGGCCTTTCGTGTCCACGGCAGCGTCCTGCCTTTTTCCGAAACCCTGCTCCACAGTGGCTTTGGCCACCTCGACCTGACCCACATCTTTTTGGCGGCCATCGTGCTCTCCTGCTCTGGGGCGGTCATGGACCTTGCCATGGACGTGGCCACAGGCATCGCCGAAGTGGCGGCCGCAAACCCTGCCCTCACCTTCCTTGGGCTCCTGCGCTCAGGCCTGCGTCTTGGCCAGGCCGTTGTCGGCACCATGACGACAACACTGCTCCTCGCCTATTCCGGATCGTCCATGACCTTGCTCATGCTCCTCATGGCCCAGGGAATTCCATTGCTGACCACCCTTAACAGCACCTACGTGGCCGCGGAGATCCTGCGCACCATCGTGGGGAGCTTCGGGATGGTCCTCGTCGCCCCGTGCACTGCCGTGGTCGGAGCCTTTTTCTTCGCCAAACGTCCCCGTTTTGCCCAAGCCAGCCAAGGGCATTGATCTTTGCCGCAATGATCGTCAAAGATCAGCTTGTGCTCCAGGGCAAAGGAGAGGCGCAATTGTCCATCGCCCCCAGAGAATAGCGCGTATCCCGTTGTCCAGGACATAAGGGAGCCCGAGGTCGTGCGCTGCCCCCTGGGGTGCATCCGGTTGTGCACCAGAGGTGAAAAGGTCCCTGCGGCGAAGACCATGCCAACATTACCCAGCACTACACACTCCTCTGCCCCAGGGACGAAAAGGCCCCCTAGCGATAGAAAAAGTACCATCCCCGCTCCACAGGACCAATCATGACGCTCCTTATCCCTGCCACCCTCGACCTCGATCTCCCTGCCATCCGCCCCACGGCCTTAGAGCTCATCCACGCCCTCAGCCGCGAAGAGACGGAACTGGCAGAAATCGCTGCTATCGTCCGCCTCGACCCTGTGCTCACAGCCCGGGTCCTGGCCTATGCCAACTCCCCCTTTCTCGCCGCCCTACGCCCTATCGTTGACATTGGTGAAGCCATCGTGCGCATTGGGCGCAACGAATTCCGCAAGGTCTTCTATTTTTCTGTCCTTCAAGACGCCTTCTCGCAGCATGCACCCCAGCACGAGGCCCTTCTCCGCCGGCTTTGGACCCAAACATTGGCAATCTCGGTGGCTGTAGAGCAGCTCCAAATGGAGTTTGGCCAGCACTTTCGCCTCACCGAAGAAGAGTTTGCCGTGCTCTCTCCCCTGGCCATCCTCCATGGCATCGGCTTCCTTGTCCTGCTCCACAATTTCCCCTCCGCCTTCGAGGGCATCTTCATTCCCCCGCCGGCCACCATGCCGGAACTCATCCTCCGCCAACACGAACGCTGCGGCGGTTGGGACCATGCGGTCGCCGGTGCGGCCCTGCTGCGCGCCTGGTATTTTCCGGAACTGGCCGCTCGGTGCACCCAAACCCTCCTTACCCCGCCACCCTCCGGAGACCATCTCGCCCTCTTGCTGCGTCTGGGCACCTACTTGGCTATCCAGGCGGGCCTCACCTTGTTTCCGGATGTGCCGGCGGACTTTTGGATCCAGCCCTTGCCCGCAAACCTCGATCCCACAAGCCTCCTTGACCTCGTCCCAACCATCACCAGCACTGTAGAACTCTATTCTGGAATCTGGGAATAATGATCCTGATGCGTTATCCACAACAGAGACCAACTGATGCCCACATCCAAATGGATTCCTGGATCTTCAAACGTATGCTTGATCATATTCTATGCAATATCTCTTTTGTTCTTCTACGAAAATCCTTTCTCTAAATCTTATTTTACTTGGAAGATAAAAAATTTCTTCCAAATATTGTGCCAATAAATGGACTTTTTTCCTAAATCTTTGCAAACTGCACATAGTTTAAAGAGCACAACCTCCTCATATTGAATATCACTTCTTCAACCAATTTTTTGAAAAGAGATCTGCCATGAAAAAAGCCCTCATCACCGGCATTACAGGACAAGATGGCGCCTATCTTGCAGAGTTTCTTCTAGAAAAAGGCTACGAAGTACATGGAATCAAGCGCCGCGCATCGCTCTTTAATACCGAACGCATCGACCACCTCTACCAAGACCCGCATACCCCGAATCGGCGGTTTATCCTTCACTACGGCGACCTCACCGATGCCACGAACCTCATCCGCATCATTCAAGAAGTCCATCCAGATGAAATTTATAACCTCGGCGCCCAATCCCATGTCCAAGTCTCATTTGAGACCCCGGAATATACTGCCAATGCCGATGCCATTGGCACACTGCGCCTTCTGGAAGCACTTCGCATCCTAGGGTTGGAGCATCACACTCGATTTTATCAGGCATCCACCAGTGAACTCTTCGGGAAAGTACAAGAAACACCCCAACGCGAAACAACACCTTTTTATCCTCGGAGTCCTTACGGGGTAGCCAAATTGTATGCTTATTGGATTACTATCAATTACAGAGAAGCTTATGGAATGTACGCTTGCAATGGTATTCTCTTCAATCATGAATCGCCCATTCGTGGAGAAACATTTGTCACTCGGAAGATTACGCGTGCATCGGCCCGCATTGCCCTTGGGTTACAAGATTGTCTGTATCTCGGCAATCTCGATGCCCGACGGGATTGGGGACATGCCAAGGATTACGTGCGCATGCAGTGGATGATGCTTCAGCAACAATCCCCAGACGATTATGTTATTGCCACGGGTGAACAGCATACAGTACGTGAGTTTGTGGAGCAGGCCTTTGCCTATCTTGGCATCCACATTGCCTGGGAGGGAAATGGCCTGGCGGAGCGTGGCGTGGTGACCCATCTTGCCACTCTAGAGACCCCATGGGCGAGCTTTCGTCCTGCCCCAGGTTCGGTGGTCGTGGCAGTGGATCCCCGGTATTTCCGCCCCACCGAAGTCGATACCCTCCTTGGCGATCCTTCGAAGGCCAAAGCGCAACTCGGATGGACGCCGCAGATCTCTTTCAAGGAACTCGTCGAAGAAATGGTCTCCCATGACCTCAATCTAGCCCTCAAAGATAAACTTTGTCTGGACTCAGGCTTTCACATTCTCTGCCACCATGAATAATCCATGAATAATCTATGAAAAAGACTCGTATCTTTGTTGCTGGACATCGCGGCATGGTGGGTTCCGCCATTGTGCGAGCCCTCATGGCCAGGGGAAAAAGCGAGATCATTACCCGCACCCACCACGAGCTTGATCTCACAAACCAACACGCAGTGGAGGCATTTTTTGCCCAGGAAAAAATCGATGAGGTCTATCTTGCTGCAGCCAAGGTAGGCGGCATCCTTGCCAACAGCTCTTACCCGGCGGATTTTATCTATACTAACCTCATGATCCAATGTAATGTCATTCACGCTGCCCATAACGCCGGAGTCGATCGACTCCTTTTTTTGGGTTCATCATGCATCTATCCCAAATTTGCCCCACAACCAATTCCGGAAGAAGCTTTGCTCACCGGTCCACTAGAACCAACCAATGAACCCTACGCCATCGCCAAGATCGCTGGCATCAAACTCTGCGAGAGTTACCGCCGTCAGTATGGCCGAGATTATCGCTGCGTTATGCCGACTAATCTTTATGGCCCGGGCGATAACTTCCATCCCACCGACAGCCACGTTATCCCAGCGCTGCTGCGCCGCTTTCACGAGGCAAAACTCGCCAACGCGGCGGAGGTCATCATTTGGGGCAGCGGTTCTCCACGGCGAGAATTTCTCCACGTGGACGACCTCGCTGCGGCCTGTCTCTTTGTGATGGACCTCGACTCCGCTACCTATAGCGCTTCTACCCAGGCTGCACCACACCTGAATGTGGGTTGTGGCGAGGATCGGAGCATCGCCGAGCTCGCCCACCACATCGCCCGCATCACTGGTTTCACCGGCCGTTTGGTTTTTGACACCTCCAAACCAGAAGGCACTCCTCGCAAGCTCCTTGACGTCTCTCGCATCACCGCCCTCGGTTGGCGCCCCTGCTTCGATTTGGAGAAAGGCCTGCGCCAAACCTACACTTGGTTCGTGGAAAATGCAGGAAGATGGCGGGAGTAAATGCCTCGACCGCATCCTTTGCCCTCCCCAACGCCTCCGCTCCTCTTTGGGAAACTGCATGCAGGCGGTGTCTCTTGAATATATCGGCAGGGATTTTGCATTCCATACAGATCAAACGGACCATGCGTACGTTCTGAAGGGAATGCCAAGTGAACGGAGGGCACTATGATCCAAGCAGTTCCGAAAGTGGTCGAATTTGTAAAAAAATCTCAACCATGCCGAATGAAAGAATGGATCGCCCAAAAGCGGTGGAACCCATTCAATAGCTATAAACTCCTCGTTCATGTGGAACGATGGCTCCACATCAAACGCGGCCGTCCTATTCCCCCGCCGGTACTCATCACAGTCGATCCTACTAATATCTGCAATTTCAATTGTGCTTGGTGTAATGCCGAATATATTCGCAGACATCGCAACTTCAAACTCTCAGGCAAGATTCTTTCGGAATTGGCTGATTTTTTACCCCATTGGGGGAAGAAACATTTTGAAAATTTTGGAGTACAAGCCATTTGCATTGCGGGAGGCGGAGAACCGCTCCTAAACCCAGAGACACCCGCTTTTATCGATAAAGTAGTTGCCAACGGAATTGAAGTCGGTGTTGTGACCAATGGTTCTCAAATAGTGGACGCCATTGATGCCCTCTCCCAATGTACCTGGGTGGGGGTATCAGTCGATGCGGGAACCTCAAAAACGTTTCATGCACTGAAGGGCCTCAACCCGAAGAAGCAAATGTTTGAAAAGGTCATTGAAAATATTGCAGTGCTGGCCGATTATTCTCGGCGGCACAATACCAAATTGGGGATGAAGCACCCCTCCTATGGAGTTAGCTATAAGTATCTTCTCTATAAAGAAAATATCGGCGAGGTTTTTGAAGCCGCTAAATTGGCTAAAGAAATTGGATGCAAGAACATCCATTTTCGTCCTGCTGGGACAACTTGGGATAAGCTTGGAACTGATAAAGAAATATTCTTTTCAGAAGAAGACATTGCATTATTCAATGAGCAGTTAATGAAAGCCCAAGAACTAGATGATGAAACATTTAATGTTTATGGGATCACCCACAAATTTACCGAACAATTTCAAAGGTCAAACTTTTTCCATAAATGTTATGCTTTATTCATGACAGCTGTTATCTCTCCTCCATCTTGCAAAGAAGCTCCTATAGACAGTTATGTCATGGGGCTGTGTTGCGACAGAAGAGGAGATACGAAATTAGAACTGATTAAGGATTGTGATAATGTATGGAAAATTGATGATGTCTGGGGGGGAAAAGAGCACTGGAACATTCATGACCGTATCGACATAGATACAGAATGTCCTCGATGCACATACCAGCCACACAACCAAATATATGAACAAGTTATACTAAATGACAGCATGACATGTAAATTTATATAAAAATTAAAGTTTATATTCATAATGGGAAGTAGTTATGCATATATCAGTTATTGGTCTTGGGAAACTTGGACTTTGCACAGCTGCTTGTTTTGCTGTAAAGGGACATTATGTCGTTGGCGTTGATCATAATGCCGAGCACATTGTTAACCTCAATGCTGGAACTTGCCCTATTATTGAAACAAAACTTCCTGAGTTGTTGAATAGATCAAAAAATAATATAGTATTCACAACAGATTATGCAAAAGCTATTCATGAGACTGATATAACAATGATCATTGTTCCCACTCCAAGTAATCCAGATGGAGATTTTTCCAATGCCGCGGTAGAAGCTGTGCTCCACGAAATTGGCCAACCACTAAAAGAAAAAGATTCCTTTCATATTGTTAATATCGTCTCTACCGTTATGCCAGGATCGTGTGAGACAGTTTTTCTTCCTCTCTTACAAAATCTAACGGGAAAAATATGCGGCAAAGATTTTGGTTTAATCTATAATCCTGAATTCATTGCTTTAGGAAGTGTAATTCGAGATTTTCTTAACCCAGATATGATTCTAATCGGAGCATCGGATACATACTCTGCAGATACAATCTGCAAGCTATACGAATCTATAGTAGAAAATTCTCCTTACTATGCAATCATGAATTTAATTAATGCTGAAATCACTAAGCTCTCCTTGAATTGCTTTGTGACGATGAAAATCAGTTTTGCTAACGAGCTGGCATCACTTTGTCATTCTACCCCAGGTGCTGATGTGGATATTATAACCAAAGCCCTCGGCGCCGATAGCCGCATTGGTCCAAAATGCCTTAAAGGGGGGCTTGGATTTGGTGGACCATGCTTTCCGCGGGATAACAGGGCGATGCAACATTATGCCACGAGCAAAGGGTTGACGCTGCGTCTTAGTCCTGCTGCATCCAAAGTCAACATCGACATAGTGGACCGTCTATTTAATATGATTACAAAGCTCGTTCCTCCTCCTGGTCCAGTGGCTATCCTTGGTTTAGCCTATAAGCCGGGTACTCATATTGTGGAAGAATCGCCAGCACTCCATATAACCAAACGTCTTCATACAGCAGGCTATGTATTACGGCTCCACGATCCGCTGGCGGTTCAACTTGCAAGCCAGGAGCTCGCTGACCTCGGAGTGCTTTGTGGAAATCCGTATGAGGCGGCCGAAGGGGTCAAAATGCTCGCCCTGATGACCCAATGGCCAGAATATGCGAGCCTAGATTGGCCACGAATAGAGCAAGTGGCAAGTCCGGACCCTTGGCTTATAGACTGTTGGCGTATTGCGCGGGGAATATCTTTTAATAAGTTCTCATATTTAGGTTTAGGCTTGGGAAATTCAAATTTATAACGATCGACTTTATAACGATCGACAAAGAAACGTTACTATCTAAAGTAAAAAATAAGTATGATAATTGTGAATGTGTAGAGATATGTAGTCAGTTGAATCTTCTTTTTAAAAGATGATTCGTAAATAAAATCTCCAAAATATGGAAGGAAGCGCCATGAAACATTTCACAAACCAACATATTCAAATCATTGAAGCACATTTTTTGTTAGACACAAAGGTAAAAATCGATCTGCGCGCCACGCAAATCGGTGGTTCCTGGCAAGGCAAGGACTCGAGCACAGGTAAACCACGACCTTGGGATACAGAAACACTTCATTTTTTCTATGAGCAAACAAGAACAGTCAAAAATCCGTGTATCCTTGACATCGGGGCAAATACAGGGACCTATTGTCTACTTCCCGTGCTCAACAGAACAATAACAGGCTATGCTTTTGAGCCTAATCCGGAGGTCTACCGGATATTAAAAAATAATTTAGCTCTCAATGGAGTTCAAAACAATATCCAAACAATTCCCATGGCGCTTGCGGATAGGAAGGGTTTTGTACAACTTAAGATCCCTGCGACAGGAACAGACTCTGGTCTGTCATGCCTTGGGAACCCACAACGATTTGAAAGATGGACTGAGATATCCGTTCCAACGGATACGCTTGACAATATTGCACAATGGAAAAAAATATCGCATGTCGATTTTATAAAGATCGATACGGAAGGATGTGAACTTTATGTGCTTCGTGGAGGAGAACAACTGATACGAAGTTCTTTGCCATATATCCTTCTTGAATTTGAAGAACAAAATACCTCCCAATTTGGATATCACCCCGATGAAATTATCGAACTCCTCACATCCTGGGGATATGAATTTAAGAAAATATCTTCAAGTGATGTCTATTTTTACAAAAGAAATGACACATGCCATCATCTCATCAGTGGTGATTCCACCATCAAGATTGGTGCTGAATCCTCTTCAAATTTATTTGTTGAGTATTCAGAAACAGAAAAATCGAAGACTCTTGACAATATTCTCTCTATGAAATCTAAAAATATATCAATGCAAGCGATATACTCTCATTGGATACATCTTCTGCGTACCATTGAAAACAGGCTCTATTATCGCGATCAATCAGCCGAATCTTTAGAATTACTCGCCCTACTCGCCCAAAAGCATGCTCCAACTGTCATCGTGGAACTGGGGACCCTTTTCGGCATGTCCACCAGAGCATGGATATTGGCCGTACCCGACGCCCAAATCCACGCCGTGGACCTCTCATTCAACGCCTTTTGGAGAGCCCAAGAGTACTTTCCGCTAGACACATCCAGGATCACCTTCCATGAACAAAATATTCTCTCCATGGACTTCAAGTCCCTCTGGTCAGCCGAGGACCGAGTCTTGTTCTTCGTGGATGCCCATGACATGCCCGATGCTCCCATCATGCGGCATATATGCAAAAATGCCCTCCCTTATCTTCCTAAAGGCAGCATTGTTGTTATCGATGACATTTGGTTTTCCCCTCAGCGGCTTGTTCGAGATAATGCTCAAGACTATTTTAACCGAATTATTCTCAGCTATATTGACGAACTTCAATGTTTTACAGGTTATTTTGCTCCATATCACAAAGGTGGTTCATTCATAGGCTTTCAAGAAATCATCCCATTAATGCAATTTGTGAACTCTAAAAGGATTGAACTTGAATTCATACCTGGAGGAAAGCAAGTCTGGTTTACTTTGGATTGCGAGAAACTCTTAACTCAAAACCATAGTGCAATTATATTTCAAGAAAACGAAACTGGTGTCGTTGAGTACAACCCTCTTGATATCCCATGCACCCAACCGCTAGCAAAAAAAATCATGCCAAAGGCAGCACGAATCTATCATCAGGGACAAATTACAGAGGCTGCCAAACTCCTTGTAGATGTAGCCAACAAAGAGCCTTCCTCCGAGGCATGTCATGCACTGGCTGTTTGTCAAGCCCGGGGAGGACAACTGGACAACGCTCATAAACTCGCCCAACTAGCCCTCAAGGCAGGGGGCAGTCCAGGCATCCACCGTCTCGCTCATGATCTTGAGGCTCGAGTTGGCAAACCCAAGGTACGTATGACCGGTCACAACGAATTGACCATCTTTGCCGTACCCAAGCCCTTTATCGGCCATGAGGCCATTATCCAAAAAAATGCCCTCCGCAGCTGGGCTCGACTCGAACCAAAGCCAGAGATCATCCTCATGGGCAATGAATTTGGTGTGAAAGAGATGGCCCTGGAAATAGGCGCACGGCATATTCCAGAGCTTAATGTCAACGAATATGGGACCCCATTGCTCGATGATATCTTCAAAAAGGCCTGGGACGCATCGACAAACGATATCCTCGCATACGTTAATGCTGATATTATTCTGATGAATGATTTCCACGCTGCAGCAACAACCGCAACAAAACAATTTTCCGAATTTCTTATTATCGGACAACGATGGGATCTTGCGGTATGGGAACTTCTCGATTTTTCTGAATCATGGATTGAACGTATCAAGAAGGAAGTCCAAATAAATGGCTTTCTCTATAGTCCAACGGGGCTTGATTATTTTGTGCATGTTCGTGGACAATGGAGAGGATTGCCCCCATTTGCCTTAGGACGAACAGCCTGGGATAATTGGCTGGTGAAAAAAGCTGTTGAAGATGACATCCCTATTATTGACGGAACAGGTTATATTACAGCTATCCATCAAGATCATGGCTATACGCACCGTCCAGGAGGGAAGAAAGAAATATGGCAAGGTATTGAGGCAAAAAGAAACCGCGCTATGGCTGGAGCTCTTGAAGCAAACTCTTTTTCAACTTGTGCAAAATTAACCTTTAACGAGCAAGGCCAGATCAAGGAAAGAGAAACAGCATCAAATTTAAGCTCTGAAGAACTCTATCAAATCAAGCACAAGCAATGGTGCTTACGGCAAAATCAAAGGATGAAAGAGATTGGTCAAGATGAACTAGCTCTTTTTTATCTTGATAAAGCATCTTAACATTCAGAACGAAACATATCAAATCAGCATAAATATCGTTAGTTCTCCATTATACAATCATATAAGTAATGAATTTAGTGATCAGAATCTGTCATCCAGTTAAATGTTATGAATTGAGGAGGCAGTAGAGGATGTGTGGTATTGCGGGAGTCATTGCGAAACGCAAAGATGACCACCATAAAACTATCCTAGAGAAAATGGTTCACCTCCTCAGGCACCGTGGACCAGATGGGGAAGGGACATACTACTCTCCTCATGTTTTGATGGGGATGCGACGACTCAGCATCATAGATATATCTGGGGGATGGCAACCAATTTATAATGAAGACAAATCACTTGTTTTAATAATGAATGGAGAAATTTATAATTATATTGAACTTCAAGATTTTGTTAAAAGCAAAGGACATAAATTATCTACAGGAAGCGATTGCGATGTAGTTCTTCATCTTTACGAAGAATATAAAACTGATTGTCTTCATATGTTGAGAGGAATGTTTGCATTTGCGCTTTATGATATACAAAAAAACATAATATTTATTGCCAGAGATAGAATAGGTGAAAAACCTATTTATATATTTCAGAATGATGAAATGATTCTATTTTCTTCTGAGATAAAGTCACTATTAGCTTCTGGAAAAATTTCTTTTGATTTAGATCCAGTAGCAGTTAATGATTACTTTCATTATCAGTTTGTTCCTGAACCTAAAACCCCCATCAAAAATGTTAGAAAGCTTCCCCGTTCCAGTTATCTTATTATTGATATTAATGCGTGGCATACAATAGAACGGATATATTGGGATTTTGAGGGAGCCGAACCTGTTGAAGGCGATCCTACTGAACGTATTCGCCAAGAGCTAGACACTATTGCGAGTCTTATTGTCCGTGCTGATGTTCCTGTTGGCATCGCATTAAGTGGAGGATTGGATTCAAGCTCCATTGCAGCACTTACAATAAGAAAATATCCAGATTCTATGCATGCATTTAGTGTCGGTTATCCAGGACGACCAAGTCATGATGAACGAAATCAAGCCAAAGAATTGGCCAGCTTCTTGGGGTTACAATTCCATGAAATCGAACTCTCCACGAACGACTTTGTTCATAATTTTGAACGACTTAACTTCTTCCGCGATGACCCCATCGCTGATATTTCTGGATATGGCTATTACTCTATCAGCAAGGCGGCCAGAGAGCATGGCGTACCAGTTCTTCTGCAGGGACAAGGCGGAGATGAACTTTTTTGGGGATATGAATGGGTGAAAGACGCTGCAGCGATAACGGAAAATCAATTGAAACGCGATAGAACATGGTGTCAATCCCGAGCAGGATGTAAAGAAACAAAAGATTGCAAAAAATATCGGCCTATTTTTTATGAGCTCTCTCCAGATTTTCGCATTGCATTAAACGAAATGAATAGTTATTATACGTCATCATTTAATGAAAAAATTTATGACTCTTCTCCAAGAGATATTTATACTTTTGATTATGAGTGGTCGTATACTGACATTCGTATCAATCGATTGATATTTGATACGTATCTTTTAGAAAACGGAATTGCTCAAGGAGATCGCCTATCCATGGCAAATTCTGTAGAATTGCGACTACCTTTTGTTGATTATAAGCTTGTTGAACTTGTAATAGGACTTCGCAAGACCTTTCAAACAGATCCGGATTACAGACGATTTCCTAAACCATGGCTCAGAAGTGCTATGGAGGGAATTGTACCAGATTTCGTTATCCGACGTCCCAAGCAAGGCTTTGCTCCTCCTGTCCACGAGTGGCATCGAGCCCTCTTTACGGCTTATGGCCATTATCTTGATGGAGGATATCTTGTACAAGAAAAGATTCTTCATCCTAAGGCAGGGAAGATATTAAGCTCTGGGCCTTTTCCAGAAGAAGCAGTAACACCAATTTCATTTAAAGCCTTAGTATTAGAGATTTGGTGCAGAATGATGTCTAAAATTTCTAAGTAAAAGAGAACGTCGATGCGATTTCTTCAAATTGTTACATTTTATCAGAACTATCTGAGTCTTTTATATTCAAAATTTAAATATTTGCATCAAGCAACATACCAAGATCAGATTGATGTATTGATATCCGATGCATTCGCCGCTGTCCATATACTATCTCCTTATATGCAACAAGTAGGATATGAATCCTACCTTGTCATTGCCAATTGTCACCACGCACAGATACGCTGGTTAATAGAAAACAATAAACAATGTTCTAACCCCAACAATTGGATTGAAGAAATTACACTAAAACAAATAGAAGAATTTGAGCCTGATATCCTCTATATATCTGATCCAATTCTTTTTAACGGCACGTTTATTCGCAAGATCAGTCATAGACCTAAGCTTGTCCTTGGATGGCGGGCGGCAGCCTTTCCGTACGATATTGACTGGTCTGGATTTGACGTCATGTTATCGAGTCTCAAGCCGCTTCTCGATTTAGCAGTACAACACGGTGCTCAGTATGGTGAAGTATTTATGCCAGGATTCCCACCTAATATTGTTGAACGAATTCGAGATATAGAGCCTTCTAAAGACATTGTATTTATTGGACAATACAATACATCACAACACACAAAAAGAGATTATTATCTGCGTCAAATTGCAAATGCATCGATAAAAAGAGGATATGATTGCCAATTTCATATTTCTGGAAACAAAGACAATATTCCTCCTATAATAAAAAAATATGCCGCAGAGCCAGTATATGGGCTATCCATGTACAAATCATTACGAAACGGAAGAATAGCTTTTGACGCTAGAGCAGATCATTTTATTATTAATTTAGATGATAATTCGAAAATTGATATTGGAGGAGAGTACACTGCAAATATGAGAATTTTTGAATCCACAGGAAGTGGAGTATTTCTTTTAACAGAATATTTTTCAAATATTAATCAATATTTTGAACCTGGAAAAGAAATAGAGACATTTAAAGATCGAAAAGAACTAATTGAAAAAATTGATTATTATATAGCAAATCCAAAAAAAGATCCGAAATAGCAACCCAAGGACAAATAAGATGCTTGAAAGATCATTCTATAGAATGCAGAGCCAAAGAAATGGATCGAATCATACAAAAATATCTTTATCTAAAAAATAACTTATAAAAAATAACTCATGATGATTGTATATGTCATTATAAAGCACCTCTTTTGAAAAATTGATATCTATAATTATGCAGCTTCTATAATAATTAGACAAAAAAGCATCTAAATTCTACCCAATATCATTGATTTCTCGTGTTAACTACAATAAAAACAAATACTATTTGGCTCCTAAATTTAACTCGTTTAAAAAATGGAGGAAAAATGACTAATGATTTTGCAAAGATTTATCCAGGAGTAAATTTTGGAAACGAAGTCCAATTAATTGGAATGGCAAATATAGAAATAGGATATGGAACTTGCATTGGAGATCATACATGGATCAATGTATGTCATCGAGATGAAAAAATAAGGGCTAAAATAGGGTCTTGTGTACTTATCGGCCGTAGTTCTATGCTTAGTGCTGGAGGTTATTTGGAGATAGGAGACTACTGCCTGTTCGCACCACGAGTTTTTGTTTCCGATGCCAATCACATATTCGATAATATAATGCTTCCATATATAGACCAGGGAGCAACATCAGGAACGATTATCATAGAAGAAAACTGTTGGCTTGGAACAAATGTTTCCGTCATTGGAAATGTAACCGTTGGAAGAGGATCCGTCATCGGCGCAAATAGCGTCGTTACAAGAGATATTCCTCCATTTTCTGTGGCATTTGGCTCCCCGGCATGTGTTAGAAAAATATTCGATTTCAAATCGACTCAATGGATTAAAATTGATGGAGAAGAACATTTGAAAGAAATTTTAGCAGAAAGAGAGAAAAATCCACCTCCTCCTCGCGAGGCATACAGAAGAATACTTCATAAAAACTCAAGGACTAAAATAATTCCTGCCATTGTAGGTGGCGGTGGGATGTCAATATAAATTTATCGATATCACAAATAAATCATCCAAGCAGATATAAAAAATCAATCATCTCAGGTATACAGTTCAAAATACAGAAGTTACATTATGATATTTGTAGATATTTCAAAGATTTTCAAATTATAAAAACATAAAAATGATGCAAAAAACTATACTCATAACTGGAGTCAATGGATTCATTGGTAGGAACCTCGCCCAAGCCCTTCGGACATCATACCGGATAGTAGGAACAGGACGTACAGCCACGACACCGGCCATCGCGCTGAATGACTACAAGCAAATCCAGCTCCCTCATCCCTCCTTTGAAGAACTTCTCCAAAAGTGGCATCCGAATGTCCTTATTCACTGCGCTGGATATGGATCTGTCCCTTTATCCGTACACAACCCCACCGTTGATTTTGATGCTGGACCTCGACTTGTTTTGCATGTCTTGGACGCCTTACGCCGAACTGGCGTAAAGGCACAATTTATCTTTCCATCAAGCGCTGCTGTATATGGAAATCCAGAAAAACTACCAATTACAGAGACACATCCTTTAAGACCACTCTCTCCATACGGATACCATAAAATTCTAAGTGAACAAATTATCCACCAATATTATGAACTCTATAAACAAGAATATATTATTCTCCGCATTTTTTCATGCTATGGAGAAGGACTTACAAAACAACTCTTATGGGATATAGCTCAACAGGTACACACTGGCACAGTGGAGTTATTCGGCACCGGCCATGAGACACGTGACTTTATTCATGTGGAAGACCTAGCTCGAGCAATAGAGTTTTTACTCGCCAAGGAAATTAGTATCTCGACCCTCAATCTGGCAGGAGGACAACAAACCTCAGTGCGGGAGATTGCTCGCCTTCTCCTTCAAGAATTAGGCGCCGATGTACCCCTTCGTTTCAAGGAAGAGGAGCGAAAAGGGGATCCCCTCCATTGGGAAGCTGATATCTCCCGACTTCAGGCCCATGGTTTTTCTCCTCGGATCTCTCTTCAAGAAGGGGTGCGTCGTTTTGCCTTGTGGTATCTGGAGCACTACGGCAACCCCCTGTAAAAGCAAAGAAAATAGACCATGATTAATGGTCCCGCAGGGCCCATAATCTCTAAGACAAAAATCCCTCCTCCTGGAAGCAGCATGCCAATATCCCTGGCCCGGATTGTGCATATCCCGAAATACCATGCCCTCCACCACTGAATAGTATTCATAAGGAGTCTGCATGCCTTCTCGCACGCCAACCTTAGGGCTTATCATTCAATGGGGCAGTGACGGATGGACGGCTGGCCCCAATTACCTCAAAAATATTGCTCTTGCCTCGGCAGCGCTCCCCCCACAGCATCGGATCCGCTTGGTGTACCTCGTTCAACCGAACCAGGTGGCCTCCCTGGAACAATACCAACATATTCTATCCCTTGCCGATGATATCCGCCTTTTTACCTCAGGCGTCCCCTTGGAAGACATTGATGTCCTCTACCCGGTGCTTAGCCTTCCCGAGGCGATCCCCTCCACTCCTGCTCGGGTCCATTGGATTCCAGACTTCCAGCATTGCCACCTACCGCATCTCTTCTCTGCAGAGGATATCCAATGGCGCAACCGCCGCTTTGCCTCATTGGCAGCAGGGTCTGATTTAGTGGTCCTCAGCAGTCAAACAGCTCTTAACGATTTTCAGCACTTTTTTGACGTCCGCTGCCCTACTGTTGTTCTTCGTTTCATATCCTCTCCTGAACCGGGCTGGGTAGAGGTTGAACCGCAAGCAACTCTTCATCGCTTAGGCATCGAGTCTTCTTTTATCATGTGCTGTAACCAGTTCTGGAAACACAAAGATCACCTCACATTATTCAAAGCACTCCATCTGTTGCGCCAAAAAGGAAAGATAATCCAATTAGTGTGCACAGGTGCCAAAGAAGACCATCGCAATCCACAGCATTTTGATGATCTCTGTCGATTTATAGAAGAGCACCAACTTTCAGATCAAATCCGTATTCTTGGTCTTATTGACCGCAGCGATCAAATCCAACTTTTACGTGCTTGTCACGCTGTAGTGCAGCCCTCCCTTTTTGAAGGCTGGAGTACCGTCATTGAAGACTGCCGCATGTTGGGCAAAACTGTTGTATATTCGGACATCCCTGTACATCTTGAGCAGGCGCCACCTTACGGGATTCCTTTCACTGCTGGCGATCCACAAGCCTTAGCTCGAGTCATCGACGCGCATTGGGACTCATGGGCCCCCACGGCTGGTACACCTCAAGAAACCCAAGCCATCCAGGACGGTAGCGAAGCCCGGGTGCGCTTCGGACAGGAAATCCGCCGTATGGTCCAGCGAGCCATGGCCCATTCGCGGCCAGAGACTCCACCATCTCCTGCACGCCATTTTCTTTCTCCAACCACAGACGAAGTGGCAGCCAATACATTGCACGTTAAAGGTACCCAATGGTACGCCCGACCATTAGCTGGGGCCTCCACCCTCGCTGCACCACTTTTTACTTTAGAGACCTATCAGGGTACTCTACGGGTGCTCTACCAACTGGCTCCTGATGATTATCTTCTCTTTCTACGGGCCTTCATGTCCCGAAGCCTCCAAAAATTCGGTGAACATTGGCGTTACGCGGACATCTGTACCGTGCTCTATACCCTCGCTCACGCCCTGGAGGTGGAAAATTATCTCGAGATCGGTGTGCGCCAGGGGCGAAGTATGGCCATGGTCGTCTCGCGTCGCCCTCATGTCCAGGTGACCGCCTTTGATATGTGGCAAGAACAGTATGCCGGCATGGATAACCCGGGACCAGACTTCGTGCAGGCCCAAATGAATCGCTTAGGCCACAAAGGCACCATTACCTTCATCAACGGCAATTCCCACGAAACCTTGCCGCGCTATTTCGCCGCCCATCCCCGTCAAACTTTTGACCTCATCACCGTCGATGGCGACCACACCCCTGAGGGTGCGCGGCAGGATCTCGAAGATGTCCTCCCTCGACTTCGGGTGGGTGGGGCCATTGTCTTTGACGACATAGCCCATCCTACTCACCCCGAACTCCTGGGCGTATGGCAGGACGTGGTCCTCTCGCGCCCGGAAATGAGTGGTTTTCTATTCACCGAACTAGGTTATGGCGTCGCCTTTGCGGTGCGGATGCGCTAAAGGAGTCCCTTGGTATGCCGTCCATCGCTCTTTCGTCCCAACAACAGGCTGTAGAGCCAACAGGCCGCTCCACTTCCACAATCATCCCTTCCCCCCATTTTGCCCTTCTCCTCCCCACGAAAGGCCGCCATGCCATGCTCATGCGCATGCTCTCTTCCGTGGCAGCAGCAGCTCCAGGCCTGAGCTGGGAAGCCCTCATCCTGTATGCTGACCCCGGCGAAGAGGCCTGGGAGTTACCAAAGCAAATACCGCAAGTGCGAATCTACGACCAAAAGGAACATTTCCCCTCTGGCCGCCCCAGCTGGCCGGCGATGATGCAGTTTTTGCTCGAACGAACACAAGCGCCGTGGTTCATGTATGCCTCGGATGACATCGTCTTTGCGCCAAACTCCATCTTCCTGGCCCTTGCCGCCGTGGAGCGTTGGTCTGGCCTTGCTGGCGGTGTGGCCATGGCCTACCGCAACGTCCACGCCACAGACCCCAATTGGACCCAATTCGGGATTGATCTCACCCTGGGCGATCAAATCCTGGTGAACTACGGCTTTCTTAACACCGCTCTTGCCAAAGCTGTCGGCGGCTTTTGCGACGCCTACCAATTTTACTGTGCTGACGGTGATCTCTGTTTGCGCATCCTCCAGACAGGCCATCGCATCATTCCCTGCCTAGAAGCCCAGGTGCTGCACGACAACATCTTCGACCACGTCAAGGCCTCCTCCCAGGCCGTGGCAGAGCGCGATATTGCCACCTACCGCCAACGGTGGACCTCCACCTACTACGACATATCCACCGTGCAGCGCCTCTTGCCCCATGCCCCCGTGGCAGACATCCTTCTGCCTCCTGGCCAGCCAGCATTGCCGCAGCGTCAGATTGGCAACATCCCGCTTCTCGCCCCCGGCGGGGATAGCCTCTTTGCCCTCTATCAAACTGGTCTCTATCGCCCAGGCCAGCCCCTGCGTTTGCATTTGGGCTGCGGAGAAAAGTACCTTGAGGGCTTCATCAACATCGACTACCCGCCCGACCAGCATAGCGTCATGACTCCGCGGACGGATGCCTTTGCCGACATCACCCAACTGCACTTTCCGGACAACTGCCTTGATGAGATCCGGCTCCACCACGTCTTTGAACACTTTACCCGTGTCGAGGCCCTTGGCCTCCTGATCCGCTGGCACCGCTGGCTGCGTGTCGGCGGCACCCTCCACCTTGAGACCCCGGACTTGAGTGGAAGCGCCCACACCATCCTCCAGGACGTGCCCTTTAAACAAAAATGCGCGGCCGTGCGCCACCTTGTGGGGGATCAAACCGAACGCTGGGGCTTCCACCGAGACCTATGGTTCCCGGACCGCTTCGCCGCTACCCTCAGCCATTTGGGATTTGGCAACCTGAAAATCCACACCAGCACCTGGGACCATCCACCCTATCTCGCCAATGTCACGGCGATTGGTGTCAAGACCGCGGACCTACCTAGCTCAAAACTCCTCCAAGCGGCCGATGAACTCCTCTGGCTGAGCACCGTCGCCCCGGCAGAGCTGCCCTCTTATGAGATATGGAAACGCCAATTGCGAGACTTTTTGGCCTACCGGCCAGTGCATCCCAGCCCCACCCCCTGCATCCACGAAGTCTTGCCCCCTCCCCCGGACTCCCCGCCCCTGGAAGAAATCCATGACTTCAACCAACGGCAGCGAGACCGCTGGGTAGCGACAAAGGCTGCGGCCACGCCCGCTGGCGCCGCTATCCTCGATGTCGGCGCCGGCACCTGCCCCTACCGCCCCTTATTTGCCCATTGCCGCTACATGGCCCATGACTTCAAAGCCTACATGGGCGTCAAACTGGGCGGCGGCACAGCCTATGGTGAGATTGACCTCGTCTCGGACATCACCGCCATCCCTGCGCCGGAGGCATCCTTCGACGTCGTCCTGTGCACCGAAGTCCTCGAACACGTACCTGAACCCGTGGCCGCGCTCCGAGAAATGGTGCGGCTTTTGCGCCCTGGCGGCCGCCTCCTTATCACCGCTCCGCTGGGCTCAGGCCTGCACCAAGAGCCTTACCACTACTACGGTGGCTTTACCCGCCATTTTTACGAACGATTCCTTCCTGCCCTGGGCATCCACATCGTGGAACTGCGGCCCAATGGAGGTTTTTTTCTCCACCTCGCCCAAGAATGTGCTCGCGTAGCCTGGATCTTTGAAGAGCACCGGGACTTTCATGGGGAGCGCGCCGAGGCAATCCACAAACTCTTTGCGGAACACCTGCCCCGTTATCTCCAGGCCATGGACGCCCGCTATCCCTACGAGGCCTTTACTGTGGGCTACTTTGTCGAGGGAGTGAAGATGGAACAACCTCCTCAGAGTACTCTCGAAGGAGGATATGGACAAAAAAACAAGCAGGGGACATCAAGAACATCAACTCCCGATAACGAGAAAACCAGTTGATTTTTCATCAGAATCGAGATCGAACATGATTCAGACAATCATATTTAGTAAAAACAGAGCGCTTCAACTTTATGCATTAATCGAGTCCATTTACCATTGGATAAATGACGCCAACGATCTTCATATTAACGTATTCTATAAGGCAACAACACCGAAGCATGTCTTACAATACAAACAAGTATCTCTAAAATTTCCTCACATCCATCTAATTGCAGAGACACACTTCCGCCAACAACTGCTTGCCCTTATTCCTCAATATCCCTGGATCTTTTTTCTCGTAGACGATGCCCTTTTTTACCGTCCATTTGCCATCCACCCCTGTATCGCGGCCCTCTCAGAGCACCCCGATGCACTCTCCGTCAATTTCCTGTTAGGGGCCAATACGACGTACTGCTATCCCCAGAACGCGGCGCAACCCATCCCGCCTCTTGAACCCGTCCCCAACACCCCCTTCGTCAAATTTCGCTGGCAGGACGCCAGCTATGACTTTGGCTATCCACTGGAGATTTCTGGCTCTCTGTACCGCACTGCCACAATCTTAGAACTCATTTCCCAGCTTCCCTTCGACCACCCCAACCGCTTGGAAGCGGCCCTAAGCCAACAAACTTCCCATATCTCCCATTTGCCGTGGCGGCTTATCTTTCCAGAGTCTGTTGGATTTTGCTATCCCCTCAACCGCGTCCAGCACGTCTTTGCCAACCGCGTTGCGGAACAATCCGTTGATGCTGAACAATTGGCCGATTGGTTTGACCAAGGACAACGGCTCGATGTGAAGCAATACCACACCATGACCCCCAATGCCGTCCACTTTGATGCGCCGCTCTTGCTGCGCCAAGAATCCATTTCAGTTAGTCTAGCTCCAGAACCACCACGTATCAGTGCCATTATTCCAGTATACAACGGAGCAGCCTTCTTACCTCAAGCCGTGGGCAGTCTCGTTGCCCAACAGTATACCTTTCTCGAGATCATCATCGTCAACGATGGAAGCACGGATAATTCTTTATTAGTGGCCCACTCCCTTGCCGCCAAATATGATACAGTACCCATTCGGGTCATTGACAAAAACAATGTCGGCCCTGCTGATGCCCGCAACATCGGCATCCAACAGGCCAATGGAGAGTGGATCCTCCCCCTTGATTGTGATGACTGCTTTGTTCCGGAGTTTCTCCACCATGCGGTACAGGTCATCACAGCCCATCCCGAGATCAATCTCCTTTTCTCCAATGTTCAAGAGTTTGGAGCTCGAAATAACACATGGATTCCCTCACCCTATTCATGGAATGAGCTCTGCGTTCACAATACATTTCCCTATGCCTCTCTTTATCCACGAAAACTGTGGGAAATGGCAGGAGGATACGACCCCAGCCTCCCTTGGGGGGCAGAAGATTGGAACTTCTGGATTAGCTGCGCCCCGTTTGGCATCAAGTCTTACCGTTTCGAGAAACCATTCTTTCATTATCGCATCCACAGCCACAGCTCTACGTCCACAGGAATGAGGGCGCATTGGGCCGAAGTCGTGGCCTGTCTCCACACCCTCCACCCAACCGTCTACCCCCTCCACATCCTTCTTGCCGACCACGCCACAATAGCGGCCATGCACTCAGACACGGTGGAACGCATAGAACGCATCATTACCTGCCTCCCCCATCTCAGCATGCCGTATTTCTGGCGAGGCCTCGTCCATGAAGCGGCTGGCCGCCTCCCAGAAGCGATTGCAGATTATACTCGGGCCGCAGGACTCGTGCCTTATGCCCAATGGCAACCGCATCTTCGGCTTTTCCTGCTCAATAGAAAACTCAACCGTCGGCAGGCGGCCAAACAAACAAAAGAAGAATGCCTTCACCGCAACCCACTCCTTCGAGAGATCTTCGAGCAACTTCCTCCATTATGAAAAATCCACAAATCTCCATCATCATACCATGCTTTAATTATGGAACTTACCTTTATCATTGCATCAACAGTATAATTACAAGTGATTTTACTGGTGAAAAAGAGATTATTGTCGTTGATGATGGATCGACTGACAATACAAAAGAGGTTGTCTCAAAATTTGAAAACATAATATATATTTACCAAGATAATGCTGGGCTATCTGCAGCACGCAATACAGGGCTTCAAAATTCCTGTGGTAAATACATCTTATTTCTTGATGCAGATGATCTCCTCTTTCCTCATACTATAAGTTCCCAAGTACAGTTTTTAGATAATCATCCTGAAGTTGATATTGTCGTCTGCCAAAATATCGAAGCCCTCTCCATGACCGCCGATGGGCCATTGGTGCCGATTGGTTCCTGGCCGCTCGTTCGAAAGCCGATCGCCCCCCATTTCTGCCATTTCAACATCGCCCCTTCCCATGCCTTTCTCGTCCGGCGCCACCAAGCATTCCACGAAATGCTATTCGATACGCAGCTGCGTGCATGCGAAGATTATGATTTTTGGTTTCGATGCCTTATTTCTGGAATGCGCTTTTCTACTAATACTATGACTCAAGTAGTCTATAGAAGACATGCAGAAAGCATGTCTTCTAAAAAGGCAAATCAACTGCGTCATGACTCTATACTACATCTTAGAATATTTGATCAAATAAAACAAAATGATTTCATACAAAAAGACTATCGATCATGGATCGCACATGCTGCAGGATGCCTCGTCACAGTACATCGGCTCATGTCTCTGCAAACAGAAAAACCAAATGAGCTCATCGATCTTTGTAGCCAATCTATCCGTGAATTCGCTAAAAAGATAACTCAAAAAAGAACAAATGAAATAGATGAAATAGCTGACTACTATGCCAACAAAGCCCTCCTCCATGTCCACTGGTTATCTTTTCTCAAAGACCAGCGACTTGACCAAATTGGCACCATCCTCACTCGATTGCTCCCCCATCTCCCCAACAACCAGGCAGCACTGGCCAAACGCGAAAAACAGCTCCACTCCCAAGTCCATTATCCGCCGCCAATGGTTCCTCCTCCTAGTGTACATCTCTCCGAGTCCAAACGTATTCTTCTCGGAAGTGACTTTTTCTGGCCATCTTTCGGAGGATGTGAAAACTTTCTTGCAGATCTTGGAAAGCAACTTTCCTTATATGGATATGAAGTCCATGTCGTTACTCGAAAGCTCGAATCAAGAGATCAATTTTTCTATGAAGGAATACATATTATTCAATTTGATTGCACAGGAAGATTTCGAGATAATGCTTTTGGACCTGAATACGAAAGATACCAAAATTTCCTGCTCTATTCCCAATATAAAGCTGCAATCATCATCGGCCAGCCAGACAGCTGGCTCCATGCCCCTCTGTTAACAAGTACCCCTCCATTCCCTATCCATCTCATCCCCATCATCAATCCAGAACTCGTGAATGACTGGAACAGTCTCAACCACCATGGTTTGGTAGCGGCGGTGCTCCAACGCGCCCACGGATGCATTAGTCTTACCCAATCAGGGCTGGACGCCTCGTATCTTCGCACCGTCGGGGTCGAACCCTTCTTTATCCCCCATGCCATAACACCCTTCCCCCCTCAGCCCGGTTTTCGCAAACGGCATGGACTCAAGACAGACCTGCCCCTCCTTGTCCATGTGGGAAACTTCTGGCCAGTCAAAAACCAACTCGCGTTAGTGACAACGATGCAGTCTAGCCCTGGACAATGGCAACTTGCCCTCATTGGTGCTGCCCTTCCTTGGCCGCAAGAAAAACAGTACTATGACGCCGTAGTGGCCGCGGCAGCCCAAGACCCCCGCATCCACCTCCTTGGTCCTCTTCCACCAGAAGAAGCTGATGCCGCCATTGCCGAAGCAGACCTGCTGCTCCTTCCCTCCAAGGCAGAGTGCCGACCCCTCGTTATCCTCCAGGCGATGCACCACGGGACCCCCTGGATAGCCACCCCTCAATGCAACAGCGTCCATGAAGACGCAGGCGGGATTATCTGCCCCTTGCCGCAGTTCCCCTCGGTGGTGGCAACGCTACTCTCCCAGCCAGCGCTGCGGCAGGCCCTGGGGGCCATCGGCAAACAACTCTGGCAGCAATGCTTTACGTGGGAAAACGTCCTCCCTCTTTTTGTGGAGATAATCGAAAGAGGAAAACCACAATCGCCCATGGCGATCCCAGAGGAAATCTCTCGGGCAAACCTTCACTTTAGCCAAAAAGTACGTTCTCTCAGCCAGCTATGAACATCCTGTTCTTCCTCCGTTTTCGTGGCTACCTCGAGACCGCCCCTGCCATGTGGGCGGCCCAAACCCTCCTCCAAGGCGCTACCCCCTCCCCTGCATCCCGAGAACTGGCCCATGCCTGCCTCCGCCACGCCTGCGCCCTGGAGCCCTGGGACCCAGAGCTCGTAGCCCTTGCCAACCAATTGGGACAAACCCTCCACCTTCCTCCCCTGCCCATGCCCCAAGCTCTGCGCCGGGCAGCAGTGGATGCCCTCCTCGAAGGCCGCGACCCTCAAGAACTCCTTGCCCTCCCGCCGGCCTCCCTGCCAGCCGCTGCCCGCCTCCGTCTTCTCCTTGGCCTGTGGGCCAGCGGGCAGCACCAGCAGGTCTTTCTCCAAGAAACCTTACGCTGGAGCACCGAAGAAGAAAGCACCCCTGCCCGAGCCTTGCTCGCCTGGGCGGCCCATGCCCTCGGAGAAACCACGCTCCGCGACTCCCTCCTCCACCGCGTTCCACCATCCATCTGGCGCGAGAACCTGCTCGGCCATCTCGCCCTTGCGGCCGGAGATGATGCGCGCGCCTGCCGCCACTTCCAGGAAAGTCTGGTCCTGGAGCCAGCCCAACCGCACCTCATCGAAGCCCTCGCCCTCATGGCAGACAGACTGCCCCTTCCTGACCCCAATCAGTATCGGGTGCATATCCTTTTCTATACCTTCAACAAACTCGAAACCACCCTGCGCACGCTGGAGAGCCTCCTTGCCTCGGACATTGGCGATGCCGCCATCACCCTCCTCAACAACGGATCCACGGCCTTTGCCCCCAAAGACCTCGACGCCAGCGTCGCCCGCCTTGCCGCCGGCCGCCCCATCCAGGTGGTTCACCTCCCCGTGAACATCGGCGCCCCAGCGGCACGCAACTGGCTCTGGCACCTGCCCGAGGTCCAGGAGGCCGAATTCGTCGCCTATCTCGACGACGATGTCCTCCTTCCCCGCCACTGGTTGCGCCGCTTTCTCGCCGATCTCCTCATCTATCCCCAAACCTGTGCCGTGGGTGGCAAGGTCGTCAATCCCAATCCTTTCCATACCATCCAATACATCTACCGCTACTTCCAGGAGGTAGCGCACCACCACATCCGCTTTACCCCCAATGCCCCCCTCGCCCTTGACCTCGGGCAATACGATGTCCTGCGCCCCTGCCTCTCGGTCATGGGCTGCTGCCACCTCTTCCACCGGCGCCGGCTGGAACGGTTGGGTGTCCCGGATTTTGACGTGCGCTTTACCCCGTCGCAGGTGGATGACCTGGAACGGGACATCCAGATCTGGAAGCACGGTGGCTTTGTACTCTATGATGGCCGCGTGGCCATTACCCATCTCCAAGATGCCGGCAGCGCGGCCCCCAAAAGTGAGGCCTCCTGGGCCCATGTGATGGGCAACCACCACAAGATGGAAGGCAAATTCACCGAGAGGGAGCTGCGGGACATCCACCACGCGGTTCACGCCGCAGAGGCCGCGTGGTGGGACAAGGCCCTAGAGAGGGCCCTTCCCCTCCTTGCCCCCTCAGCCCAGTCCTTTTGGAGGAGGCAGCGGCAGGAACAGCTGCCCCTCCACGCCACGGCGCACCAACAATCTCCCTAACCAACCGCCCCTAAAGAAGGAGGTACTGTCTGCAATGCTCCATGCCCTCTGGCACAGAACACTCCCCCCATCGGCCACCCCGAGTACCTGGACCGCAGTGGAGGAGTTCGCATGCCGCCGTTACTGAGCATCATCATCCCGGTGTATGGCCAATGGCCGCTCACCCGCCAATGCCTCACCAGCCTTGCTGAACACCGCGCCCCCGTTCCCACGGAAATCATTGTCGTGGACAACGGTTCCCCCGACGCTACGCCCCAGGAACTCGCCCCCCTCGGCCAAACCCTCTTTGGTTCTGCTTTTCGGGTCATACGCAACGAAACCAACCTTGGCTTTGCCCCTGCCTGCAACCAGGGAGCCCACCAAGCCCAGGGAACTTTTCTTTTTTTCCTCAACAACGACACCATCGCCCTGCCAGGTTGGGCCCAACCCCTCCTGGAGCAGCTCAACACCACTGGCGGGATTGTCGGCAGTCGGCTCCTCTACCCTGGGGCCGAGCGCGTGCAGCACGTGGGCGTCGCCTTCACCCCTGGCCCCAAGGTTTGCCACGTCTTTGAACAATTCCCCGCCACCCACCCCGCCGCCCAACGCCGCCGAGAGGTGCAGGCCGTTACAGGCGCGGCCTTGGCCCTGCCACGGAGGCTATTCGAGGACCTCCACGGCTTTGACGAAGGATTCCACAATGGGCTCGAAGACGTGGACCTCTGCCTGCGCGCTCGCGATGCCGGCCGCAGCATTGTTTGTGAACCTCGCAGCACGCTGATTCACCTCACGAGCCAAACACCAGGCCGCTTCGCTGCGGAAACCGCCAATGCCCAACGCTTTGCCGCCCGCTGGATGGGCCGCATCCGCCCCGATTTCCACCGCCACCTCGAGGCCGAAGGCTACATCATGGGCCTTTCGGCAAGCCTGCATCCCATCATGCTCCTTCCTGCCTCCAGCCAGAACAAACTGCTAGAGCGCTCCAGGCACATCAGCGACCCCAGGCTGCTGCTGGACGCCATCATCCAAGAGCCCCTCTGGGAGCCAGGTTATGACCGTCTGGCTTCTTGGCTAGAGGGACGCAATGCCTGGACCGAGGCCGCGGCCCTGCGGCTTTTAGCCGCCCAATTCTTCCCAAAAGAACAGCACTTTCTAGCCCTGGCCAAAGCCGCCACCCGCGCCGGGGATACGGCCCTCGCCCGGCACGCCGGCCGACTCCTGGAGCAAGAACGCCTGGCGGCCTCCCGCCTCCCCGAACTCATTGCCTATGCCCAGCACCTCAGCGCCCAGCTCACAGCCCAAGGAGATCTATCCCTCGCCCAGCTGTACGCCCTCTGGGCCCAGACCAACGCCCAATAACTCGCCAAAGCCCAACGCGGCATCCGCTCCTTAACGTCCGCAGGAAGCACCCAAGAAGCACCCAAAATGAGGCCCCCACCCTCAAGCCCGCAGCCCCCTCACCCACCACAGCTTCAAGATCCCCCGAGGAATCAGCGCCCACAGCCTCGCGAACTCGCGCCTAGCCCCCCACCTGGTACACCCGCTCTGGCGCACCGAGCACCATCCGCTCCGCCCACTCCATACCCTGAACAACACTGTGGTCCATATTGGCGACCTCATACTTCCAGCCCCCAAACCGTCCCCGGGAAAAAATCCCTCGAGCCTCAAGCCATGGTTGGATAACTGCCAAGGCCGCATCCCGCCCGCGGGTAGGCACAGGATAGCCATACTCCACCCTATGCTCCCAATGGGTGACGATGGCATCGCCCTCCTGCAGCAGACCGACGGTCTGCAGGCCCTCTTCGACGCGACGCGCCAAATCGGCCTGAGGTTCTGGCTTATGGCGCGAAAACGAAATTTCGCTCATCAAGGCCATCTGCTCCCCAGGCTGGGCGACATTGAAGGGGGAATAGTTGTGAAAGTTTGTGACCCGATAAAAGGGACAACTCGCCTCAGGGAAATACATCCAGCAGGTGGGGTCCGGACGCAGGCCTGCCACGCCAACGCCAGAGACGTGCACCCCGTTGTGCTCGAGCCTTGTGGCTGCCTCCACCAGCGCCGCTTCCGGCGGGGTCAGCACCTCGCAGACAAGGCGATCTAGCGGCATGGTGGACAACAATTGCCCATAGGAAAAGCGCTGGCCAGCATCACAAGTGATAATGCGCTGCTTCCAATCCACCTGCAGCACCGGGCAGCAGTAGCGGATATGGTCTTCAATACGGCTGGCCATGCGGCGAAAGACACTTCCAGTGCCGCCGTGCTTGGGAAAACGAAAGACGGCATTGGGTCCCCAGTCTGTGGCATCTTCTTCAAGGATGATGCGCCGCAGGACCTCCACAAGGTCCACCACCGCCACGCGCTCGCCAATCCAACGAAAATCCATGGCCTCGGGGGGTGTCGCCCACACCTTGAAATTGTAGGGCCGCATGAAGAGCCGCGTGATCCCCGCCCCAAAGACGGCCTCCATCCACTGCCCAAAATGGGCTGCTGCCGTTGGCTCTGGCCGCGGTGCAAGCAGCCCCTCAAGACACTCCCACAGCAGCTCTTTGGGGAGATGGCGAATGTTGTTTTGGAATGGATACGGGACCCAGCGATCGGCAAGACGCACCTGGGCCAAACGCTGGTGGGTGAGGGCGTCGTCGCCCACCAGCGCATCGAAAAGCCGAAGAAAAGACTCGAGGCGGGAGAAGACCACATGGCCGCCAATATCCCAAGTAAAGCCCGCGCGATCCTCAAAACTCGCCGAGAGCCCCCCAGCATAGGCGTGCTGCTCAAGAAGGACAAAACTCCTTACGTTCAGCTCCTGCAGCCGCAGGCCAGCCCCCAGGCCTGTGGGCCCGGCGCCAATGATCACGTACTCAATGTGTTCCATCGTCCTTCTCCTTTCCCAGCCACGCCCGGACCCGCGCCGATTTGCGCCAAAAGTCCTCCTCCAGGGCCTGGGTTTCCCATTCCATCAGACGTTCCCACTCTTCTTGAGGGTATTTTTTATGGAGTTTCTCAAGATTAGCCATGGCGTTGCTCCAGCTTGCTGGAGTCATGGCCGCAGCGCCTCCAGTGCGCTTGAAATGCCGTACTGCGAGATGCCCCTGGTAGATGGCAAGGCGCCCCCCCTGGAGCATGCGCACATCCCGGTCAAGATCGTCATACTGCGAAGGAGAAAACCGGATATCAAATTCCCCTTCTGCAGCGACAGCCCGATTATCCAAAAGATGGAGACAGCCCGTTACTGAGGCACAGGGTCGCAGATAAGTAAACGCCCCCCCATCAAAGACTTGATGGTGGAGATCACTCACCGTAAAGCGCCGTCCCTTCTCCCGGGGGGGCATAAAATGGAGGTCCACGCTCTGCAGCACCCAGGGTGTGCGGGCATCGACCACGCGGCATCCCCACACCCCAGCCTGAGGGGCGCATTGGCGGGCTACCTCGAGACGCTCCAACCAATCCGGTGGGAGTTCAACATCATCATCCACGTACACGAGCCAAGGGAGCTGGTGCTGCAAAAACTCCGCTCGAATCCAATTGCGTGCTGCCGGGGCACCGATGTTCACCGGCAGGACCATCGTGCGCATCGTGTCGCCAAGCTGCTCCTGCCAGCGGGCCATGACCGCCTTCGCTGCAGGGGCGCAGCCGTTATCGAGCACCCAGATGCCGGCACCATGGAGGCGAGAGGCAGCCAAGCTGGCCAGGGTCCGATCCAAATCTTCGGGTTTATCAAGGGTATAGAGGGCCACCACTCCTGGCTCTGGTGGAATGGCGCGCGCCTCCTGAAGGCCAGCGACGAGGTCATGAAGCACCAACACCGCTTGGGTGTGCCACGGGGCTTGGGTCAAAAGCTTTTTCCACACCTCTCGAGCCGTCTCGAGGCCATGAACCTGGGTGGCGGCCATGGCCTCGAGGAAACGCGCCGTGACACCAGGCACTTCTGGCGCCAGATGGAGTATCGCCTCTCCATCGCCCTGGACAGTAGCCAACTCCAGCTGCACGGCTTGGGCCACCGGTGCCAACTCCGGGGAGAGGGCCGCTTGCCCCGCCTCCACCAAACCAAAGCGGCCCTCCGCAAGGCCGAGGCAAACGGCCTGGCGCACCCAAAAAAGGTTACCTGGCTCTTCCTGGAGGTGGCGGCGCAGCAGCTCCTCGAGGCGGTCCATTTCCCGGCGCTCAAGCAGGCGCTGCAAAAGCGGGGCCTTGGCCGGTGGCTGCCATGCCGTTGCTGCAGCCCGGGCCAAGTCCACCAGCTGCGGCGCGAGGCCAAACCCCTGCGCAGCCAATGCCGCCACCTGCGCAGCGAGGGCGCCGTCAAGAAAACTCCCGCCCCCCCAGGCGGCGAGCAAAAACTCTCCCCCCAGGGAGATAAGCGGCGCAGCCCCTTTGCCTGCCTCAAAGGCTTCCACCGCCAATGCGGCCAGATGAAACGGCCCCACACTGCCCTGAAGCAAGCCGCGTTGGATCGACCGCGGCATCTGTGGCCACAACTTGCGCAGATCCGCCATGGACGCCCCCTTATCTCCTTACTCGCATCCCGTTGGGCCTGACCCTTCTCCTCCGTACTCCTGCACCTCTTGGGACCAACGCTGCATCACCGTGCGGTATTCCGGGCCGAGATGCTGGGAGAGAAAGGCCTCTTCGAGACGGGCTGCCCAGGCCAAAAACCCAGGCTCCCTCCGGGCCGAGCCATGAAACGTATGCCGGACCACCAGCCGATGATCCACCACCACCTTCCAACCAAGTTCCTCTGCCTGGCTCGAAAGGACGACATCCACCCCATACCCAAGGGGATTCTCCTCCCAGCTAAGACCCGTAGCCGCCACAAACTCAAGGGACAACAGCGGCGCTACCCCATCGCAAAAGCGCACGACCCGAAAATTTCCGCCACGACGGACCACCATCTGCGGGTGGTAGGGGTGGGCGATGACTGCAGGGCTATACACCCCCACCGGACCAAGATTCGCGGTGATGACTCCCAGCCGCTGCCACGCAGCCACAACCGGCCGCGGGGTCAACCACGTCAAGTCGTCGTTGAGAAACCACAGGTGCGAGTAACCCTCCTCCCGAGCCCGTTCCACGGCCCAGGCCAAGGCCCCACCCCAATAGAGGTTCTGCGCGAGCCGAACCCATGGCTGCGGAAATGGCCGAGGCGCAGCATTATCGAGAACCCGCACCACTGCCGGCGCTGTCCCTTCCGCCATCTGGGCCACCAACCGGGCCGTACGCTCTGGATCGCCATAATGGAGCACGACCACAAGAAGGTGGTGACGGAAATCCGCTGGCCAGGCTAGAGACGGGCAAGCCATGCGCAAATCTCCTGCCGTTGGTGGGCAGCGTCATAGGCCGCCACCGTCGCCTGGCCAGCTTCGCAAACCGCACGGCGTGCCGCAGGATCTGCCCACAAGGCTGCCGCACGCTCTATGGCCCTTGCCAACGCCAAGGGGTCTCCATCGGGTACCCACAGCCCATTGCCGCCCCACGGCCGAGGCCGGGGCTGGTAGCCAAACGGCGTATATCCATCGGAGTCCAACTGGCAGGCATAGTCCCAAGCACCAAAGCCCGTGCAGCCCACAGGCAGGCAGCCGCAAGCCATGGCCTCCAGGGGGGGGCAAAGGGCAGCCTTCGGGGAACCCGGTGGCAGCAAAGATGGCACACGAGGCCAAGACCTCGGCCACTCCTGCTGGCGGCAAGCCATGGATCGGCACCCACTCCAGCGGCACGGAGAGGGCACGCTCGGCGAGGATGCGCTGGGCGGTCTCGGCTAGGGCCTTGTTTTTGCGCGGCATAAAGGCAACCCGCAACCGGCCCTCTTCCGGGAGGCAAGAGGGCACAAACAGGCTCCGATCCACCACCGGCCGCACGATGGACGGCCCGACACCCAACACCTGCTCTGCATACCAGGCCACGGGATGGGAGACGGCAAGAAACGAGACAGGGAGATCCCGCCAGCGCACCCCAGGGGCAAGGCCATGAAAGAGATAGGCCCAATTCTGGCAATAGACGACGACCCGGCACCCAGCCCGCAGCCCAAAGGCAAGGGCATTGGGCCAACCTTCGGGTAAAAGCAGGACATCGCCCTGGGCCAAGTCGGCGCGGCGCACGGGACTCCACGGCAGATCCATGGCAAGGGGAGGGGTTTCCCACACTAGGACCGCCGCCAAGGCGTCAAGACCCTGCAGCTGCTCTGCCAGCTGCAGAAGCACCCGTAGACCCCCGCTTATCCGCGGCAATGGCGGCACAAACACCCACACCCGCATGCGCTCACTCCTGCCCCCGGGGGCTCGCTTCGCCGGCGGGGGCGTCATCTTCCTTTTGGGCGGCATATACCGTCACCCCGCCTACCTCCAGGCGCTCCACGCGCAGTTCAGGGTTAAGACGCCCAAACCGGACATCTACCTTGGGCTGCCCCCGCTCAAGGCGCAACCCCAACAGGCCATACATGGCCCAAAGCATACGCGCGGCCGCTCCGGTATACCAGCTCCACCCGCCACGACCCTCATACCCAGGTCCATAGGAGATGTCCGCCGCCTGCTGGTGCGGGGCAAGACCGTAGGCGGGCATGCTCTCCGGCAGGATATGGGCTAAGGGCGAGATCTTGAGCCACAGCCGCAAGGCCAAGGCGCGCAGCCGGGCCGCCTCGTGCACATCCCCTTGGGCAAGGACTTTTTGCGCCAGCTCACAGGTCGCATCCACCAGCCACGACGAACCATGAGAATACTGACCACCATTTTCCCGCACTCCAGGGGGATAGTCGGCAATGCGCCCCGGATAGGGCTGCGAGGCCTCAGTAAACGGGGGATCAAGGAGCTGCACAAGGGCAGGCTTCTCCAACATCGCCACGCCGCGCAGCACGGCCTGCTGGGCTTGGGAAAAACTGACTGCCCCGGAGAGCATGGGCCAAGCCGCGGTGAGGGCATCGGCGTAGTCGAGGACCTCGCCAGTATCGGTAATGGCCCGCAGAAAATGGTCTTCCCTCCAGGCCCATTGAAGGGCCCGCGCCAAGGCCTCGGCGCGGCGCAAAAGCCGACGCGAGCAGCGCCCCATGCCGCGCGTCGCCGTGACTTCGGCCAGTTGGCGCAACACCAGGTAAAGGAAGAAGCCGAGCCAGACGCTCTCTCCTTTGCCGCGTACGCCCACGGCGGAAAGCCCGTCGTTCCAATCATGGGCGAGGATGAGAGGGAGCCCATGGCGACCCCGACGTTGCCAAGTGCGCTCCACAGCGCGCAGGCAATGCTCGAGGAGGGAGACCTTGTCGCGAGAGGGATGTGGCGCAAAGGCAATCCCCTCCTCCCGGGGCGGGATGCTGCGCCCCTCGAGGAAGGGCACAAGCTCGTCCCAGATACTCGCATCCCCCGTGGCCTGGACATACTGCGCCGTCAGGTAAGGGAGCCACAAATGTGGGTCCGAGGCCCGGTTGCGCATTCCAAAACCAGTGCTGTTGTCTGGCGCTGGGTGCCACCATTGGAGGACATCCCCAGCATGGAATTGCTGGGCCGCATGAAGAAGAATCTGGCGCCGCGCCAAGCCCGGCATACCGAAACACAAAGGCAGGACGTCCTGGAGCTGGTCGCGGAAACCGTAGGCACCGCTGCGCTGTTGGGGCCCAAGCCGACCCCACAGCCGGGCCGTGAGGATCTGGTACGGCAGCCAAATGTTCACCAGCCGGTCAATGGCCGGGGCAGAGGTGGTGATCTGGACCCCTCGCGAAAGGCGGTGCTGCCACCAGGTCTGCGTGCGGAACAATTCCGCCTCCACATCGGTCACCCCGAGGATGGCCTTCACCCGCCGGCGGCAGTCGGCCACGCTGGGCTCTTGGCCTAGGGCGATCCAGAAAACGACCTCACCACCAGCAGGGACCTCGAGCTGGCTCATCATGGCCGCCACCCGCAAGCCATCGTCCTCTTGGCGGAGGTCCGGGGCGCCCAATTCCACGAAATACGGTGCACTCAAATCCCGTCCCTCGCCCAAAAACTGGCTCATGACCGTCGCATGGGCAGCCATTTCAAGGCTCCAGGCGACGTAGGCCACCCCCTGGCAGTAGCGGTTCTCCGGACGAGAAAAGAAAAGTATCCCGGCTTGCGGATCAGCGCTGGCCTCCACCTGACCGCGGCTATCTTCCGGGATCTCCGCCAGGATGATTTGGGCATAGAACGTCACGGCCAAACGACGAGCCTGCGAACCGTGGTTGGCGATGCGCACGAGGCGCAGCTCCATGGGCCGCTCGGGCGGGACAATGATGTGCCAAGCCATCTCGAGGTCGGCCAGTGTTTTGCTGAAGGCACACCAACCAAGGCCATAGTGGACCGCGTAGTGGGCCTCCTTTTCCCGGAAGGGGACAAAGGTTGGCGAGGTCATAGCGCCGGTATCGAGGTCGCGGAGATAGAGCATTTGCCCAGGCTCTTGAACGCTGGTGGCGTCAGCTGGATAGGGGGTGAGGGCGTTTTGCTGGGAGTTGTCCCAAAAGGAGGCCAGAGCCCCGTCGTTGCCCACCAGCACCCCATAGCCCAGGGGATTGACAAGAAGATGGGCAAAACGCCGCGGGGTGCGAGCGGCGACCTCCAGGCTTTGGCCATCGGCGGCAAAGGTGAAAGAGGGGCCTGCGGTAAGGGAGAGCATGGAGTCAAGATCAGGCTCTGCGAGAGGAACCGCCTTGGCCTGTCCCTGGGGCCGGGCCGGGAGAGGGTCAATGCCTGCAAGGCGAGCCGCCAAAGCCATGGCTGCTTCTGGCGTTGGTCCATAGGCCTCCACAAGGACAAAGGCCGTGGTATCGCCAGGGGCTAAATCTACGGCCAGGCGGAGACTGGCGATGGGGTCAAACGTGACGTGGAGGGCACGATCTGCCAAAGGTTGTGGCTCCTGCCACAGACCGTCGGGCCGACGCAGGGTCCCATACCCCAGAAACCGCAGCCGACTATCGTCATAGCCAAGGAGCCGGGACTCGTCCTCTAGGCCAGCCACAAGATGGACGTAGGTCTCGGAGGTTGGTCGAGGGGGAGCCCCGGCCTTGAGCTGGCGGTTTTTGGCCAGGACGGCCCCGGCGCGAGGGGAAGGCCCGTCTTCCACCGTGCACCAGGTGGTAATGTGCTGGCGGTTGTAGAACGGATGCCGGGCTTGAGCGCTTGGGTCATTGAGGGTGAGCTCGCGATACGAGGTGATCTCGAGCGCTACGCGACGGTTGGAGACATTGGTGAGATAGACGATCCAGGCTTCCCCAGGGGCGTCTTCGGCCACGATGGCATCCATGCGCACCTCGATCCCCCGGCAGGAACAGGTCTGACGCACCGAGAGGTCATCAAGGCGCAGGACCGAATGCCGTGCCTCAGGATGGCGGGTGGGGCGGCACCCTAAGCTCCACAGCTCGTCCCCTTCCCGCAGGTAGACAATGCGGCCCACGTCATGAGCCCGTGACAAGGGGCGGGCGGTAAGATCAATCTCATGCCCATGCCGGGCCGAGCGGAAGACCCGCGCAAAGCCTCGACCATCAAGGCCGAACACCGAGGCATAGACGCCATTATGCACGACAATCTCCTCGGCGAGGCAGCGGGCCTCAGGGGTACTGCCCGCGGCACAGGCCGCCACCGGCCGGGGCCGAGCCATGAGGGCCATGAGCACCCCCCCCAGCACCATGACCCCCAGCAGGGGGACGAGCAACGGTACTTGGCCGCTACCGGTGCGGGCAATGGCCTCAGCGCCGTCCCACACGTAAGCCCAGTCTGCGCCCATGGGCAGATAAAAGGGGATGAGCAGCGGCGCCCAGGTGGCAAAGCGCCGCACCGCCTCGGGGATACAGCGCGAGCGCACGCGGGCCCCCAAAAACCGGGCAAGGGCCTCATCCAGGCGGTCGCCGCCCACAAACGAGAGGTTAACCAAGGTAGCGACCCGCAACCCCATATGGTCAAACCAAATAAGAATGCGAAACCAATCATAGGCCAGCAAGGCCAGAAAGACCTCCCGACTCCAAAGGCGGAAGGCCTCCGGGTCCAGGCGCCAGGTTTGGATCGTGGCCACGAGGGTGCGCACCAAGCCATCCTGGTTGTACCACGTCGGCTCTGGGGCAATGCGCAAAAAGGAATAGATGACCGGTGCCATCCACAGGCCCCAGCGCAGCACCCGCACCGTGCCTTCGGCAACAAGCACAAGACCCTCCCGGCTCGCCAGCAGGCGTAGCGGGGCCCAGGAGCGGGCGAACAAGGCACTCAGGAGAAAGAGATTGACGCTAAAAAGCGGCGCGGCCAGCGACCAGTTGATGACCCCGGACACCGACTCCTGGAAAAGGAGGACCGCCCCCCCGCCCCGCGGCCCGAGGTCCATGGACCCCCATTTACTAAACAAGGGATAGATGACGTAGTTGCCCCCTCCCTGGGCAAACACCGTGGCGTATTGGCGGAATTTGGCGAGGATCACCCCAGCCTGGCTCGGGTCTACGTACCAGGCCACGGCCCCGCCCACAAAGGCCCCCAGGGCCCCAGCCACGGCGTAGTGGCGCCAGGAGCGCAGGTGCAACCGCAGCCGGCAGGCGATGGCACCAAGGTCCCACACCAGCGACGCCCCAGCAGAGGCCACTACCCCAAGCAAGGCACCCACAAGAAAACGCTGCCCCGCAGGAAGGGGGATGATATCCACTGGTGGCAAGGCGGACAGGGCCAAGCCGAGTACCGCCCCGCGGAAAAAAAGCGTAGGCTGGGCGTAGCTGTCGGCTAGGCGGTGGAGGAACGGACGGCTGCCGTCAAAAGACTCGAGCACCGTGGCCGCCAGGGGCATGGTGAGGGCCGCCAGCGCTGCCCAGGTGAGGGAGGGCACCATCTCCATGGCCATGGCAAGCCAGACGGAACGGCTCGCGGCATCAACAAGGAACACCAAGCCCAAAAAGAGGGTCCCAAAAGCCGCCCCGCGGCCCAGGCCATCGCGAAAGGCAGGATAGCCCCAATACCATGTGGGCCGACGCCCCCGCATGGCGTCCATAATAAGCCCGGTGACGAGAAAGACCTCTGCCCAGAGGCTGCCCTGGGCCAAGGCCACGCCTACCACGGCAGCAATGGACGGCAAAAGAAAGGGCAAGGCCGCAGCCCAGGCCGACGCCCCCAGTTCGGCCCACAGCGGCGAGAACCCTGCGGCGGCAGCAGCCAGCACAAGCACTCCCCACAAGCGACCAAGCCCCAGGATATGCCCCACCCGCAAAAGGTTCAGAGCCGCCGCTACCAGAAGATTGAAGGCCACAAGGACAAGTGCCCGGCTCGCCAATTCGGGAAGCCGGAAGGGCAAGGCGGGAAGCCCAAGCTGGGCGACCACTTGCTGAAGCAAGGCCGGACTTTGAAGAACAAAAAGGAGATTGCCGGCCAAACCCAGCATGAGGATGGCCACGGGGACCCGCAAGGGGGGCAAGGCCTGGCGCCAGAGGGCATAACCCAGGCAGGTCCAGGCATGGACAAGCGCAATGCCACCGGCCGCCACCCCCGAGAGGCGCAATACATCAAGCCATCCCTGCGGTGCAGTCCACACCAGCATCTCCGGACGGCAGGCAGCCGCCAGCGCCGCCCACACGGCAGCGCTGGCCAAGAGGCGATCCGAGGCCACTTGATCGTCCACGAGCCAGGCCAGGAGGCCCCCCACCAAAAGGCCCCCTCCCGCCGCCACGGCCATGACTGTGCCAAGATCGGGGGCAAGCCCCAGCAAGGCCATCACCCGCGGCGGGTCCATGGCAAGGGCCACCAGCCCGGCCATCGGCACCACAAGGGCACTTGCACCCAGACGGACAAGTCGGGACACGTTCTCCATGCCACCTCCCTTCAGCCTTCTTTTCTGCTCACCCGCTCCATGCCACAGCGCCGGCACTGGCTACACGGGCGCGGCGGACACGGCGGCGTGGGTTTGGCCCGTTGGTAGGCCTCCCACTGTCCCCACAAATAGGTCCGCCGCACACCCACTGCGAGGCGCTCCCAGGGCAAAACGGCATCCTTCGACAGGGTGCGGGTCGTTTCTGCCAGGAGCATTGCCCCATGCCGGCGCCATACCGCCCCCCACCCTTCCTGGGCCGCCTCTAGAAGGAGGGTAAAGGCCGTCTCATCTGCCCGCGCCAGATAGCCCTGGATCACGGCCTCACGAGGATGCTCCCCAGAAAAGCGCATCCCCCGCTGCCGGGCCACGATGGCCCGTACCCGGGCCATGCCCGCCTCCGCCACGGCCATGGAGGCCATGGGGGCCCATTGCAGGGGAGTCCAGGGCTTGGGGACAAGAATGCTTGCCGAAATGTGAATAAGCTCGAGTCCTCTGGCTCGCTGCCCTTGTCCCATGCGTCGGGCCTCCTGGAGCCGCTCACAAAACTCCTCCAAAGCGCGCCAATCCTCGTCTCCTTCGCTGGGCCAGCCCACAATAAGATAGAGCTTCAAGGTCGCAAACCGCAACCGGCTCATGGCCATCACCACCCGAAGCACGTCCTCTTCGTCGAGATTTTTGTTCATGGCCGCACGCAATCGGGGGCTTGCCCCTTCCACGGCCAAGGTGACGGTACGCACACCTGCATGGCGGAGGAAGGCAAGAAACTCGTCGCTTAGGCCGTCGGCGCGCACCGACGAAAGAGAAAAGGCAGTATGCCGGGCATGGAGCCAGCGTAAAAAAGAAAAAAGATCCGACCAGTCGGTGAGGGCCGTCCCTACGAGGCCGACCTTACGCGGGGACGATGCCTCCACCAGCTCCTGCAGCACGGGCATGGATGCCTGCCGCGCCGGCCGGTAAATGGAGCCTGCGGCGCAGAAACGGCAGCCATAGGGACAGCCTCGGTTGACCTCGAGGAGGAACATATCGGCAAAGCGGGCCTGGGGGCTGATAAAAACCGAGTGGGCCGGCGGGTCCAAGGTGGATGCCAGCTGACGTTTTACAGGGAGCGAGCTGCGCCCCGGCACCAGGCAGCCAGGGTGTTCGGCAATGGCCTCCAGGGCCTTGGTTTTGCTTTCGCCAGCAATCCACGTTCGCGCGATGGCCATCACCACGTCCACGAATCCGGCTTCTGCCTCCCCACACCACAGCGCATCCATCGCCGGGAGGATGGGAAACGGGTTGAGAAAGGCTACCGGACCGCCTCCGAATACCAAAGGCCAATCCGGGCGATGGGCAGCGCGCACCGAGATGCCAGCGCCGGCAAGGAGCTGGAGCAAGGCCACGTAGTCGCCCTCAAAGTTGAGGCTGACGAGCACCAAGGGAAAGCGGCCCAAATCCGTGCGCGTATGCGCCGATTTGGGCCGAGGGGATGCGGGGTCGACAAAGACTGGCTCCACACAGAGGAGGTCTTCAGCCGCGAGCAAACGATAAACGACCTGCCAACCCAGAGTCGAGAGCGCCGCGTCTGGGGTCTCAGGAAAGACCACCGCCACCGGCAACCGCCCGCCCCAACTCCTCCGGGCCGCCACAGGGGGATCGGACAATGACCGCACAAACGTCAGTCGGCCTGCATCCGAATAAAGGACGGGATTTCGAATTCCTCTTCATCAAAAGTAAACTCCGGCTCCTCGGCAGGGGCAGGGTGCAATGACCGCACCTTGGGATGCGGACGTTCCTCTCCCCCCACAGCCTGCTGCTGCCGGCGCATGTACGTGGGCACAGACAAATCGTTCTTCTCCCTTCCTCCAACGCCTGCCATCCCCTGGGGCACGAGATATGGCCGGTCCTTTGTCTTGGGCGTTGGGACTGCACTCTGGGACTTGGCCTTTTCGGGAGCGCTTTGTGCCTCCTGAATGCCCGTGGCAATGACCGTCACCCGCAGTTCTTCGGTGCACTCAGGGTCAAAGGCCATCCCGAAGATGACATGGGCATCGGGGTGCACTGCCTCATGGATGATGGTGGCAGCCTCGTTGAGCTCATCCATGGAGATATCGTAACCACCCGTGACATTGAGGATAACGCCACGAGCGCCTTCGATGCTGATTTCGTCGAGCAATGGACTGGTGATGGCCCGCATGGCCGCTTCCCGCGCCCGGCCCTCACCGGTCGCCACGCCTGTGCCCATCATGGCCAGGCCCATCTGCTCCATGACTGCCTTGACGTCGGCAAAATCGAGGTTGATGAGGCCCGGCACCATAATGAGGTCAGAGATCCCCTTCACCGCTTGATGGAGGACCTCATCGGCCTTGGCGAGCATCTCCACCACCGGGGTCTTCTTGGGCGCCACGGCAAAGAGCCGATCATTGGGTACAACGATGATACTATCGACGATCTCCCGCAGCTCTTTGATGCCGCGCTCGGCTTGCTGCATGCGGCGCTTGCCTTCAAAGAAGAAGGGTTTGGTAACCACCGCCACCGTGAGCGCCCCCAGCTCCTTGGCCACCCGAGCTACGACCGGCGCCGCACCCGTACCCGTGCCACCGCCCATCCCGGCAGTCACGAACACCATGTCGCAATCCCCAAGGACGTCGCGGATAAGCCCTTGGCTCTCCATGGCCGCATCCCGACCCACGTCCGGATTGGCACCCGCGCCAAGGCCTTTGGTGAGCTTTTCGCCCAACTGGACCTTCAATTCCGCCTTCGACGTCTTGAGGGCCTGCACATCGGTGTTGGCAGCGATGAAGGTCACCCCCTGGAGCTGAGCGGCGATCATATTATTAATAGCGTTCCCTCCTCCACCGCCTACGCCAATCACTTTAATGATGGCTGGACTTTCCATATTTTCTGACTCAATTTTCACGAATTCCATCGTCCCCTCCCGCATAGTCTAAAGGAATTCCCCTTATTTTCGCACATAGCATAAGAGACTCTACCCCAATCCATTTCCATTGAAGACATATCTTTTGTATTAGCTAATATCAGCAAACCATTTTTTCATACGTGATAGGATGGTATGAAAAACATTTGTATCCCGAATGCGGATGCGGTTTTCCTGACCATGTTTTTCCGCTCCATACAGCAGTAGGCCTACAGCCGTGGCATACATAGGATTATCGACAACATCCTTAAGCCCACCAACCCCCATGGGTGAAGCGGTACGTGTCGGCAAGTTGAAAATGCGTTCTCCTAAGGCCTCGATACCTTCAATGCGCGAAGCCCCACCGGTCAGGACCACCCCAGCGCCGACGAGGTGCTTGTAACCCGAACGCACCAACTCTTGGTCCACGAGCATGAGCATCTCTTCCATGCGTGGCTCGCAGATCTCGGCGAGCACGAGCCGAGAGAGCTGCCGCGGCTCTCGTCCTCCGACCCCAGGGACGTCGATGATCTCGTCCTCGCGCACCAGCTCGGCCAGGGCGCACCCATAGCGCACCTTGATGCGCTCCGCGGCCTGGGTCGGGGTACGCAGGCCGAAGGCGATATCGTTCGTCAAGTTGGCGCCACCCAGCGGGACGACCCCGGTGTGTTTGATGGAGTTGGCGTGGAAAATGATGATATCCGAGGTGCCGCCACCAATGTCCACCAGGGCTACGCCAATTTCCCGCTCTTCATCGGTGAGGACCGCCTTACTGGAGGCCAAGGCCTCGAGCACGATGTCCTCCACATCAAGACCCGATTTATGGCAGGACTTGACGATGTTCTGGGCACTGGTGACCGCGCCGGTGACAATATGGACCTTCACCTCAAGGCGCACCCCGGCCATGCCTAGGGGATCCACAATGCCGGTCTGATCATCCACGATATACTCTTGGGGCAGGATGTGGATGACCTCCCGATCGAGGGGAATGGCCACGGCCTTGGCCGCGTCCAAAACACGCTCGATGTCCCGGGCCGTGACCTCCCCGCCTTTGACGGCGATGACCCCGTGACTGTTGAAGCCCTTGATATGACTGCCGGCAATCCCGGCATAGACAGAACGGATCTCGCAGCCGGCCATGAGCTCGGCTTCTTCGAGGGCGCGTTTGATGGACTGGACGGTCTGTTCGATGTTGACCACCACGCCTTTGCGCAGGCCCGTGGACGGACTCGTGCCAATGCCCACGATATTGACCCCCCCGCTATCCACTTCGCCCACCACGGCGCAGATTTTCGTGGTGCCGATATCCAAACCCACAATCATTTCTGATCTGGCCATTGCCTTCTCCTTTGCCGGCTAGTCCTTGCGGAAGGTGATCCAGGCGCGGCCTGGCATAACAAACACCGAGGCGACCTTCTCAAGCTCCCGCCGCTGCTCTAAGTCCTGCCATAAACGACCAAGACTTTCCACCATTGTTGTCACGTTCCTTCCGTCCAACTGCACTAAAACCCTCGGTCTTCCTAGCAAAAAACTATATTGTTCCACACTGTCCTGACGGATCCACGCCACCTGGTGCATCCCAAAGGGCAGCTCGTTGCGTTCCATTGCCGCAAGCACCTGACGAAGACCCTGGCTCACCCCCACGGCCCCATCCTTTTCCAACACCGGCAAGGACACAAACCGCTCGGGAGTTACCGGCGCAATGGGTTGACCCTCGGCGTCGGCATAAAAAAATGTCCCTTCCCGCGGCACGAGGAAGACAGGCCGGCGCTCGGCAATCTCGATGATCAGGCGGTCTGGCAAGATACGCGTCACCGAGGCCTCCCGCACCCAGGGGTTGGCGATAATCCGTGCCCGTACCTCGGCAATATTCAGATCAAGGACACTCGCCCCCACCTGCACGCCACCGAGCGCCGCCACCTCCATGGGGCTTAGGCGCTGCGTCCCCCGCACCTCAAGCTGCTGGATCTGAAAGAGCTCATGGCCCGTCACCCAGCGGTAGCCCCAGAGGATCGCAAAGCTGACGCCCCCGAGAACAGCCATCCCCACGAGGATACCCACCACCCACCGCAGTCCCCGCCCGACCCCCGACACCCAAACGGAACTCCCCAAGCGCCTGGGATTGCGGGACTCATGGGAGATATTGCGCCGCGGCCTGCGTCCCCGCGTGAGCACAACCCGCCGAGAGAGCCGTTCCTTAGCCTTCAAGGTACCGTTGCCCCACCTTCCAAATGCTGCCTGCCCCAAGCGTCAGCAAAAGGTCTCCTGGCCGTAGGTGCTGCGGCAAGGCCGCCTCGAGGCCGGCAAAATCCTCGAAAAAATGGACCGGAGTGGCGGTAATCTGGCGGATGGCCTGCGCCAGGCTCTGGCCGCTCACCCCCGGGATCGGGTCCTCGCTGGCAGGATAAATCTCCGTCAGCAGCAGGGTATCCACCCCGGCAAACACCCGGGCAAAATCGCCAAAGAGCGCCTTCGTGCGGGTAAAGCGATGCGGCTGGAAGGCCACGACCAAGCGGCGATGCGGATACACCTGCCGGGCTGTCGCCAAGGTGGCGGCGATCTCCGTGGGATGGTGGCCGTAATCATCCACGACAAGCACGCCGTCTCGCTCCCCCTTGCACTCAAAACGCCGCCCCACACCGGCAAACGTCGCAAGCCCCCGGGCAACGGCCGCCGGGGCAATACCGGCCTCTTGGGCCACGGCGATGGCGGCCAAGGCATTGAGGACATTATGCCGCCCCGGCTGGGTAACCATTGCTTCACCCCATGCCGCGCCCCGCTCCCACACTAAAAAACGGCTCCCGCCGTCGCTGGCCACGATCTCTGCCCGCCAATGGTTATCCTGCCCAAAGCCATAGGTCTGCACTGGCCGCTTGATGCGCGGCAGCACCCGACGCACGCCAGGGTCATCGCCGCAGGCCACCACCAAGCCATAAAAGGGCACGCGGTTGGCAAATTCGGCAAAGGCCGTCTCGATGGCCGCCAGGTGCGGATAAAAATCGAGGTGATCGGCATCCACATTGGTGATCACCGCCACCTGAGGAAAAAGGCACAAAAAGGAGCCATCGGACTCATCGGCCTCGGCCACGAGATAGTCGCCCTGACCTAAACGGGCATTGGAGCCCAGGGCATTGAGCCGTCCTCCGATGATGACGGTGGGATCAAGACCAGCCTCAGTGAACACCGTGGCGATGAGGGAGGTTGTCGTCGTCTTGCCGTGGGTACCTCCCACGGCCACTCCGATTTTAAGACGCATGAGCTCGGCGAGCATCTCCGCACGCGGGATGATGGGGATGCCCCGCTCACGGGCTTCGAGGATTTCAGGGTTATCGTCGCGCACCGCAGAGGAGCGCACCACCACCTGGGCATCACCGACCTGACCACGGTCATGGCCGCGAAAGACCGTCACGCCCAGCCCCTGCAACCGCCGCGTCGTGGCCGAGTCCGCCAGGTCCGAGCCGCGCACCTGGTAGCCGAGGCTCACAAGCACCTCCGCAATGCCGCTCATCCCCGCCCCGCCAATACCCACCATGTGAATGCGGTTGACTTTTGATTTCATGCCGCCTCCTCCTGCGCCAATGCAATAATCTCCTCGGCCAAGGTGCGGGCCGCTCCAGGGCGACCGAGGGCCGCTGCGGCCCGGGCCATGGCGGTCAGGCGCTCGGGGGCGGCAAAAAGGTCCGTGAGCATCCGCACCACATCGACGGTGGGGAGAACGCTTTGGGGGACAACAAGGGCCGCTCCTCGCGCCGCCAGGGCTTGGGCATTCTTTGTTTGATGGTCATGGGTGGCATACGGGAAGGGCACGAGAATACTCGGCTTACCGGCAGCTGTGAGCTCGGCGATGGTGGTGGCCCCAGCGCGGCAAAGAACGATGTCCGCAAAGGCATAGGCCTCACCCATGGCCTCGATAAACGGCTCCACCCGCGCCTCAGGATAGGCTGCAGCATAGGCGGCTTGAACACGAGGATAGTCCTCGGTCCCGGTTTGGTGCCACACAGAGATCCCCTCGGCGCGCAGCCGTGGCAGGTGGGCGAGCATCAGGTCATTGAGGGCCCGCGCCCCCTGACTGCCTCCCACCACGAGGAGGTTGCGCGCCACGGGGCGCGACTGGCCCGCCACGGCACACACCGCCCGACGCACCGGGTTCCCGGTACACCGGGCCTTGGGGCCGGAAAAATGGGGGGCTGCCATGTCCGGAAAACTCGTCCATACGCGGTCCACATACCGGGCCAACCATTGATTGGCCGCCCCCGGGATGCTGTTTTGCTCGTGGATCCCGCACGGGATGCCCAACAGCCTCGCCGCCGCCACCGCTGGGAAGCCGGCATAGCCGCCAAATCCCACCACCACCGCAGGCCGCAGGGAGCGCACCAGAGGCACCGCCAACGCGGTACTCAGGGCCAAGCGCGCCCCAGCCACTACCCCCCGCATCCCTCGGCCCACGACACCGCGCACCGGCAAGCCCACAAAGGGGATTCCCTCCCCCTGGACCATGCGGCCTTCCGGCCCATAGGTGCCGCCCACAAAGACCACCGCCGCCGAGACATCGACCTCACGCAAGGTCTCGGCTACGGCCAGGGCCGGAAAGATATGCCCACCGGTACCGCCGGTGGTGAGCACGATGTTCATGCCGCCTTCTCCCGGGAAAGATTGAGGAGCACGCCAACACAAAAAAAACTGCACAAGATATGGCTCCCCCCATAACTCACAAAGGGCATGGGTACCCCCTTCGGGGGGAGCATGCCGAGGACCACAGCGCTATTGAGCAGGGCGCCCACCAAAATGATAGACCCCATCCCCAAGGCAAGGATGCGGCGCTCCAACGAGACCTGCCGTACCGCAATGGCAAACACCCGCCACAAGATGATGGCCACCAAGCTAAACACAAGGGAAAGGCCCACAAAGCCTAGCTCTTCCCCCAACACCGCCAAGATAAAGTCATTGTGCGCCTCGGGCAGAAAAAAGAGCTTCTGGCGTCCTGCACCAAGCCCAACTCCCCACCAGCCGCCCGATCCCAGCCCATAAAAGGACTGCACAAGCTGGTAGCCTGTATTTTGGGCATCTTGAAAGGGATCGAGAAAGGCAAAGGCGCGCTTCATGCGGTACGGGGAGTTGAGTACAAGGAGCATACCGCCGACGATGGCCAGCAGCACCGAAGCCCCGAGAAAGAAAAGACGCGTCCCGCCCACAAAGCACAACAAAAATAACATCCCAGCGAGAAAGACGGACCCACCAAAATCCGGCTGTAGCATGAGAAGCAAGCAAAAAAGGGCCGTCATGAGCAGAGGAGGCAAAAACCCTACGCTAAAGGTCTTCACCTTCTCCTGCTTGCGAGCAAAAAAGTACGCCAGGTAAAACACGAGGGCAATTTTGGCCATCTCCAAGGGCTGGAGGGAAAGCGGCCCGAAATGGAGCCATCGCCGCGCCCCGCCGATGCGCACCCCCAGGGGCGAGGCCAAGGTCAGGATAAGCAAAACCAAGGCAAGAAAGACCCAAAGATAGACATGGCGTTGGAAGAACTCCACGGGGATACGCATGGCCGCGGCCATGACCACAAGTCCCAGAAAGACAAAGACGACCTGCTTCTGGAAGAGCACATACTTCCCGCCCATGGTCTTCTCCGCGACGATGCCACTGGCGGAAAAGACCATAATAAGGCCAATGATCGTAAGGCAAAGGACCGCGGCCAAAAGCGGCGCATCCCAGGAGATTCGGCGCAGAGGTGTACTCATTGGCTAAGCCCCACGGCAACGCGAGCCGCCCGAGCAAAGGCCTGGCCCCGTTCTTTATAATTGGCAAACAGGTCAAAGCTGGCCGTGGCTGGAGAGAGGAGCACCGTCTCGCCGGCCTGCGCCAGGCGGGTGGCTTCGGCCACGGCCTCCTCCAAAGTAGGATGCCAAAAGAGGGGCAGCCCAAGCCCCTCCCAGGCCGTGGCAAAGACCTCACGACCCGCCCCAAAAAGGTGGATGCTGCGACAGCGCTCTTGCAGCAACGAAGCGAGGGTCTTGGGGTCCCCTCCCTTGAATACGCCGCCGGCTAGCAGACGCACCGGTTGGTCCTGGGCCAAAAGGGCCGCGGCCAAGGCCTCAAGGGTTGTGGCCTTGGAGTCATTCACAAAGCGTACCCCGTTGTGCTCCAAGACAAGTTCCTGACGATGGGGCAACGAACGAACGTCCTTCACTGCCGCTGCAAACTCCTCCTCGGTCACGCCAAAGAAACGGCAGGCGTGGTAGGCCGCCTCGAGATTGGTTTGGTTATGCGGCCCAGGCAGGCCAGGGCAAGCAAACCGCCCGCGGGCAGCCACATACACCCGCCGGGCACGAATCATCCCCTCCCCCTCCACCTCCTCCTTGAGGGCAAGCGGCAAAACCGCGAGGTCATCGGAGGTCATGCGGCGGAAAAGCTGCATCTTGGCCGCCCGGTATTCCGCCATGTCGGCATGGTAATCGAGGTGGTTGGCGGAAATATTGAGCAGCACCCCCACCCGCGGATGAAAGGAATCCACGGTTTGGAGCTGGAAACTGGAGACCTCAAGAACGAGGACCTCGGCTCGCCCACCGCCAAGGACATACTCGGCAAGGGGCGTGCCGATGTTCCCACCAACAAAGACGTCCTTGCCTGCTGCGGCCAGGACGTGTCCAATCACCGTGGTGGTGGTGGTCTTGCCGTTCGAGCCAGTCACGGCCACGATGGGCTCGCCCACGAACCAGCTGGCGAGTTCCAGCTCACCGACGATGGTCGCCCCAGAAGGCAGCAGAGAGACAAGACGCGCCCGAGGGACCCCAGGGCTGAGGACCACCAGCTGGACGTCAGCAAAGTCTTGAGGGCGATGGTCTCCAGGACAAATAGCCAGGCCCGCGGCAGCAGCAGCGTCCAATGCCTTGGGGTTAAGGTCATGCACCCGCACCGTAGCCCCGAGCTCGCGCAACAGCCGTGCCGCCGCCAAGCCCGAGCGGCCCGCCCCAACCACCGCAGCCCGGTGGCCACGCAGCTGCTGGGGATGGAGAAGCGTCTTCATGACCACCTACCGCAGCTTGAGGGTGCCCAGGGCAAGCACAGCCAATAGGATGGAGAGGATCCAAAAGCGCACAATGATCTTCGACTCATGCATCCCACCTTTTTCAAAGTGGTGGTGGAGTGGGGCCATGCGCAAAATGCGGCGCCCCCCAGTCATCTTGAAATAGCCCACCTGAAGGATCACCGACAGGGTCTCCACAACAAAAAGCCCGCCCACGACGGCGAGCAGGATCTCCTGCTTGCAGAGTACGGCCACAAATCCCAAAGCCCCTCCGATGCTCAAACTCCCCACATCCCCCATGAAGACCTGAGCCGGATAGGCGTTGAACCACAAAAAGCCTAAGCCTGCACCCACCATCGCCCCGCAGAATACAGCCACCTCGCCCACCCCTGGCACATAGGCCACTTGGAGATAGCTGGCGAGATTGACGTGCCCGGCCACGTACACAAACACCGCAAAGCAGCCCGCACAGACCACGGCCGGGCCGATGGCCAGACCGTCAAGACCATCGGTGAGATTGACAGCATTGGAAGCGCCCGTGAGGACAAACACGGCAAACGGGATGTAGAACCAGGAGAGGTCCGGACGAATGTTCTTAAAAAACGGGACCATGAGGTCCGTAGTGTACTGCGGCAAGGCCACGAGGAGGCTCACGGCGCCAAGGGCCACCAGGACTTGGCCCAAGAGTTTAGCGCGGGCCGAGAGCCCATCGTTATGCCGGCGCACCACCTTGAGGTAGTCGTCCACGAGCCCGACGAAGCCAAAGCCCACAAAGACAAAGATCGAGAGCCAAATAAAGGGGTTGCTCAGGTCTGCCCACAACAAGACGCTGACGAGCAAACACAAGGCGTACAAAATCCCCCCCATGGTGGGGGTACCGCTTTTTTGCTGGTGGTCTGGCCCGCCCTCTTTAATGTATTGCCCCACCTTGAGACGCTGCAACCATTCGATGCACGTAGGCCCAACAACAATAGCAAGGATGAGCGCCGTCACCATGGCATAGACAGAGCGAAAAGTAATATAGCGAAAGACGTTGAAGACACTAATATAGTCGCTCAACGGATAGAGCAAATGGTAAATCACGACAAGCGCTCCTCAAAATACGCCAAAAATTCTTCCATACGGCTGCCTCTAGAACCTTTAAAAAGGAGGACTGCCTCTGCAAGGCCCAGGCGCAAGAAAGCCTCCCAGGCCTCCTGCGGGGTATCCGTGGCCACAAAACGCCCAGACCCAAAGCCCTCGGCTACTTCCGCAGCATGGGCACCGCGAAAAACCACGAGCGCTGCCCCACGAACAAGCTCCCCCAACTGGCGGTGGGCCGCTGCCGCATACGCTCCCAACTCCCGCATCTCACCAAGGAGAAATACGAGGGGACGCTGGCCCGCCACGCGCCGAGTTGCAGCCACCGCAGCACCCATGGAGAGGGGATTGGCGTTGTAGGTGTCGTCAATGATAAGCCATGGACCTTTGGTCCGAGGGACAAAGCGGCCCGGCTGCGGGGGCAAGGCCAAAAACCCTTTTTCCACTGCCGTCAAGGGGAGCCCCAAGGCCCAGACCACGGCCGCCACGGCCGCAACACTCTCTCCATGGATGGCTGCCGCCGAGGTCCGGATCCAGATCGGAGCGTCGGGTGTGACCAGGTGGTAGGCAAAACCATGGGGCTCCACGCGCTGCTGGAGTACCTGCACCGTAGCCGCGGCTTGAGGTCCTCCGTCGAGGCTGGCAGCAAAGGTCACCCCCTGACGTCCAGTCGCTTGGCAGGCAGCATGGAGTTCCGGGCAGCGCCTGTTCCACACGCCGATACCTCCAGGGCGCAGCCAAGCAAAAAGCCGCGCCTTGTGCCGGGCCACACCCTCCACCCCACCAAGGGCCTCAGCATGGGCCAGGCCAGCATTGGTGATGAGGGCCAGGTCCGGAACCACAATCGCCCCGAGCTCGTCCATATCATGGGGCTGGCTGATCCCAAGCTCCACGACCCAAAAATCCTCATCACCGTCAAAGGACAAAAGGGAGAGTGGCAGCCCAAGCTGGTTGTTATAATTGCCGGGGTTCTTGGCCACCCGACCACAAGCCGCCAAGGTGAGGGCCAAGGCCTCTTTCACCGTGGTCTTGCCTGCTGAACCTGTTATGGCCACCACCGTGGCCCGGGTGGCCTCCCGCCACTGCCGGGCCACGGCCCCCAGGGCGCAAAGCACATCCGACACCACGAGGACAGGGGCGGGGACCTTCAGCGGACGGCTCGCTAACACCGCCACTGCCCCTGCGGCCACGGCTTGGGCAGCAAAGTCATGGCCATCGACCCGGTTGCCAGGGAGGGCCACAAACAGGTCCCCCGGACGCACCTGGCGGCTATCTGCCGCCACCCCGGTGACGAGGACATCCTCCGCTGGAGGATGCAGGCCTACGGCCTTGGCAAGGGTATGCAGGCTCAACTGCATTGGGCAAGCTCCGTGGCCACGACGACGTCAGAAAAGGGGAGGCGCTCCTGGCCGACGATTTGCACCGTTTCATGGCCTTTGCCGGCGATAAGCACGGCATCGCCAGGCCGGGCCTCGGCCAGGGCAAGGCCAATGGCCACGCGGCGATCCGCCTCGCGCAGTACCCGCGGCGCCGCGGCCAGGCCAGGCATGATGGCATTGATGATGGCCTGCGGGTCTTCAGAGCGCGGATTATCGGAAGTCACTACAGCCACATCGGCATGCCGGGCCACGGCCTCGCCCATCCGCGGCCGTTTGCTCGCGTCTCGATCCCCGCCGCAGCCAAAGACCACAATGAGCCGGCCTTCTCCACTCACCGTACGCAAGGTGGCGCAAACCTTATCTAGGGCATCCGGGGTATGGGCATAGTCCACGAAGACATGCACCCCCCGCGGATGAGGAACGCGCTCCAACCGACCCGGAGCCCCCTGGGCTTTCGCCAGGGCTGCGGGAAAGTCCTCTGGCGATAGGCCAAGAAGAAGGCCTGCGGCCTGAGCCGCCAGGAGATTTTCTGCATTGTAGGCCCCTACAAGGGGCGAGGTAACCTCCCACCGTGTTCCGCCCCACTGCATCTCCAGACGCATCCCACTGAGATCCATGTGCACCACTCGGCCACGCATGGCCGCCTCGCTACGCAGTCCAAAAGAAAGCGCCTCAGGACGAGAGGCCAGCAGACGCTGGCCCCAGGGGTCATCGGCATTGATGGCCGCCTGCTGGCAGCGGTGCTGGGGATGGAGGAAAAGACGGGCCTTGGCAGCAAAATACTCCTCCATCGTCTGGTGGTAATCAAGGTGGTCCTGGCTGAGATTGGTGAACACCCCGACCTCCACCATGAGCCCTGCCAGCCGATGCTGGTGCAAGGCATGAGAAGAGACTTCAAGGACCGCGGTGTCCACCCCGGCCTGCTGCATCTGTCCAAGGAGGTGATGGAGGGTGAGGGTATCTGGCGTGGTCATGGCTGCTGGCAGGCTTTGGCCCGGCCAGCGGCAGGCCACCGTGCCCAGCACGCCTACCCGTTTCCCTGCGGCCCTCAAGATCGCCTCCACGAGATAGCTCGTGGTAGTTTTACCGTTCGTCCCGGTGATCCCCACCAGCCGAGGATACCCCTCCCCACCGTAGGCCGCAGCGGCAAGCACACCCAATGCCTCGCGAGGGTCATCCACGGCAGCAAGCACCACCCCTGCCGGGACCGCCACAAGCCGATCTCGGGCCACAACCACGGCCACTGCCCCTCGGGCTACGGCCTCGGGCACAAAACGAGTCCCATCCACGGCGGTTCCCGGCACGGCGACAAACACCCCCCCTGGAGTGACCTGCCCCGAATGGCTGCACACCGCAGCCCCCGCGCGCACTAAGGCGACAACCTGGGCCAACTTATCCATCTCCAGGTCCCCTCGCGAGCCAAAGCCGGACTTCCTTGCCCTCAGGCCACGGCCCTCCTGCAGAGGGCATCTGCCGTTCCACCACCGCACCACTGCCCGCCACCGACAAGCTCACCCCATAGGGTACGAGGACCTCCAAGGCCTCCCGCACCGTGAGCCCGCGCACATCCGGAACTACCGTTGCCGGGGTGCCTCTGGCAGGCTCCTCCCCCTTGGGCTTGGCAGGGGCTTCCACCTTCCCCGAAACCTTGACCACCTCAGCAGTGGCCACCGAACGCTGGAGTGCTGCGGCCTCCGCGAGGAGCTTACTATCTTCAGCAGGCTGCAGCATCCCTGCGAGCGTGAGCAGGCGCACCCCCACATTGCGCACAGCAGGCGCAACCACCACGCCCCCATAGTGGCTCGTGCGTGGCGCATCCACGACCATGCCGATGACATACTGAGGGCGATCCATCGGCAAAATGGCAAAAAACGAGGCCAGATACTCCGTCCCATAGCCACCACGGGCCGAGGCCTTCTGGGCTGTCCCCGTCTTGCCTCCCACCCGTACCCCTTGGATGCGGGCTAAGGAGCCGGTGCCATCTTCCTCCACCACTTCAGCAAGCATCTTAAGAACCGTACGGGCCGTCTCATGGGAGAAGACGCGCACCGGCGCAGCGGAGGCATTACCCCCATCACGGACCAAACGCAGGGGGATGCGCTCCCCCTCACGGGCCAAGGTAAGGTAGGCCTGCATCATCTGCGGCATGGTCACGCCAATGCCCTGACCAAAGGAGATATTGGCCTGTTCCACCTTGCGCCAACTGGAAAGCGGCTTCACCAACCCGGCGGCCTCACCGGGCAAAGGAAGACCCGTCGGCTTCCCTATCCCGAGGGCATCCAAATACTTACGGAGCCGCGCTCCCCCCAAGTCAAGACCAATCTTGGCCGCACCGATGTTGCTTGAGTAGCGCAGAATCTTGTTCACCGGCAGCGTCCCATAGGCATGGGTGTCCTTGATGCGCTTGCCGGCGACACTCCACTGCCCATTTTCGCAAAAATAGGTCGTCGACGGGGCACAGACTCGCTCCTCCAGGGCCGCCGCCACGACAAATGGCTTCATCGTCGACCCCGGCTCGAAGATATCCACCGCCAAGCGGTTCTTCCAATCACTCCGATTTTTGCCCCGCCCATTGGGATTGAAAAACGGATAATTGGCCCAGGCGAGGATCTCCCCAGTGTTCACCTCGACCACCATGCACATGCCACTTTTCGCCTGGCTGGTGCGTACAGCTCGCTCCAAGGCCTCTTCCGCCGCCACTTGCACCTGAACATCGATGGTGAGCTGCACCGGCTGCCCATCAAGGGCCTTCAGGTCGGCAGGGGTGGGGCCAAGGCGTTTGCCTTGGGCATCGCGCTGGACCGTAAATTTGGCTTCCGATGGCCGCAGGACGGCATCGAACGAGCGCTCTATCCCCTCAATACCCTTGCCATCCACATCAACGAAACCAAGAAGCTGCCCGGCAACAACCCCCTGCGGATACTGGCGGGCACTCTCGTTTTCCAAAAAGACCCCCGATAAGCCGAGTTCTCGAACGGCCTGAGCCTGGGCATCACTGATGGCGCGCGCCAGCCACACGAACTTCCGATCCGAGGTCAACTGGCGGCGAAGCACTTCCGCCGGCACGCCAAGGACCTTGGCCAGCTGGGCTGCAGCCCGCGCCGGGTCTTCCACCTCATTTGGTCGCGCCGACACCGAGGCCACGCTCACCGAGGTGGCAAGCAAGGCCCCATTGCGATCCACGATGGCCCCGCGCTTTCCCGACACCCGCTCCGAGGTCCATTGCTGGGCCATGGCCTTGCGGGCAAGCTCCGGTCCTTGCACCACCTGCAGCCAATACGCCCGTCCCCAGGCCCCCAAAAGCATGCACGCAAAGCCGGTAGCCACTACCATCGCCTTGAGGCGGAACCAGTCGCGTTTCGGTCCATTGGTCGCTTTGGCCATCAGGGAACCACCCGAATCTGCTCCCGAAGCGGAGGTTTGAGTCCAGCGGCCTCGGCCTTGGCCCCAAGGACCGCAGGCGAGAGAAGGTAATGCCGCTCCACGAGCAACTTTTCGTTGAGGTCTTTTTGGCGAGCGTACTCCCGCTCTAGCTGTTTGACCTCGTAGGCCAAATCGAGACGCTCGATGTTCACCCACACCAGCACCATCCCCAAGACGGCCGTGACCAGCCCCAGGACAAAAGTCAGGGTCATGGAGCTGCCCCGCATCATGTCTGGACCTCTTGGGGCGGGGCAGGCAGCCGCTCTGCGGCGCGGAGCTTGGCGCTACGGCTGCGGGGGTTGGCGGCCACCTCCGCGTCCGAAGGAGTCACGGGTTTGCGGGTGAGGATGCGCAGCCGTGGGCTGTGACCACAGGTGCACACCGCCTGCCGTGGGGGACAGACACATGCCGCGGCCTCGGCCCGAAAAAACCGCTTCACCAGCCGATCCTCCAGGGAGTGGAAGGCGATGACCACCAGCCGTGCCCCGGGGCGCAGCAAGGCCACCGCGGCGCGCAACAAGGCCTCCACCGCCGGAAGCTCTTCGTTCACGGCCATGCGCAAGGCCTGAAACGTTCGCGTTGCCGGATGGTTGCGCGCCTGATGACGCCGTGTTGGCGGATAGGCCAAGGCCACGAGCCGAGCGAGCTCCAGGGTCGAGGTGATGGGTTGGCGGGTACGGGCATCCACGAGGACCCGGGCAATGCGCCCCGCCAGGGGTTCCTCGCCAAAATCGCGGATAATCCCCTTCAGGCGCACGTAACTCGCCTCATTGACCAATTTGGCCGCGGTCTCTGGCAGACGGCGATCCATGCGCATATCAAGCGGGCCATCTACAGCAAAAGAAAAACCCCGCTCCGGGGTTTCCAATTGCAACGACGACACGCCAAGATCCGCCAAAATGCCGTCCACTCCATCCCAGCCTTGTTCCTGCACCACCTTTGCCGCTTCCGCGAAATTGGCCTGCACCAGATGCACCTGCCCTGCCCACGGTGCAAGACGCTGACGGGCTACAGCCAAGGCTTGGTCATCGCGATCCATGCCCAGGATCTCCACCGCACCACCAGTGGCTTCCAAGAGGGCCGCGCTATGCCCCCCCAAGCCCACAGTGGCATCGAGATACCGCCCCCCTGACCGAGGAGCGAGCCAGTCCACGACCTCGCGCACGAGCACCGGGACATGGCGTGGTGGGGAGAGCTCCTGAGACATCGCTGCTTGCTCCCTACAGGACGAGTTGGAATCCATTTTGCGCCAGTTCGTCCATGACGGCATCGAAATCCTGCTGCATGGCTTGGCGCTGGGCCTCGAAGCGCTCCTGATCCCAAATCTCAAATTTCCGCCCCACTCCCGCCAGGACGATATCCCGCCGTAAGCCTGCATAGGCCCGCAGATGGGGCGGAATGAGGAGCCGACCTTGCCGGTCCAACGTGACCTGCACCGCACCGGACAGAAAAAAGCGATGGAAATCGCGAAAGCGGCGGTTGGCCATGTTGAGCTGAGCAAAACTGCGCTCGATGACTTCCCACTCCGGCAAGGGATAGCCAGCGACGCAATCGTCGAAGTTGGTGAGCACGACCACACCCTCGGGCGAGCAGCGGAACACCTCGTCCCGAAACTCGGGCGGCAGCATGAGACGGCCTTTGTCGTCTTGCGTACGCAGGGCATGGCCACGAAACACCCCCAACCTCCCACTTCTTCCCACTTCTTTCCACCCAGCTAGTAGAAGGATCAAAATACTGTCAAGGCCCAAAGCGGATGGCGGAGGAAAACCCCAGGCGGGGATGCATCAAACTACTTGTATTTCTAGGAAAAATAAAAAAGCGCCTACCCAAAGGCAGGCGCTGCGCCATCGTGGGAAAAAGTGGAAAGGCCTAAGGAGTTCGAGCTTCCGCGCGGATGCGCGCCGTAAGGGATTCCACGTTCAGAAGATGGAGGATACGCCATCCTTCTTTGCCTCGCCCAAGGCGCAGGGCCAAAGGATAGACCGAGCCTGTGCCGTGGTCCACGAGATCGGCCTCAACGATGGCGACGACTCCATCCTCCTCCACGACTTGAGCGGCCCGCAGCTCTTTTCTTCCCGGAGAGACTTGCGCAAGGAGGGCCGCCAGCAGGCCTTCCCGTGGGGCCTCCTCGCGGGCGCGACCGGCGAACGCCCCACTCCTTATCCCCCACAGGAGATAGCGCCGGCCTTCATCGGCGAGGATGCGGCCCATCTCGCCCCCTGGCTGGCCGAGGAGTTTGGCCACAACAGCCACCAATGGTTCGTCGTCCTGCGGGGGATGAGCCGCCAGCTGCCGAGCGGCCCCTTCGAGGATCTGAGTGGTCAAGTTTGGTACGTCCACGGCGCGCTCAAACAATGTGGCGTTGTGCGTCTCGATGGCCCGGTTGACGGCCTCGACAGCTTCCAGGGGTCCAGCCGCAGCGGCCCATGCCCCCAAGGCCCACCACCACGCCATGGCAGCCACAGTCCACCGTGTGCGCTTCATGGTTGGCCCTCGCCCGCTACACGGGCCACAAGCTCGCTTACCTTGCCAGGATTGGCCTTTCCTCCGGAACGACGCATGACCTGCCCCACAAAAAAGCCCACCAATTTCTTTTCTCCTGCACGCAGCCGGGCCACCTCGTCGGGGTTGGCCTCAAGGACCTCGCGCACCCACGCCTCCAGGGCGGCATCATCGGAGACCTGGGCCAAGCCGTGGCGCTCCACCACAGCGCGTGGGTCCTCGCCACTGTCGAAGACCTCCCGAAACACGGCCCGGGCTTGGCTTGCGTTGATGGTCCCAGCCTCCACCATGGCCACAAGATGAGCCAAACCAACAGGGGAGAGCCGGCAGGCCTCCATCCCCACCCCACGGTCGTTGAGCTCGCGCAGCACGTCGCCCATGACCCAATTGGCAATCTTCTTGGCCTCCACCCCGTGGCCCAGGGCGGCCTCAAAATAATCGGCCACGGCCTTCTCTGCGGTCAGGACCTCGGCATCGGCGGCACCGAGGCCCAACGTCGTCACAAAACGCTCCCGACGTTGCGCCGGAAGCTCCGGGAGCTCCGCCTTCCAAGCGGCGATTTGCGCCTCATCAAGGACCAGCGGCACCAGATCAGGATCAGGAAAATATCGGTAATCGTGGGCCTCTTCCTTGCCGCGCATGGAGCGGGTAACGCCCTTGGCAGCGTCAAAAAGGCGTGTCTCCTGGACCACAGCCTCCCCATCTTCCACGAGTTCCACCTGCCGCCGCACCTCCGCGAGGATGGCCCGTTCCACGTTGCGAAAGGAGTTCATGTTCTTCAGTTCGGTTCGTGTGCCAAAGCCCGTTGTCCCCCGAGGACGGATGGAGACATTGGCATCGCAACGAAAACTCCCTTCCTCCATATTGCCGTCGCAAATACCGAGATACATGAGGATGGCGCGCAAGGACTTGAGATAGGCCACCGCCTCGGCGGCGGAGCGCAGGTCTGGTTCGCTGACAATCTCAATGAGCGGAGTCCCTGCACGGTTCAGGTCCACCTGCGACCACGTGCCATCGGAGTGGAGGAGTTTGCCGGCGTCGTTTTCCATATGGATACGGGTAATCCCAATGCGTTTGGTTCCCTCTTCCACGGGGATTTCTACCCATCCGTGCTCGGCCAAAGGCTGATCGTATTGGGAAATCTGGTAGCCCATGGGCAGATCGGGATAAAAATAGTTTTTCCGAGCAAATAGCGAGCGACGATTTACCTGGCAATGGACCGCAAGGGCCATTTTAACGGCATATTCTACGGCTCGGGCGTTGAGCACCGGCAGGGAACCGGGCATCCCGGTACAGACTGGGCAGACATTGGTGTTAGGCGCCTCGCCAAAACGGGTAGAGCACGAGCAAAAAATTTTACTCTCGGTCTTCAGCTGGGCATGGACCTCCAACCCGATGACAGTCTCAAACTCCGGCATGCACGCCTCCTTGCTCCTTTTGCCGAACCCGGTAGAGTGCCGGGTTGAGGCTGGGATCGTTGTACATCTTACACTGGAAATAAACCCGCGGCCGGCGCCGCCCGGCAGCATAATCCTCCACTGCCGCGGCCACGGCTTGACGCAACTCCCGTTGCTGCCGCCACAAAAGCTCCAGCCGCTGCTGGCAGCGCGCTACATGGGCCTCGCCGGCATCCAGGCGCCGGGCCTCTTCTGCCATATGGTAAATTTTGAGACTAAGCACTGACATCCGGTCCACCACCGCCCCCAGGGTCTCGGTATGCCCGGGGACTTCGGAGGCAAGTCCACGCTGGGCGGGGAAGCTGGCAATCACAGCAACAAACCACTGGTCCAGGACCTCCATGAGGTCGTTGCGCTCTTGGTTGAGGACATCGATCTTTCGTTTGCAGGCCGCGATGACCGCCTCAGACACGTCCTGACGTCGGGCTTCGTCCTCCACATGCCACAAATCAAAGTTGCAGCGGTGCTGGCGCAGCCCCAAGGCCATGAGGTCCTCCCCAGGAGGGAGGCACATCTGGTGCTGATGCCATTGGGCCACGGCCTCGTGTTGGGCCATCCAGAGTGCCTCCAAGGCATGGAGGAGGGCTTCCGGAGAAAGGGACGGGGATGGATTCACGGGCGCGGCTCCTTCCAAAGGGCGGGCTGGGTAGCCCTGCAACAGGCGGCCGTCAATGGGACTCTTCCCGATCCCGGCCGACCAACCGGGCGTCAAAATACTTCCCGACCCCATACTCCATGCGCCGGAAAAAGCGTTTGGGATCAGGGCCGATAATCTGCATCTCTGGATGCTGGCGCTGCACATCCAGGGCAATATGCATCTCTTTGGTACATCCGGTGGAAAACGTAGCGTCTTTGCCGTGCCACTCTGCAGGCACAGGCCGGTTCATGAGCTCAAAGCTCTTCTCGATGTCCTCCACACTCTGAAACCGCCAGATATCGATCTGGCCACTGCGCTGCACCCGCTCCCACATATACATCAGGTCGTCGCCATCCATGCCTTCGACAAAATGCTCGGCAGGATTGATGATAAAAAGATTAGTATACTTGGCCCGCAGATACCCCACAAACGTCGTCACCACCTGGATGGCGGTCTTCGTTTGTCCCGGGATACTACCAATGATGGCACTGTAGAACATCACTTGCTTGCCCTGGCCACGGGCGGCACGCATAGCGGCAATGATGGCGTCGGCCTGAGCACGGATTTGGGATTCAGTAATCTTGCGCACCCGTGGCGATTTTTCCTTGAACACTACCTGAGGTCGCCCCATTTCATCTTGGTAGATACAGATGATGTCCCGGGTAAATTGGTGGGAATTGGCAATAAGCCGGCGGTAATGTGGGATACCCTTGGCAATGATGAGATCCGCCTCTTTCCACGACCGGGCAAAGGTGACGCTGGTGCGCCACAAGTTGAGGCGCTCGCGGGTGCCATCGGCAATCACAAGGAAGGGATTTTCTCGGTGGAGGCGCAAGAGCTCGTTTTTGGACAATCGGGGATTATCTACCAGGATGGCCTCATCGAGGATCTCCTGAAGGGCGGGGTCGCGCTCCAGGTCCCAAAAGGTAGGAGTCGTCAGGCAGAACCCGTCCTTCACCGAGAGCGTCACCCGATGCCCCAGGCGCAACAAGGCCCGAATAAAGAGAATATCAAAGACGATCTCCCCACTTTCTTCTGGCAAATAGAGGATTTTGATCCGGCCGGCTCGACGCAGGACACGCTCGAAAATCCCCTCCAGCTCTGGCCATGGGGCTGTGGCCAGGTGCACGACACCCTCGGGCCAGTGCGCACCCTCTCCCAGCCAGATTTCAGGACATAACGACAGCCGAGCAAGCCGCGCCAGTTCAATGGCATCCAGCTGCCAGCGCATGTCCTCGAGGGTGGTGCAAGTCATGCTCTGGTCCGGGCAGGTGTACAGGGCCCAGCCCATGGCTGGACTCTTACTGAAGGCAAGGGCCCGAGCATTGCGCTGCCGTTTGACCTCCGCCAAGGGGTCATGGAGGCCGCTGGTGGCCATAAAGATGGTGAGCAGTTGTTTGAGAAACCGCGAGGGGATGAGAAAGGGAAAATTCAAAATCTGTTGGATTTTGTGCCGCGAGATGGCGTAGATCTTCTTTCTTGTCGTGCGGTCTGCCACATGGCCATGGACCAAGTGCACCAGGGTCCGCCATTTTTCTCGATATTCTAGACGCAATTCCTCAGTGAGTTCGGTGTTGAGGAGATTGCGCAGCATCCTATCCGAACAGGGGGCAAAGACTTGATCGTCATCGATATCCACCATGAAGCGAAGCTGCTCAATACCCGCGTTTTCTTGCGGGTTGACGTTGGGCTCGATGTTGTTCTCGGTCATGAAATGGAGCAACCAGCCATCGAAATACGGGTCTTGTCCATAGCGTAGCTGGCGCACTGAGGTAAACGGCGGCCATGAGGGCATCAGTTGCCTCGCAGAAAGCCCTTGGATTTGAGTTTACTTGCGTAATGCGAATGGAGAGGCCGCACAAGGCGTAAGCGGTGGGCCGCTCCAGAGACAAAGACATTGTCTCCGGTCTGGAGGGTCACCCCCACCTGGCCATCTTGGGTGAGGACGACCGAGGAACGGGCTTCAACCACATGGACACGGATATCTTCTTCCAACGGCAAGACCATGGGACGAAAGGCATGAAGAAAAGGGCAAATGGGCGTGAGCACGAAGACATCGAGTTCCGGATAGACGAGGGGCCCGCCAGCAGAGATGGAGTAGCCCGAGGATCCGGTGGGCGTGGCGACGATGACCCCATCGGCGCGCACCTGGCCCAAGTGATCGCTGCCGTACCAGACGTCGAGGCGGATCATGCGGGCCAGGCTCCCACACCCGATAACGAGGTCATTGACGGCATATCCCCGGTAGGCCTTTTCCCCACGGCGTAGCACCTCGCAGGCAAGCACGAGGCGTGAAGAGATCTCGTACTCCCCTGCCAAGATGGCGAGGAGGCCCTCCTGCCAATCGCGGGGGGTAAGCTCCGTCAAAAACCCTACTTCGCCGACATTCAGGCCTAATATGGGGACCCCGCGCTCCACGACCCGACGGGCAAAGCCCAGCATGGTCCCATCCCCTCCCAAGGTGAGGAGCACGTCCACTTCCTCCCATGGGGCTGGGCAGCAGCCCTCTTCCTTGCGCGTCTCCACCACCACCACCCGGCGGCCATGATCAGTGAGCCACGCCGCCACCGCGCCGACCATGAGCTCGGCGCGCCGGTTGCCGGTGTGAAACCCCACGGCCACAGTAGTTAGCACGCGCTCCATGGCGGCGCTCCTACGGAAAGACCCTGGCGGCATCAAGGGGCAGGTTTAGACCTGAAGACGACGTATGGTATGGGCGATCTGTTTGCCCAGCGGGCTTTGGCGGGCCATCTCCCGCTCCACGGCGGTAATCCCCTTGATGACTGAGGAGTGCTTCCGCCCCAAGAAGCGACCAATCTCGGCCAATGAGAGCTCGGTATGCTTGCGCGCCAAGTAGAAGACCGTATTGCGGGCCAGCACCCGTTCACGCTTGCGGCTCCGGGAACAAAGCTCTTCGAAGGAAAGCTGGTAGGCTTGGCACACAAAGGAGACAATGGACTCAAGCGACAAGGAGGGGGCATCAACGTCGTAGTTGCGCAGGATGTCCCAGGCGAGGCTCGGGGTGATGTCGGCACCAAGAAGCCGAGCGCGCAGCACGAGATTGCGCACGCAGCTCTCCAGCTGGCGCACATCAGAGCGCAGACGCTGGGCCAAGAGCTCCGCCACGCCAGCGGGTATCGCTATCCCCTCGCGGCGGGCCTTGTATTGGACGATGGCAAGGCGGGTGGTGTAATCGGGGCGATCGATGGTGGCGAGCAAACCATGGGTGAGGCGCGAGGTGAGATGGGCGTCCATGTCTTTCAGCTCTCGCGGCAAAAACGAACTGGTCAAGACGACCTGCCGTCCTGAACCCCGCAAGGCATCCAAGGTGCTCACGAGCTCATCCTGCATCTTTTCTTTGCCCTGGAAGAAATGGACATCCTCCAGAAGCAAGAGGTCCACGCCCTGACGGAAACGATTCTTGAATTGATCGGTGGTGCGCGAGCGGATGGCAAAGACCAATTGGCTCACAAACTCTTCGGCACTGACATAGCACACCCGCACCTGGCGCCGACCGGTTCGGCGGGCAAGTTCGGCACCGATGGCCTGGGCGAGATGGGTTTTGCCTAAACCCGGGGCCGCACACAGCACGAGCTGATCCACGCCGCTCTCGCCCCGACACAGCCCCTGAGCCGCTGCATAGGCGAGCTGGTTGCATGGCCCCACGACAAAGTCATCAAAGGTATAACGCCATGTCAGCGGATGTGGGGAAGGCGAGGGGACGACCGGCAGTCCCAGTTGCTGTACAGCGGGCAGCGCCCGCCTGGTATCCTCTTCCACCCCAAGGTCAATGCGTGGCCGAAAGCCGAGCACCTCGTCGGCAGCATCGCCAATCACCGCCAAGAGCCGACGCTCCACCCAATCCCGCACAAACTGATTGGGAGCGCGCAGGATAACGGCATCTTCCACTACACTCCCCACCAAGGGACGCACCCACAGCTGGAGGACTCCAGGCGGCAGGCGCTCGGCCATATGCGCTACGATACGTTCCCATGCGTCCATCATGGTCCGGTGCCCTACTGCCCTTGTCGGGAGGCAGCAAACCACCCCATCGGGAATCTCTGCACCCTGCCCCCAGGCCTTTTCTACAAGACAACCCTTTGAAATAGTAAAATTTATCCAGACTCCCTTCTCTTTTCTCTCCTCCGCTTTCTCCCCACAACCCCGCAACATGCTGGGCTTTCCCCTTCCTCTTCCCAAGGGAGCAAAAAAATTTCCACATGCCCATCAAATTTTTCTTCATTTTTTAACTATTTTTAGCCTTTTTCATCTCTCGCAGTGCCGAAGCACAGGGCAATGTGGTGCCCAGCAATACAGGGGCCTCATAAAAAAGTGTTTTTATTCCGCAATGTTAAAAAAATTGCCACTACCATTTGCCAACGCATCTTCGGCCTCATGCATCCTATTATCAGCTGTCTCGGCGAAATCGAAGCTCAAAGTGACGAATTTTTGAAAAAACAAATGCCGAGACGGTTTCCCGCCTCGGCACGCCCGCTTTTACCCGAAAACCGATGCCCCACAGATTGGGCATCTTCCTCTCCATCGCCGCTCCCCCATGGCCCCACTCGCCCTCTGGGGAAACAAGACCTTGTTGCCGTCAGCACCCCTCCACCGCCTTGGTGCCCACGGCCTCTTCCTGCCGCCCTGCGCTGTTCTCCCAAGCAAGTTCCGCACTCCCCTGAGGCCTTGCTTGGGGGAGACGATTGCCCGCTCACCCCCCCACAGGCGGCCTGCTCCCGGTTTCTTCGCCGTATTCAGCCATCAGGTCTTCAAAAAGGACCGGCACACGGCGGGCCATTTCCGCCAAGAGCGGGAGCATGATCTGCCGCATTTGCGGATGGGCAGCCGGGGCGCAGCGCAGGCGCAGGATATGCCGCCATTGGCGCAGGTTTGCCGTCATCACCACCTCGGTCTTGAGGCTATTGGGGAGTACGCTACGCGCCTCCTGAGGCGAGGCCCCGGCATCGATGAGGGCAAGATAGGCCTGTTCACATGCGGCCATGGCCGCGTGCCACAAGTGATAGCTCTCGCTGTCCTCGGCCCAAAACAAGGGCCGGATGACGGTGATCTCCCGGCCAAAACGCTCGCCGGCGTAGTTGGCGTAACGCGTGCTCTCTTGGGAAAACGATGCCAGGCGGTGGCGCACAAGCTCGTGGCTCACCCCACGGTCACAGATAATCCGCACCGTTACCACGATGTGCTCCACAACACTTTCATGCCCAAGGCGGATAATCCGGCGCAGTAACGGTGCTGCTGTGCCCGGCCCCATGCGGTCTTCGGACTTGTAGCAAGTGCGTGCGGCAGCCTCGAGCAGGCCGAGAATCGCCTCGGGTTCGGGGCAGGCCAATATCGTAAAGGAGGGATCGATGATTTTCATGGTTGGCGATCCTTACTGGCCTGCCGCCAACGCGCCACGTGGGCTCGGGCCTTAGCCGTGGCCACCCGCCCCCGTGGTGTACGTTGGATAAGGCCGCATTGGATAAGGTAGGGCTCACAGATATCCTCGATGGTCCGTGGCTCTTCGGCGCAGGCTGCGGCAATCGTCTTCACCCCCACCGGACCGCTGTCAAACTGCTCCACGATGCACGTAAGAATGCGGCGATCCAGCGGATCTAGGCCCAGGGGGTCCACGTCCATGAGGTCCATACCCTGGGCGGCCACGGCGGCGTCCACAACAGGAGCTCCTGCCACTTGGGCGTAGTCCGCCACGCGGCGCAGCAGCCGACCGGCAACCCGCGGGGTACCCCGCGCCCGCCGGGCAATCTCCATTGCCCCTTCCGGAGCCACTGTCACGGCGAGAATGGAAGCCGCGCGCAGGACAATGCGCGCCAATTCTTCGGGGCTGTAAAAGGAGAGACGCAAAATGACGCCAAAGCGATCCCGCAGTGGCGAGCTTAAGAGCCCAAGCCGGGTCGTGGCCCCCACGAGGGTAAAAGGCTCCAAATCAATCTTGACCGTACGCGCTGCCGGACCTTGCCCGACGATGAGATCGAGTTTGAAGTCCTCCATGGCCTGGTAGAGGATCTCCTCCACTGCTGGCGGCAGACGGTGGATCTCGTCGATGAAAAGCAGGTCATGGCGGGAAAGACTGGTGAGGATGGCTGCCAAGTCGCCGCTACGCTCCAGGACCGGCCCCGAGGTGGACACAAGATTGACCCCCAATTCGCTCGCCATAATCTGGGCTAGTGTCGTCTTGCCCAACCCTGGATTGCCATAAAACAACGTGTGATCGAGGGCGCCACCGCGCTCGCGCGCCGCTTGGAGATAGACTTTGAGGCTGGCGCGCAGCTCATCTTGGCCAATAAACTCGTCCAAGGTGCGCGGACGCAGGGACAGATCTTCGGGATAGGTCATAGACGTTGGGCAAAGCGCCGCAAGGCCAAGCGCACGGTTTGGGCCACATCCGCCTCTGGTTCGACCTTCAGGACCGCCTGCACGGCCTCGCTCGCCTCCTCGGCACGGTAGCCAAGGGAGATCAAGGCCGCGACAGCATCGCTCACCAGAGTCCCTGCCGGAAGGCTCCCCCCGCTTGGCCGGGTGTCCAGAACGGAGATACGGCCTTTGAGGTCCACAAGGAGGCGCCGAGCACTCTTTGGGCCGATGCCAGGGACACGGGTCAGGGCAACGGCATCCTCCCGGGCGATGGCCGCGGCCAATTCTGCCGGCTCAAAGACCCCAAGGATGGCCAAGGCAGTCTTAGGCCCGAGCCCCGGGGTGCCTACGAGCTGAAAGAAGGCCTGGCGCTCCTCCCAAGAAGCACAGCCAAAAAGCAGGATCGCGTCCTCGCGCACCACCGTGGCCACCGGCAGGGCCACAGGCGAGGCCTGGAGCAGGCGCCAGGCCCGGGCGGTAGGCGTTACCACATATCCCACCCCTGAGGCGGTCCGCACGACACACACCTCGTTCTCCTGCCACAGGACTTCACCTTCCAGATAGGCAATCATGGTTATCTCATAGCTCAACGCCGACGCGTTGGCCAGCAAGGCGGGCCAGGCGGCTTGTGTTCAGATGGCAAATGGCCACGGCCAGGGCATCGGCAGCATCCAGGGGCCAGCATGTCGCAGAGCGAAGCAGCTGGCCGACCATAAACCGTACCTGCTCCTTGGCTGCGCCGCCAACACCGGTCACGGCCTTTTTCACCACCGTCGGTTCGTAGCCCACCACCGGCACCCCGCATTGCCCACAAGCCGCGAGGATAGCCCCTCGGGCCTGGCCAAGCTTGAGGGCCGAGGCCGCATTTTTCGCTGTAAACACACTCTCCACGGCCACTACCCCTGGCTGGCAGCGCTGTATCCAGCGTTGGGTCTCGGCAAATAAGCGGGCCAAACGCAGGCTCACTGCCTCCTCTGCCTCAAGGCGTACACAGCCCGCCGCCACCAACTGGAGCTGCCCCGAAGTTTCGGCCACCACCCCAAAACCCGTACACCGCGAGCCAGGATCAACGCCCATGACCACCATCGCCGTTACGCCATCTCAGCCATCAGTTCATCAGATAGGTCAAAGTTGGCGTACACGTTCTGGACATCGTCATGGTCTTCCAGGGCGTCGTAAAGCTTGAGCATCTTGCGCCCGGTTTCTGCATCAAGGGCCACGGTGGTCTGGGGAAGCATCGTGATCTCCGCGCTTTCGAAGGCCAAACCTGCGGCCTCGAAAGCGGCCTTGACCGCCAGGAAGTCCTCAGGAGCACAGCGGGCCTGCCAGGTGTCACCGTCATCCACCACGTCCTCGAGCCCGGCCTCGAGTCCAGCCTCAAGGATGGTCTCTTCCGCAATGGCCTTGGGGAATTCAAACACGCCCTTTTTGTCGAACATCCAGGCCACGCAGCCACTCGCCCCCAGGCTGCCGCCATTTTTGCTCAAGATATGGCGCACGTCGGCCACAGTGCGATTTTTGTTGTCCGTAACCGCTTCGATGAGCAGGGCCACGCCCCCCGGGCCATAGCCCTCGTACACAATCTCCTCCAGAGCATCGGCAGCGAGCTCGCCGGTACCCTTCTTGATGGCGGTCTCAATCTTGTCCTTGGGCAGGTTCACGGCCTTGGCGGCCTCGATGGCCGCACGCAGGCGTGGGTTGGCTTCAGGGTCACCGCCGGTTTTCGCAGCCAGGATGATCTCCTTGGTCACCTTGGTGAACATCTTGCCGCGTTTGGCGTCCTGACGGCCCTTGCGATGCTGGATATTTTTCCACTTACTATGTCCGGCCATAATTCTCCTCGTCTTCAGGAATTCGGTAGCGCGGGTCCCGTGTCCGCAAGCTCAGGCCCACGATGAAAATCTCCTTGCTTTCGGAGCGTGAGCTCTTGGGCTTCATGAGGGTCACCCGCTCAAAAAAGGGTTTAATGCCCCGCACAAAGGCCGGGGCATCGGGGCCTTCAAAAATCTTGGCCACAAAATGGCCACCGGCGGCAAGCCAGCGCATCGCCACCCCGTAGGCGGCCTCCACCAGGGCCAGAGAGCGCGCTTGATCGGTAATGCGACTGCCGGTGGTCTTGGGGGCCATGTCACTGAGAACGACGGAAAACGGGGCATGGGCCTCGAGAACAGCGATAGCCTCCGCCGAAGGATGGAGCATATCGGCCACCAAAAACTGCACCTGGGGCGGAAAGACCGTCTCCGTGGGTACGCAGTCCAGGGCAACCACCCGTCCCTGTGGTCCAACCTGCTGGGCCGCATAGAGGCTCCACGAACCAGGAGTCGCCCCCAAGTCCAGCACTCGCCCTCCTGGGGTCAGCAAGCGCAACGCCTTGTCCATCTCCATGAGCTTGTATACGGAGCGGGCTGGATAGTGCTCAGCCTTGGCTTTGCGGAAATAGTAGTCGCGGTAGTTCTTCATCCCCTTGCCCTGCCTTCTTCGAAAGCGGAATTCATGCCAGCCCGACCAAAGCGTGTAAAGATTCGAGATGAGCTCGGTCGCCTCCAGAGTTTACCAGACGACCCAGCGTCCTTTGCCCTGCGCGAAGCACCGTCGCCAATCCTGCTTATCCTTGGCCTTGGCCCTCATCCCCAGCTCCTCTCCAGCATGGTGCACGGAGCAGAGATCATCTTTTTTCTCGAGGCCCCTCCCATGGCGCGCCAGATGCCCCCCTCTTGGCACGCTGCCATCCCGGCCAGCTGGCAACGCATCTCCCCCCGCCAACTCGCCTCCCTCCCCTTGTGCCGCCAGCTTTCCTATCTCCCCGGGCCCCACCTCTTTCCGAGCTTCTGGCAGCCCATCCTCGCCAGGCTCCAGAACCTGCCCCCAGCCCAACCACGGCCCACCATCTGGCTGCCTGGTCCAGCCCATGGCCTTGTCCGTCAGGAACTCGCTGAAGCAGCCCACGGCCTTGGCCTGACCCCCCGGCTGCTTCCCCAGCACATCCCGGCCCCGGTCCTGCGCCAGTTCCTTGCCGAGGAACGGCCTCGGCTCGTCCTCTCCCTCAACTTCCACGGCCTCGACCCCTGGGGTGAAACCCAAGCCATCCTCGAGGCCGCCGGCGTGCCGGTGCTCGTATGGGCTATCGACAACCCCTTCCACCTCCTCGCTGGCATCAAGACCCGCGCCTGGCGGCGCCTGCCGCTGGCCGTCACCGACCCCTGGTCGCTGCGCCCCCTGCGCACGCTGGGTGGACGACCCTTGTTCCTCCCGCTGGCGACCTCCCCGTCCCTCTTTGCCCCGCGTAAGGCCCCCCAGGAACCCACGGTCCTCTTCGTGGGCCGCACCCGCTTTCCAGATCATGACCGTTTTTTTGCCGCCGCCCATCCCCCAGCACCGCTCCTTCAGCGCGCCCAAACCCTGGCTCGCTACTGCCGGACCCCCCATTTTGCCTGGTGGTGGGCCCGCCTCGGCGCTCCCCGACTCTGGCCCGGGACAGATATTCGCACCGTAGGATGCGGAGCGGAAACGGCCTCCCAAACATGGCGAGCACGTATCCTTCAGGCCATTGCCCACCATCTCCCGCTTACTGTTGTCGGTGACCTTGGCTGGAGCACCCTCCTGCCCCAGGCCCGCCTCCTCCCTCCGGTGGACTACTACGGCCCCTTGGCAGACCTCTACGCCCAGGCCGCCATCACCCTCAACCTCACCAGCCTCCTTTTGCCCCATGGCCTCACCCAGCGCCATTTCGATGTCTGGGCCTGCGGCGGATTTCTCCTCAGCGACGCCACTCCAGGGCTCAGGCTTTTTCCCCGCGAGCTCACCGACCCCATCATCTTTGCCACCCCAAACGAGGCCCTCGACCGCATCCGCTACTTCCTGCGCCACGAGCTAGATCGCCGACAGCTCGCCGCGACCTGGCAGGCGTACATCCTCACCCACCACACCTACCGCCAGCGGCTTGCCACCATTCTCGAAGTCCTCCCCAGCATCTGACCTTGCCCTCCAGCCCGAGGATGCCTAATGGCCCATGGTCCTCAAACCCCAACCCCAACGCCCATGTCCCAACCCTGCATCCAAATTCGTGGTGCTCGCCAGCACAACCTCAAAAACATCAGCCTCGACATCCCGCGCGAGCGCCTCACCGTCATCTGCGGCCCCTCCGGCTCCGGCAAAAGCACGTTGGCCTTTGACATCGTCTATGCCGAAGGCCAACGCCGCTACGTGGAATCCCTCTCCACCTATGCCCGCCAATTCTTACCCCAAATGGACAAACCTGATGTGGACCGCATCGAAGGCCTCACCCCAGCCATCTCCCTCGAGCAGGCCACCGTCTCCCGCAACCCTCGCTCCACCGTGGGCACGGTGACCGAAATCTATGACTTTTTGCGCGTCTTCTGGGCAAGACTTGGCACCCCCCATTGCCCAAGCTGTGGTGCCCCCATCGTCGCCCAAACCGGCGACCAGATGGTAGATCGCATCCTTGACCTCCCCGACGGGACGCGCTTTCTCCTCCTCGCCCCGATGGTGGAGCACAAAAAAGGCTCCCACGCCGACCTCCTGCGCAAGCTCAAGGCCCAAGGCTTTGCCCGGGTGCGCATCAACGGCCAGGTCTTCCCCCTTGAACCCCTCCCCGAGCTCGCCAAGACCCACAAGCACACCATCGAGGTCGTCGTTGACCGCCTTGTGCAGCGCGGCGATATCCAACGTCGTTTGGCCGATTCTGTGGAGCTTGCCCTGCGCCTGGGCCAAGGCCGCCTCCTCGTCCAGCCTCTTGGCGCCGACGGCCAACCAAAAGAGGACCTCTTTTTTTCTACCCAGGCCGTGTGCCCACGCTGCGCCATCAGCCTGCCCCCCCTCACCCCCCAACTTTTCTCCTTTAACAGCCCCCAAGGGGCCTGCCCCCGCTGCGACGGCATCGGCAGTGTGGAGTTCTACGACCCCCGGCTCATAGCCCCCAACACCGGCCTGTCCATTGCTGCCGGGGCGCTCCTCCCCTGGCGCCACCCCAAGGCCCTCGCCCGACTGCGGCCTGATATCGAACGTCTTGGGCAAGACCTTGACCTCGACCTCCTGGACACCCCGTTGTCCGAACTCCCGGAATCTGCAAAAGAGGCCCTGTTTCACGGCCACCCAACCACTGGCTGGCCGGGCCTTGTGGGGCTCCTTGAGCGCGGCCACACCCTAGGCGGTATCTGGCGCGATGAACTCGCCCGCTTCCGTCAAAGCACCCGCTGTCCAGCGTGCCACGGCGCTCGCCTGCGTCCTGAGGCCTTGGCCGTTCAGGTGGAGGGATACTCCATCTTCGACTTCTGTTCCCTGTCCATCGAGCGCGCCCTGGCCTGGCTTGCGGCCTACTCGCCACGCCCAGAGCGCCAACCCATCGCCGCGCCACTCCAAAAAGAGCTCCTCCACCGTCTCGGTTTCCTCATGGGTGTAGGCCTTGACTACCTCACCCTGGCACGGGCCATGAGCACGGTCTCCGGCGGCGAGGCCCAGCGCATCCGCCTGGCCGGACAACTGGGCTCCGGCCTGGTGGGGGTTACCTACGTCCTCGATGAACCCAGCATTGGCCTGCACCCCCGGGACAACGAACGGCTCATCCATACCCTGCGCCAGCTCCAAGGTCGCGGCAACACCGTCCTTGTCGTGGAGCATGACGAGGCCACCATCCGTGCGGCAGACTATGTCGTGGAGCTTGGGCCAGGTTCTGGACTCCTTGGCGGGGAGGTCGTCTTTGCTGGCCCACCGGAACAACTCGTGGCCCACGCCTCGACCCTCACCGGTCAGTACCTGCGCGGCGAGCGTGCCATCCCCCGTCCCAGCCAGCGCCGCCATCCCCGCGGCCACCTCATCTTGCGCCAAGTGACCACCAACAACCTCAAAGGCATCGATTGCGCCTTTCCCCTTGGCTGCCTCGTATGCGTCACCGGGGTCTCGGGCTCTGGGAAGAGCTCGCTTGTGGTGGACTCCCTCATGAAGCACCTGGCCCTGCGCCAGGGACTTAAGGTGGACAACCCGGGCCACATCGGCGGCATCGAGGGGGCCGAGGCCGTGGAGCGGCTCGTGGCCATCGATCAAACGCCCATTGGCCGCACCCCGCGCTCCAACCCCGCCACCTATACCAAAATCTTTGACGAAATCCGCCTGCTTTTTGCCGGCACCAAAGAAGCCAAAAAGCGCGGCTACCGACCGGGACGCTTCAGCTTTAACGTTTCGGGGGGGCGCTGCGAGGCCTGCCAGGGCGATGGCCAGATTCGCGTGGAGATGCATTTTCTGCCCGATGTCTTTGTCACCTGCGAGGTCTGCGGCGGCAAGCGCTACAACCGCGAGACCCTCGATGTCCTGTACCGCGACAAATCCATCGCCGAGGTCCTGGAGATGAGTGTTGCCGAGGCCAAGGCCTTTTTTGCCGGCCACAGCGCCTTGGAGCGCAAACTTGGCATCCTCGAGGAAGTTGGTCTCGAGTACCTGCGCCTTGGCCAGCCTGCCACCACCCTCTCAGGTGGTGAGGCCCAGCGCATCAAGCTCTCCCGGGAGCTGGGCAAACGCAGCCTCCCCGGCACCCTCTATATCCTCGACGAGCCCACCACCGGCCTCCACATCCACGAGGTGGGCAAGCTCATCACGGTCCTCCACACCCTGGTGGAGCGCGGGGCCTCGGTTATCGTTATCGAACACAATCTCGACGTCGTGGCCGCGGCCGATACGGTCATTGACCTGGGCCCAGGGGGCGGCGAAAAAGGCGGGCAGATCATTGCCCAAGGGACCCCGGAGGAACTCGCTACCAATCCCGCATCCATCACCGGCCGGTTCTTGCGCCTGGAGGCCCGCAGAGGATAGGGGCCCGCGAGCCCACGGCATGCCCCCCTCAACCATACGCCCCACCGCCAACCAGTTGCATCCTTAGGCAGGGATCACGGACGAAGGATATTCTTGCTGGCCGCGGACACCGCCAGCCGGGCCAACCGGTTTCATCCTCTGGCAGGGCTCAATGCCCCCGGTTTCATCCTTAAGAGCACCAACCATGCCCCTTAGCGCGAACGCAAATAGGCGGGGCCACGCAACAGATACTCCCGCACATAGCGTTCCACCGCCACCTCGAGGGGGGTAAATTCCAACGGCAAGCCAGCGGCACGCAGCTTCGTCATGCAGGCGCAGGTGTAGTACTGGTACTTGTCGCGGATGGCCTCGGGCATGGGCACGTACTCAATGCCCACCGGCTGTCCCATGGCCGCAAACACCGCCTGCGCCAGGTCATTCCAGGTGCGCGCCACGCCGCTGCCCACGTTGAAGATACCCCCCACCTGAGGATGGTCCAAAAGCCACAGGACCACGGCGACACAGTCCTCCACAAACACAAAGTCCCGCCGCTGCTCGCCATGGGCATAGTCTGGGCGGTGGGATTGGAAGAGACGTAAGGTGCCAGTGGCGGCGATCTCGGCCACGGCCTTGCACACCACCGAGCGCATATCGCCCTTGTGGTACTCGTTGGGGCCAAAGACGTTGAAGAACTTGAGTCCCACCACCTCGCCAAGCAGGCCCTGGTCGCGCACCCAGAGGTCGAAGAGATGCTTGGAGTAGCCGTACATATTGAGGGGAGTGAGGCGATCGAGGAGACTGTCGGCGTCATCAAACCCCAGTTCCCCATCGCCATAGGTGGCCGCAGAGCTGGCATAGACAAAACGCGCCCCCCGCTCCAGGGCAAAGCGGCACACGAGTTTGGAGTACTCGAAGTTATTGGCCATGAGGTAGTCGGCATCGCGCTCGGTGGTGGACGAGCAGGCGCCCATGTGGATGACCGCCTCCACGGCCCCTTGCCAGCGGCCTTCGCGGAGATGCGCGGCAAAGGCGTCTTTGTGGAGATAGGCGCTATAGCGTAAGCCGACGAGATTCTTCCACTTCTCCGTACAGCCAAGGTTATCCACCACCAGGATATCCCCTATGCCGCGGTGGTTGAGCCCCCAGATGATGGCGCTGCCTAGAAAACCGGCCCCGCCGGTGACGATGATCATACCTTCTTCCTCCTTCGCGCTGCCTCGGCGGCCTTGCGGCCGTAGGCCTACCACTACGGCAAGACGCCAGCAACGGAAACCCCATCGCGGTCATCCCTGGGTGCTCCCGGTCAACACTATTGTCCCGTGGGGAAGCATTCGCCTTGTCCGGCACAAACAAGGTTTCTGAGGCTTGCCTTAGGACGCTCTTCGGCGTAGGGAGGGCTGTCTTGGTATCGGGGCCAGAGTGTCCCGAGGTGGTTTACCGTGTAACCGAGGAGTGGAGTGTGGATTCTGGCGATAGGGCTGGCCATCGATGCCAGTCCCACCGGGACATCACGGACAAGCTTCTCGGCTCCATCTTTCCCGTCTGATCGGCGGGCTGCCTGATGGAGCCAGGAGCTCTGGAGGGCAGCCGTCATGGACATTCTCTTCATCAAACCATGGGTGCGCTATTTTGTTGCGCACATGGGGTCTGCAGCGGATCCCTACCCATGCAGTACTCGCGTTGGTTGTGGTCAATAACGTTGAGATAACTGCAGGGAGGGAAGTACAATGATTATCATCCGCAAGACGATGTACGATACATTAGTGGTTCTAGATCATTTAGAGCCCGAGAGCTGGATCAATCTTGTCAATCCATCAGAAGAGGAAGTACAACGCATTGCTTTGCTTCAGGGCGTACCGCTCGATTTTTTGGTCGACCCCCTCGACATGGATGAACGCGCCCGCCTCGAGGTGGAAGATGGCGTCATCCTTTTAGTACTTCGCGTTCCCGTTGAAAATACAGCAGACCCCCGGGTACCATATATGACTATACCCATTGGTGTCGTCATTACCCCCTCAGTAGTCATCACCGTGTGTCGGGCACAGCAGGACATTGTCTCGAAGATTCTCAATGGCCGTACCCGCCAGGTGGATACCTCCCGACGTTTGCGCTTTGCCATCACCCTCATGCAACGATCGGCGTTGAGCTATTTGCACTGCTTGAAAGACATCAACCGTCGTGCCGATACAGTGGAACAGGCCCTTCAGGCCTCGATGCGCAATCAGGAGCTCATTGAGTTGTTGGGAATCGAGAAAAGCCTTGTCTATTTTACAACTTCTCTCAAGGCCAACGACATCATCATGGACAAATTTCTTCGTCTACGGGGCATTCAGCTTTCAGAAGATGAAGTTGATTTACTTGAAGATGCTATTACTGAAAATCGCCAAGCTATTGGAATGGCCAATATTTATAGTGATATCCTTTCTGGTACGATGGATGCCTTTGCTTCCATCATTTCCAATAACATGAACATGGTGATGAAGTTTTTGGCTGGATTCACCATCATCCTGATGATTCCCAACATCATCTCTGGTGTCTATGGGATGAATGTTACCCTCCCTATGCAAGAGTGGCCAGAGGCCTTTGCTATCTTAACCGTCCTGGCCATTGTCAGCTGTGGATTGGCGTGGTGGTGGTTTGCGCGCAAACGGTGGTTATAACTGGGCGATGCACCACCTGGATGGCTGCCTTAGGGCATCTTTAGGAGATGCCCTCCCACGATGCCCAACATCATAATTCCGGTGCCACACCTGGCCGCGAAACGGTGGCGCCGGATTGTTTGCCGCCGTGGGGATACGCAACTGTGCCCAAGTAGGTCTATCCTTCGCAAGAGAAAATCAAAAAAAGAGTGATGGGTTGAACTCAAGAGCATCTTTCGCCCCCCAGCCAAGGGGTTGGCGGGTAGCTCGCTTTGCAGTAGAAATTCTATCTTCGCAGCGCATCTTCCCCAAGGAGAACCTATGCTCGCCATCCTCGACTACCACGCCGGCAATCTCACGAGCGTGCGCCGCGCCTTGGATCACCTCGGCATCCCGGCGCAGATCACCGCAGACCCCACCCTGCTGCGGCAGGCGCACGGCGTCATTTTCCCCGGCGTGGGGGCCGCAGGCGCGGCCATGGCCCACCTTACGTCTACTGGCCTAGCTGCCCTCCTTCATGAACTCGTCCAAAGCGCAAAGCCTCTGCTTGGCATCTGCCTTGGCTGTCAGATCGTGCTTGAGGCCAGCCAGGAAAACGAGGCCACCACCCTCGGCCTACTACCGGGCCACTGCCAGCGCTTTGACCCGCAGCTTCGCGACGAAGACGGCCACCCCATCGCCATCCCGCACATGGGCTGGAATACGGTGCAGCTCCAGCGCCCCTGCCGCCTCTTTGCCGGTATCGACCCGGCGAGCGAATTCTATTTCGTGCATTCCTACTACCCTGTGCCCGCCCCTGAGTTCGTCCTCGGGACGACGTTCTATGGCCTGGAGTTTTGCTCGGTCCATGGCCGTGACGGCCTGTGGTCGGTGCAGTTCCATCCGGAAAAAAGCGGCCGGCCCGGGCTGCGCCTGCTCAGGAACTTCTTTGCCTATTGCCAGGAGGTGGGCCATGCTCAGTAAACGCGTTATCCCCTGTCTTGATGTGCGTGATGGCAAACTCACCAAGGGTGTGCGCTTTCAAGGCAACGTGGATATTGGCGATCCAGTGGAAACGGCCCGACGCTACTCCGAAGAAGGGGCGGACGAGATCGTCTTCTACGACATCACCGCCTCCCACGAGGGCCGGGGTATCATGCTTCGGGTGGTGGAAGAGGTGGCCTCCCAGGTCTTTATCCCCTTTTCCGTAGGCGGCGGCATCAGCTCGGTCGCTCAGATGCGTGACGTCCTCCTCGCTGGCGCCGAAAAGGTGTCCGTGAACTCGGCGGCCGTGAAAAATCCGCAGATCATTGCCGAGGGGGCCGCGGCCTTTGGCTCGCAATGCATCGTGGTGGGGATGGATGTCCTGCGCGTGCCGGTGAGCCCCCAGATCCCCTCAGGCTATGAAATCGTCATCCATGGTGGCCGCAAACCGACGGGCATTGACGCCATCTGGTGGGCGCGAGAGGCCGAGCGTCTGGGCGCCGGCGAGCTCTGCGTCAACTCCATTGATGCTGACGGGACGAAAAACGGCTATGAACTCACCCTCACCCGGCAGATTGCCGAGGCGGTGCGCATCCCGGTCATTGCCTCGGGCGGGGCCGGCTCTCCGGAGCACATGGCCGATGCCGTCACAATTGGCCGGGCGTCGGCGGCCCTCATCGCCTCCATTGTCCACTTTGGCGAGTACACCATTCGCCAATGCAAGGAGGTCATGGCCCGGCGCGGCATCAAAGTCCGAATGCTGTGGTAGTTCGGCAAGCAAGGGTGGACGACGAGGCCAACCAGACAAGTTGAACCAAATACCGGCGTCCCAATGCGCCAGATGCGGGGCCGGTGGGTGGCCGCGAGGCTAACCCGAGAGTCAACCTCCACAGGGGAAGCTGGGGGACAGCATCCGTCCCACGTTGGGCAGAGCGTACGGCCCAGGACGTAATGCTGGTTGCAGGTGATAGCTGCCGCGGGTGCACGAAAAAGATCCAAGAGGGCGTGCGGCTCGGGGCGCAGTGGCGGTTGCAGTGGGAATCAGCCGGGGCGATGCCGCTTCCAAGAGCGTGCCGAGACACGGGACAAGTCGCCGCCGACCACGGCTCCCTCGAATCTGAAAGATGGCGATCCGGCTCGCGGACACGGGACAAGCCGCCGCCGACTACGGCCTCCCTGGACCCTACCGTACCAGCAAAGGCACAAGGCGGGCCAAGGAACACAAGGCACCACGGCTGGACCGTGGCTGCGCCAAGGCGTACAAGGAGCCTAAAGCCCAAGAAGCTGGAAGATGGCCACAAGGTCAAGGCTCTGGCGCAAGGTCTGGGCGAGCCGGTCGAGGGCAGCGCGCAGGTCATAGACCGCGCCAGCGCCGCGAGGTGACAAGCCCTGCCGAAGCCGCCAAGAGTCGAGAAGGTGCCAACGGAAGGGATCCGCGTCGAACAGGCCGTGGAGGTACGTCCCCCACACCTGGCCGCGGCCCCAGCCGATGACCTGGCCATCGGCCCGCCGGATGACCGGCCCCACCTCGCCCACCGCACGGGTGACGCCATGGTGGATTTCATACCCCACCACCTCAAACCCAGTGGGCAGATGGTGGGCCGAGGTAGCAGAAAGCTCCTTGCCCGGGGCAAAGACCGTGACGAGCGGCAAGAGGCCCAGGGGACGTGCCGGGATGCGGCTCTCCACCCCCTGGGGGTCCTCAAGGGCCGCCCCAAGCATCTGCAGCCCCCCGCAGATACCGATGACCTCCACTCCATGGTCCGCTGCCTGGACAATGGCCTGACCAAGCCCTGAAGCATGGAGGAACTCTAGGTCCTGGGCCACGCTGCGCGATCCTGGCAGGATGATGACACAGGCCCCGGCAAGGTCTTCCGGCCGTCGCGCCCGCACCAGGCGGATGTCCGGCTCGCCGCGCAGGGGGTCCAGGTCCGTGGCATTGGCGATGCGCGGCAGGTCCACCACGGCCACCGTGAGTTTCCCCTCGCCTTCCACTGCTGGCGCGGCCTTAAAGGCCACCGAGTCCTCGTCCGGGAGCCCCAAGCGCTCGAGATACGGCACCACCCCCAGCACAGGCCGACCAGTGGCCTGGGAAACGAACTCCAGGGCTGGGGTCAAGAGGTCAAGACGGCCACGAAACTTGTTGACCACCAACCCGGCCACGAGCTGGCGCTCCCAGGGGGCCAGGAGGTCCAATGTCCCCACAAAAGCGGCCAATACACCCCCGCGGTCAATATCGCCCACCAGCAAGGCCCGGGCCCCGGCATGGCGGGCCATGCGCAGGTTGACAATATCCCCGGCCTTAAGATTGACCTCTGCCGGGCTACCCGCCCCTTCAAGAAGGACAACGTCTGCCTCGGCCGCCAGGCTGGCATAGGCCTCGGTGATGATGGGCCACAGCCGCTCCTTGGCTCGGTGGTAGGCAATGGCATCCAGGTTGTCCCATGGCCGCCCCAGGACAATGACCTGCGACCCCGTGTCGGTGCGCGGCTTGAGGAGGACCGGATTCATACGCACATCCGGAGTGAGCCCACAGGCCATGGCCTGGAGATATTGGGCTCGCCCCATCTCCCCGCCGTCGGCAGTCACCGCGGCATTGAGGCTCATATTCTGGGCCTTGAAGGGGACCACCCGCACCCCCTCCTGCCACAGGAGCCGGCAGAGTCCAGCCACAAGCACGCTCTTGCCTGCGTCCGAGGTGCATCCCACCACCATCAGGGCCGGGGGGCGCCGTGGTGGAGAGGAAGGCCGGGGCCCGGCCTGGGCCGAAGCAAGGGCCTCCACAAGACGGGCGTTTTCCTCCGGAGTGCGTACCGCCACCCGCAGAAAACGGTTGTCCAGGCCCGGGACGTTGCCGCACCCGCGCACCAGGATGCCCTGGGCCGTGAGTCGCTCCAGGAGCGGACGGGCATCTGCTGGCAGCTGACAAAGAAGATAATTGGCCTGGCTCGGGTATACCTGCCAGCCCGGTAGCCGCTCTAACCCACGGCCAAGCTCCTCGCGCCAGAGGACCACCTGCCGGGCCGAGGTCTCGGCAAAGGCCGGATCCGCAAGGGCCGCCTCGGCCACGGCTTGGGCCGGGCCACAGACATTCCACGGCGGCAGGACTTCTTCGATGCGGGCCACCAGCTGAGGGTCAGCCACAAGAAGCCCCACCCGCAAGGCCGGAAGAGCGTACATTTTAGTAAGAGAAAGGAGCACTGCCAGATTCGGGCGCTCCACCGCCACCAGACGCTCCATGCCGACGACGAAATCAGCAAAAGCCTCGTCGATGACCCACAAAATCTCGGGGAAGCGATCCACCAATGCAAGGACCGCGGCCACCGGCAGGGGCTGGCCCACGGGATTGCCCGGATGCCCGAGGAAGACCACCGCCGGCCCCGCAGCCACTGCCTGCTCCAGGGCCACCAGATCCACACTCAAGTCTGCCCCAGGCGCCAGGAGCTCAACCTGCAGGCCCGCAGCAGCCGCTGCCCGCGGATAGTCGGTATAGCACGGGGTAGGGATAACAGCCCGGGGACACCCTGCAACCCGGGGCAAAACAAAGAGGAGCTCCGAAGCGCCGGCTCCCACCACAAGGCGGGCCTCAGGGACACCGTAGCGCCGGGCGGCCGCCTGACGTACCCTTTCGGCACGCGGCCACGGATAGTGCTGGACCTCCTCCAAACTGCGCGCCACGACGGGACGGAGCCAATCTGGCGGCCCAAGAGGATTGATGCTCGCGGAAAAGTCGAGCACGCTCGATACGGGCACCCCCAAGGCCTGGGCGGCCGCATGCACCGCCCCGCCATGGTTACAGCCCCGCATCAATGGACCGTACCCGAACTGTGCGCTTGCACCTGATTTTTGAGGCTCTGGGCCATGTGTTTAGCCCCCTCGCCCTCGCGCCATTTCCCATAAACGTGCATCCACCAGTCAAAACCGTAGATCTTCTCCATGAGCTGGTCCTCGTGGAGCTCGACCCAGGTATCGAACAGATACATCTCCACTTCAAAATCTTTGGAATCGAGGACATTGGTGACGGTATTGGGGGCAAATTTCTTGCCCTCCACATACAGCTGGAGATACTCGCCCACGGCCTGCTGCGAGAGCTGGGGCGAAAGGGGCTCGCTCTGGAGGCGCTCTACCATCTCCCACATCTCAGGGAACGTCCGACGCATCTGCATCTCCTGTTCTGGGGTAAGAACAAGACGCAGACCATCGTCCGTTTCTTGGGTAAAATAGTACCGAAGCCAGAATTCAAAATGGAATACCTTAGCAACTTCATTCACCGCAGCTTGGGGAACCTTCATGAAATACTCCTTCACACATGCTTATAAAAACTATCCAACATAGACCTCTGCATATTGACAACACAAAACTTTCTTCCTAGCTCAGATAAAATTTCATTGACCAACAATAGGAGGACCCACCTATGGAAGATTATCTCAAGCAGGCCCTGGAAATCGTCAAGGCACAGGCCAGTGTGCGCACGATGACCGAAGAAGAAATTACCTCCATGCTCAAAAAATTAACCGCAAGCATTCGGAACGTAGCGGTGGAAAGCGCTCCAGAAGAAATCGAGTCCCTCGAAGGACTTGATCCCAAAAAGGCCATCCGCGAAAAATCCATTACCTGCATGGAATGCGGCAAGACGTTTAAAGTGCTCACCAAACGCCATCTTGCCACCCATGGTCTGACCCCCAAAGAATACAAAGAAAAATGGGGCTATAAGAAAGATATCTCCCTGGTTGCCAAATCCCTAGCCCGTGACCGTCGCAAAAAAATGCAAGACATGCGGCTGTGGGAAAAACGGGGGGTAGCCAAGGCCAGCAACGAGGCCTAAGTCTCGAAGGTGGCGCGGTCAACGGCGAGACGCCGCGCCACTTTCACCACCTCCATCTCCACAAGATCGAAATCTGCGTCCACTTTCTGCAAGACCCAAAGCGGATTGGCATATCCCTGCTCCCAAGAAAAGGTCACGATGCCTCCTTGCTCAGTGGGTTGAAATCCTCGAAGAAGGGCGCGCACATCCACCAGACGGCTTCCCGTTTTGGATGGCTTTTCTACCACGAACGACGCTTCTGCAAGGATCGTCTGCATCCGCGCCCTCCAGCGCTGGCAAACAGCCGCAGTGGCGCAGGTGACGGCAAAATCTTCCTCCACCGCCTCAGGGCGTTTGCCCATCAACGGCAAAGGCAGCACCTCTTCCACGGCAAGCCCCTGAGGGAGCTGCTCATGGAGGGCCCAAGTCAACTCCTTAGGATCAAGAACGACGCGGGTAGTGATCTCCAACCACTCACACAGACTCCCCACACCCACCGGCAGGGCCCGAGCAAAAGAAAGCACCGGGATGGGATGAAAGCCGCTGCTCATGGTGAGCGGAACCCGTGCTCGGCGCAAGGCCCGCTCAAAGACCCGCTGCAATTCGAGCTGGCTTAAGTAATGCGCTGGCTTAAGCACCTGGTAGATGACCCGGTAGCGCGCGGCCCGCACGGTGAGGTCCACTTTCTCCACCGAAGGGACCTCCACGGCCGTTGTCCCAAGATCAGGCTGGAGCACAGGCGCAAGTTTGCCCTCCCCCGGGCAGACCCCGCAAGCGCGGCAGGCCCCAAAACGGCAATCCTCGGTGGTCTTCCCTGCCAAGGCGCGCTTGCGCTCGCGCAGGAGAAATTCCCGCGTTACCCCGGGGCTGAGGTGTTCCCAAGGCAGCGGGGCCTCCAGATGGCGAGCTGCCAAATAGCCTTCAGGGTCAATCCCACAGGCGGCAAATGCCTCGAGCCACAATTCCAAACGGAGATGGTCCTCCCAGCTCGAGAGCACAGCCCCGCGCGCCAAGGCCGCCTCCAGGACCGGGGCCAAGGCCCGATCCCCTCGCGAAAAAACTCCTTCGAGAAAGGTCATGGCCGGGCTATGCCACTTGAGACGGAGCCACTTATGCGGCCGGACCAGTTGCCGCAGGAAGGCGATGCGGCGCTCCACTTCGGCAGGCGGGATCTGTGCCTCCCACTGAAACGGGGTATGGGCCTTGGGGACAAAGGGCGATACTGCGGCCGTCACCTGGAGCCGACGGCGGGTGGGTGCGGTGTCGGCCACCTTCTGGCACAGCTGGACAATCCCCACGAGGTCCTCCTCGGTCTCGGTGGGTAACCCGATCATGAAATAGAGCTTCACCGCCTGCCACCCCAAGGCAAAGGCCTGCCGAGTATGGGCGAGTAAGGCCTCTTCGGTAATGCCTTTGTTGATGACATCCCGCAACCGCTGCGTCCCAGCCTCCGGGGCAAGGGTCAGACCTGTGCGGCGAATACTTGCAAGCAATGCCATAAGCTCTGGACCTACGGAGCCAACCCGCAGTGACGGAAGGGCAATGGCCACCTGCTCGGCACGGCAACGGACATAGGTCTCGGCAAACAGTTGATTCAGTCCAGAAAAATCGCCGGTACTCAACGACAAAAACGATACCTCTTCCCAGCCACCAGCGCTCAAGGCCTTTTCAATCCCTTGGGCGATGGTGGCCACCTGGCGCTCGCGCACCGGCCGGTAGATCATCCCCGCCTGACAAAACCGGCAGCCGCGGGTGCAGCCGCGGGCAATCTCCACGGTCAGTCGGTCATGGACAGGCCGGCCAAAAGGGACGACCTGGTTCACAGGCCACGGCGCCGCCTCCAAACTCGGCAAGGTCCGCTTGGTGATTGTATCAAGACCATACACAGCCCGCAGGCGCCCCGTGGCATCAGGCTCAAAAAAGGCCGGGACATAAAAACCCGGCAGACTGGCCAATGCCCGGAGGAGCTGCAGCCGACTCCAGCCCTCTGTTTTACCCCGTTGAAGGGTCCGAGCAAGATCAAGGACCGCCTCCTCCCCATCGCCGAGCACCATGGCATCGAGAAATGGCGCCAAGGGCTCGGCATTGAAGACACACCCGCCCCCGGCCACAATGAGCGGATCCGCCTCGCGGCGCGCCGCAGCGCGCAGCGGGATCCCAGCAAGTTGGAGCATCCACAGCACCGTGGTATAGCAGAGTTCGTGGGTAAGGCTCACCAAAAGGGCATCGAGACGCGCCAGCGGGGTGTCACTCTCCAGAGTCGCCAAAGGCAGGCCGCGCTCTTGGAGGAGGGTGGCCACATCCGGAGTCGGGGCAAAGACACGCTCTGCCCAAATCCAGGGTTCGGCGTTGAGCACGCCATAGAGGATCCGCTGCCCCAAATAGGACATCCCCACCTCATAGAGGTCAGGAAAGGCCAGGGCCACGTGGACCTCCACCTGGCGGGGGTCTTTGTGCACAGCCCCCACTTCAGTGCCGAGGTAATGGCTCGGTCGGGAAAAAAGCGGCAAAAGTTCTTTCATGCAACGGCCACAGAATAAAGGTGAGTCCGGTCATCCTGTTGACCGGGCGATGCCCTCCACATTGCCTATCCTTCCAAGCATCTGACCCAAAAAAAGGCCCGCCATCCTTTGCGCCCAACCGGATTTGATGCTTGTGAAGCGCATCGAGGATGAAAAAAGGGTGGGCCAAGCCACCCTTGTGAGGTACTTTGTGTCGTGAGAAACTATTTGATAATTTTGCTCAGATCCGTGATCTTGCCTCCCAGTCCAGAGAGGTCGAGACCGCCCGGGGCAGAGAGGGTCAGATTGGTGGAGGCTTCGAGGTACTTCGTTTTGATGTCTTCGGGGACGTGACGGTACTGGTAGAGGACGTGGCGTCCGTCGATTTCCCCTTCCATCTCGGTATCGAAGGGATATCCAAAAGGCAAAAGGAGCATCTGGACGCTCCCCTGGGCCGTGGGAATGGTTTGAAGAACCGCCGGGTCCTGGAGGACCTCCCGTTCAGCGTTCCACTTGCCCAGGACCATCTCACCACTCACCAACTTTACAAGCCGAATGTCGTATGCCATGCGGTCGCCTCGCTTGTTCGGATTCTTGCCATCAAGATGGCCGTCTCTACGGAAGCCTCCTCTCCCCTGTCAAGGAACGCCCCATGAACCTGCTCGACGCCACCCTACTCACCATTGCCGTGGTCCTCACCCTGCGCGGGGTATGGCGCGGGCTGGTGCAGGAGGTGGCCTCCTTGGCTGGAGTCCTCCTCGGGGTTGCCCTCGCCTCGACGGGCTACGAGGCTCTCACCCCGTGGGTGATGCGCACCGCTACCCTTGACCCTGGTCCGGCGCGGCTGGTGGCCTTTGCCGTGCTGTTTGCCGGCACGGTCATCGCCCTGCAGGGGATCGCGCGCCTAGTTCGCCTTATGCTGCGCCTCATCCTCCTTGGCTGGCTCGACCGCCTCGCTGGCGGCGCCTTGGGCCTGGTGAAGGCCGGTGTGCTGGCGAGCATCACGGTGTTTGTCCTGACGGCCTTTCTGCCTCCGCACAGCGAACTCCTCGCCACCTCGCAACTGGTGCCCCTCATCAATATCGCCAACGGCATCCTGGCCGAACGCATGCCCGAAGACTTGCGCCGCCGCTTTAGCGAGGGCAAGGCGGCCCTCGAGCGGCTGCGAACATCCACTTCCCGCCTTCAGGAGATGCTCCATGACCGTTGATCTTTCCCCACTCCTTGCGGTCATCGATACTTTGCTCGGCCCCTCGGGCTGCCCTTGGGACAAGGCTCAGACCCCAAGTTCTCTCGCAGACTACCTCGTGGAAGAGACCTTCGAACTCGTGGAGGCCATCCGCGCTGGCGACCTTGCGGCCTGCGCCGAAGAATGGGGCGACACCCTCTTTCTGCTCCTCTTCATCGCCCGCCTCTTCGAACCGCAGGCCCCAGCATTTCTCTCCACTGCCGTGGCCGAGACTCAAGCCAAGATGATCCGCCGCCATCCCCATGTGTACGGCGAGGCGAGCAACGAGATGGCAAGCATCATCGCCACCTGGGATGCCATCAAAAAGGCAGAAAAAAAGGATGCCCCCCAAGGGACCTTGGATTCTATCCCCGCCTCTCTCCCGCCCCTGGCCCGGGCCTACCGCATCCAGGCCAAGGTCGCCCGCCTCGGCTTTACCTGGGCTTCCAACCGCGATCAGGAGGCCAAACTCGAAGAAGAATGGGCCGAATGGGTGGCAGTGCGTGAGGCCTCGGACCTTGCGCGCAAAGAAGAAGAATTCGGCGACTACCTCTTTTGCCTCGTGGAGCATGGGCGGCGCTATGGGGTCAAAGCCACTGCCGCCTTGCACCGGGCCATCCTCAAATTCCTGTGGCGCTTCCGGCGCATGGAGGAGCTCGCTGCCGCCCAAGGCCGAAAACTGGAAGAGCTCGACCCCCTGGCCATGGACCGCCTCTGGGAGCAAGCCAAAACTGAAACCGTCCCCGCTGCCCCATGAGCCTTGTCCTGGGCATCGACACCGGCGGCACTTCCACTGACGCCGCCCTCCTGGACGCTACGGGCCAGGTCCTCGCCACAGCCAAAGTCCCGACCCAACGGGCCCACCCTGAGACCTCCATCCTCGCCGCCCTCAAGGCCGTTGCCGCTGGCCACAAGCCCCACGCCATCGCGGCCGTGGCCCTCTCCACCACCCTGGCCACCAACGCCTTGGTGGAGGGCCATGGGGCCGAGGTGGGGCTCATTGCCATCGGCGCCCCCAGAGACCTGCGCCTGCCAGCGGCCCTAACCTGCGTCGTTGGCGGTGGGCACAAGGCCCGGGGCGTGGAGCAGCAGCCCCTCGACCTCCAAGGTTTGGTTAGCGGGATCCAGGCCATGCGCGGCCACGTGGATGCTTATGCCGTGGCGGCGCTGCTGGCCTTCGTTGACCCCAGCCATGAGGAGGTGGCAGCCCGAGCCATCCGCCTCATCGATCCCAACAAGCCCATCTTCTGCTCCCACCAGGCCAGTGGACGGCCTGGCCTGCGCGAGCGAGCGGCCACCGCCCTCGCCAATGCCCGGCTCCTCCCGCTCATGGAGCGTTTTATGGCACGCATCCAAGAGGCCATAGCCGAATTTCTGCCCGCAGCGGCCATCCTCCTCGTGCGCGGTGACGCCACGGCCATGTCCTTTCTCGAGGCGCGCCACCACGCGGCCGCCACTGCAGCCAGTGGCCCAGCAGCCACGGCCCTGTGGGGGGCGACCCATTGCCCCGAGGCGCTCGTTCTCGACGTGGGTGGGACGACCACGGACATCGTCCTGGTGACCAATGGACGGCCACACATTGCTGCTGCAGGACTTACCATCGCTGGCCTGGCCACCCACGTGCCCGCAGTCGACTCCACCCCCCTCGGCATCGGGGGCGATAGCCTCGTCGAGCTTGCTGGCGATGGGCTCTCCATTGGACCGCAACGGGTAACTCCCCTGTGCCGCATGCCCCTCCTCGGCTTCGACCTCCCCCACCCCCGCCAATGGCTCGCCCCAGGTCCAGGACGGCTCCTGGCCCTGCCCCAGACCGAGGTGAGCTGCCCGCCCGCCACTCCGCCCCACGAACACACCACAACAGCGCTTCGCCTTTGGGATTGGCTCATCCTCCACGGCCCAAGTCCCTGGGGGATCATGCGACGGCAGCTCGACCTGCCAGAGGCCCGTCTCGCCGCTGCCCTGGCCTGGCTCGAAGCTCACGGCCTTGCGGTGGTCACTGGTCTTACTCCCACCGATTGCCTCCACGCCCTCGGGCACCTCGACCTCTGGGACCAAGGGGTGGCACAGGCGGGACTAAAGAGCGCGGCCCAAGCCACGGGCACCAGCCCGGAAGACCTCGGCCAACGCATCCTAGAGACAACCCATCAGCGCATTACTGCCGGGGTCCTCCACGCCCTTGGGATGCGCCAAGGCGGAAGCCATCTCGCAGCCGCCCTCACCCAGGGGGCTGGCCCCTATCTCCAAATCACAGCCCGCTTGCGCCTACCCATCATCGGCATGGGCGCTGCTGCCGCCCATTTCCTCCCTCCCGTGGCCGCAGCCCTGGGGACAGAGCTCTTCCTTGCCAAGCATTATGCTTCAGGTAATGCCATTGGTGCGGCCCTCCTTGCCCTGCACCACATCCAGGGAGAATGACCATGCACTTTCGCGAATCCTGTTTTGCTGCCGCCCTCGAGGTGGCGAGCGAATGCGAGTCTGCCACCGTCGTTCATGCGTGGATCCCAGGCGGTCCAGGCTATATTGTCCATGCCTGGGCCGAGGTGGACGAAGCGGTGTACGACCTCACCGAATCCAATCACCCCATCCCCAAGGCAACCTACTACGCCCAGATGGGAGTACGCGAAGCGTGGATCAAACGCTACGATCGCCTCACCTTTTTTACCCTGGTGGCCGAACGCGGCGATTTTGGCCCCTTCGACCCGGCCTTTACCCCCCTTACCTGCGCCACTGAACCCAACCTTGCCTCACCGACCACCGCCGACTAGGAGAGGGCAAACGCCCGGGAGGAAGAACATGCAGGTCCATACCCTCGTGGTCACCGGTTATGGGACCAATTGCGAGCGCGAATGCGCCCACAGCGCCAAGGAAGCAGGAGCGGACACCGTTACCATCGCCTTTTTCTTCGATCTTCTCGCCGAACGGGTACGGCTGACGGACTATAATTTTCTCATCCTACCAGGCGGCTTTCTCGATGGCGATGACCTCGGGGCAGCCCAAGCCGCGGCCGTACGCTGGCGCTACGCCCGCACCCGTTCCGGCCGCAGCCTGGTGGACGACCTTGCCGCCTTTCTTGATGCCGGTGGACTCATGTTGGGGATTTGCAATGGGTTTCAGCTATTGGTAAAATTAGGCCTACTGCCAGGCCTCCATGGCCAGCGCTTTGTGCGCCAGGTCTCCCTGGGCCACAATGACTCCGCCCGCTTCGAGGACCGCTGGGTCCATCTGCGCGTAGACCCGGCTTCCCCTTGCGTCTTTACCCGGGGGCTTGGGCCAATCCTCGAGATGCCAGTGCGGCATGGCGAAGGCAAACTCATTGCCGCAAGTCCTGAAATCCTCGCCCACATCCAAAGCCACCACCTCGCCCCCCTGGCCTACTGCGACCCGGCTACTGGACTGCCCACCGAGGCCTATCCGGCCAATCCCAATGGCTCGCCAGCAGGCATCGCGGCCCTAACCGACCCCACCGGCCGCATCCTCGGGCTCATGCCCCATCCCGAGGCCTTCAACCACCCCACCAATCATCCACGATGGACGCGCGGGGAGCGCCCCACCCTCGGCACTGCCCTCATCGCGCAGGGGATTGCTTCCTTGCAGGCGCGTTGACAACAGCAGGGGTACACCGTATGGACCACCCCTCGCCGCACAGCCAAGATCCTTGGACAGCGTTCATGGTCACGGCCTTGGAAGAGGCCCGTTCCGCGCAACGCGAAGGCGAGGTCCCGGTAGGGGCGGTCGTGGTGCGCAGGGGAGAGGTCCTCGCGCGGGCAGGGAACCGTACCATCCAGACGGGGGACCCAACAGCCCACGCGGAAATCCTGGCCCTGCGCCAGGCCGCAGCAGCCCTGGGCAACCACCGCCTCCTGGACTGTGTGCTGGTGGTGACCCTCGAACCCTGCCTCATGTGTGTCGGGGCCATCCTCCACGCCCGAGTGGCCGGAGTGGTTTTCGGCACGCGGGACCCCAAAGCCGGATGCCTCGTCAGCCGCCTCCATACAGCGGATCTGGCATGGGCCAACCACCGCTTTTGGGTACGCGAAGGAGTCTTGGCCGAGCCATGCAGCGCCATGCTCACGGCGTTCTTTGAATCCCGCCGCTTGATGCGGAGAGGTAGCGAAGCCCGGTCGTAACGCGCTCGACTCGAAATCGAGTTGACGGCTTATCCCCGTCACGTGGGTTCGAATCCCACCCTCTCCGCCATTTCTCATGCTCGTTGCAAGGCGGTGATGTGCTGCCGCGCCCACGAAGTTCCAATCCCACCCTCTCCACCATTTCTCATGCGCAGCGCCCCACTGCAGCACATCTCGTGCAAACATCCCAGCCTTTTCGCCATTCTCTCCCGAACCGGCGCCACAACGACGGGGTTGGAGGTGCCCATGCTCCCCCTGCTGCGCCCTCTCTCCTGCCTAAGGCGCCATCCCCTGCGCGGAGATTGGCGCAGCGCCCCCGTCTCCATCACCATTCGCACAAGTGTCTTGTGGCACGGCCACGCGTGAAGCCAATCTTGAGGCAAAAGGCAGGGGCTCCATTACCGCCCGCACAAGTGCCGTGCCGAGCGCTTTGTCGCATCGAACGCGTGCAGCGGCGCCTGCGCGTCTCCTCGCCATTTGCGTGCCGCCCGCAGGGCTCTCCCCCCGCCGATGCCATCTTCAGCTCCCGGTCTCGATCCCCCCATCGTCCTTCACAGCACGGAGCGCGGAGGCGGCACGAAGCCCGGCTTCAATGATGCGATCGGCAGGAATGGCCTCATAGACCGTTTTATCGAGGACAAGCGTTCTGCACGGCAAATCGCCGCAGACCCCACAGCACGTACTTTGGCCTTCCTTACCACCGAGCCAATCTTCGAGAAGCCGGTCATGGATCCAAATCTGGTTGGACTGGGATGGTGCTTTTTGGAATGCATCCAAAGAAATCTCTTCTTTCTCGAGCACAATATGGATATCAGAGACAGCCACTAGTTCGCGAAGCGCACAAACAGCCTTCTCGATTGCTTCTTCTGTTTGCTCGCATCGTGGACACGTTACACCGTGATATACCAATCGTTTCCAGACTATCTTGAGTGTTGGCATAGGATCCTTCTGTTGGGTCGCTTCTTGGCACTGCAGCCCCGCGAGACTGCAGTGCCTTTTTTTCATCATGAGATATCTAAGCACCTCGCAGCACAGCCACAGTGGCTTGAGCGATCTCCAATTCCTCATTGGTGGGGATGACCCAAATCTGCACCCGGCTCGTCGGCGAATGGAGCGGCGTTGGCTCTCCCTTACGGCCGGCATTGGCGCTTGCATCAAGGACAATGCCGAGGTGCTCCAAATCCTGGCACACCATCCGCCGGACAATATCGTCATTTTCACCAATGCCCGCAGTAAAGACAATGGCATCGAGCGGTCCGGTAACGGTCATGTAGGCACCAAGGAACTTGCGGATCCGGCCCACAAACATCTCCAGGGCCAAACGCGCCCGCTCGTCTCCAGCAGCAGCAGCCTGGTGGATGTCGCGCATGTCGTTCTTGCCACAAATCCCTTTGAGCCCGCTCTCTTTGTTGAGAATGGCGTCCATCTCGGTGGCGCTATACCCCTTTTCTTGCATGAGGAAAAAGATAATCGCCGGGTCGATGTCGCCACTGCGCGTGCCCATCATAAGCCCCGAGAGCGGGGTCATACCCATGGTGGTATCCACGCACCGCCCCTGGCGGACCGCGGCCATGCTGCAGCCATTGCCCAAATGAAGCGTGACCAGGTTCACGGCATCGACGGGCTTGCCCATAAGACGCGCCGCTTCTCGGGTGACAAAGCGGTGAGAGGTCCCATGAAAGCCGTAGCGCCGCACCCGCAGCTCTTCATAAAAATGGTAGGGAATGGGGTAGAGATAGGCCGAAGGCGGCATGGTCTGATGGAATTCAGTATCAAACACCGCCACCTGGGGGGCGTGCGGGAAGAGTTCCAAGGCCGCCTCGATGCCCACGAGATTGGCAGGATTGTGGAGGGGACTTAGACTGCAATTGGCCCGAATCTGGGCAATGACCGCTGCCGTGATGCGGGTACTCTGCACCAAGGTTTCGCCTCCCATGACCACCCGATGGCCAATGGCATTGATGGCCTCGCGGGAGGCAATTACCCCATGCGCTGGATGGACGAGCAAATGCACGGCCTGGTCCATGGCCACGCGGTGATCCGGAAACGGCATATCGATGACTGTTTTAGACTCAGTATCGGCACCTGGATATTGCTTGTGGGTAATCCGTCCCATGGATTCGCCAATGCGTTCTACAACGCCAGAAGCGACTGCTTGCCGTTTCTCCATATCCAAGAGTTGGTATTTGAGGGATGAACTCCCGGAATTGATAACAAAAACATACATATGAGAACTCCTTGTTGAGAGAAGATAAAAAAGAAAGCGACAGGGGCGCTTCCTGTCGCTTCTTTCCTGCAAGGGGAACGCTAATTTACTGGCGCAACAATCCCTTTTTCCGCTTGGGCCTGAATCGCCGTAATCGCAACAGTATTGACTATATCGGGTACGGTACAACCGCGGGAGAGGTCGTTGACCGGCTTCTTGAGCCCCTGGAGCACCGGACCAATGGCCACGGCATTGGCGGCCCGCTGCACGGCCTTGTAGGTATTGTTGCCCGTATTGAGGTCCGGGAAGATAAAGACTGTTGCCCGACCTGCCACAGGACTGCCCGGGAGTTTTTTCTGGGCCACCTCGGGGTCGATGGCGGCGTCGTACTGAATGGGACCTTCGATGAGCAGCTCCGGGGCCCGCTCCCTGGCAATGCGAGTGGCCTCCACCACCAGGTCCACATCACTGCCGGCACCGGAATCACCGGTGGAATAGGACAGCATGGCCACCCGCGGCTCGACGCCAAACACCCGCGCGGTCTCGGCAGAATTGATAGCAATTTCAGCCAGTTGCTGGGGATTGGGGTTGGGATTCACGGCGCAGTCACCAAACACGAGCACCCGATCCTTAAGGCACATAAAGAACACGCTCGAGACAATGGAAATCCCTGGCTTGGTCTTGATGATCTGGAGTGCCGGACGGATGGTGTGGGCCGTGGTGTTGATGGCCCCAGACACCATGCCGTCGGCCTTCCCCAAATAGACCATCATGGTGCCAAAATACGTGGGATCCATCATGCAATCGCAAGCAAGTTCTCGAGAGACACCTTTACTTTTACGTAGGTCATGGAATATTTCAATGAATTCTTCTAAATCTGGACTCTTTGCTGGATCAATAAGTTGAGCAGCGTCAAGATTGAGCCCCAGTTGAGATATCTTCGAATGGATCGCCGGAATATCTCCCAGAATAGTGATGTCTACAACGCCACGGCGCAGTAAAATATCCGCTGCTCGCAAAATACGCTCATCAGAGCCTTCTGGAAGAACAATATGCTGGCGATGTGCCTTTGCCTTCTCAATGAGACTGTACTCAAACATCTGCGGCGTGACTTTGGTGGATTTGCGGGTATTGAGCCGTGCCCGCATCTCCACGGTATCCACGTTCTCTTCAAAAACTCCAAGGGCTGAGGCAATCTTCTTTTGGTTGTCTGGTTCGATCTTACCGTACATATTGTACAGGCGACGAGCAGTCTGGAAGGTCGCCTCTTTGCCCAGGAGGACCGGCACCGGAACCCCAGTCCAGCCCTCAATAAGCCGCGCCACATTGCGATCTGGTCGGATACCACCCGTGAGCAGAACACCTGCGATATCCGGATAGGCGGCAGAAAGCCGGGAAGCCAGGCAGCTCACAATAATATCCGAACGATCACCCGGGGTGACAATCAGGCTCCCCTTCTCAATATAGTCGAGAAAATTGCCAATCTGCATCGCCGCCACGACGATGTCCTCCACCTGGGCTTCCAGGTTATCCTGGCCATAGAGGACCTCGGCTCCCACCCATTTCATGACGTCGGCCACCGTGGGCTTGCCGAGAATAGCGACTTCCGGGATGAGATAGAGGAGGATGTCCAGCTTGGACAAACTCTGCCGCAAGGCGATGCGCAAGGCCTCTCGGTCCGGTACGGCAACGCGGTTGACGATGACGCCGAGGATATCCACCGCCTTTTCGGAGAACGACTCCACCGAGAGCTTCGTTGAAGAAATGATCTCGTGCTCGGTCTTCTGGCAAGCATTGACGACGACCAGCAGCGGACTGCCGAGATTGGCGGCAATATCGGCATTGATGTCAAACTCGAACGCCGGAGTCCCGCCTTCAAAGTCCGTCCCTTCCAACAAGATGAAATCACACTTGGCCTCAAGTTCTTTGTACTTGTTGATGATGCGCTCCATGAGCAGCGCATGCTGGCCAGCATTCACCATCTCTTTTGCCTGACGCATCGTCAGGGCATAGGTCTCGGGATATTGCAGACCAAGATAGAATTGGGAGAGTACCAAGTCGATATCATGGTCTTTTTTTCCAGAATCATCGTTAATAATAGGACGGAAAAATCCTACCCTGCGGATATCACGCAACAGCATTTGCATGACACCCAACACAATAGCAGATTTGCCACTGCGGGCTTCCGTCGCCGTGATATAGAGATTTTTAGCCATAGAGCCCTCATTTTGTTTGTATAAACAAACCATAGTCTCAAAAAAAGAATCGGGAGCCACTGCTGTTGGCTCCCGAAACAGTTACAGGGCCTCGGCGTAGATTTCAATAAAGTGCTTCACTGCTACACGATCGCCGTGCTGAGAAAGCATGTCTGCGATTTGCAACATACAAGCCGGGCATCCCGTAGCCACCACATCGGCCTTCGCCGCGACGATGGCATTACGTTTTTGGGTTCCGATCTCCTTAGAGAGATCATAATGTTGGAGGTTAAAACTGCCACCGCAGCCACAGCAGCGATCCGCATCGGCCATTTCCACGAATTCCACCCGAGGGTTGGATCGCAGCAAGGCGCGGGGCTGTTCGCTCACCTTGAGGGATTTCTTGAGATGGCAGGGATCATGGTAAGTAACTCGCACGCCAGTCCCGGCAGCGGGGGCCGCCACCCGAAGAACGTCCACCAGGAACTGACCAATGTCCATGGTGCGGGAGGCGATGGCCTGAATGCGATCGCGAAGCGACTCCTTCTTGTCCCCACTCATAAGCGGCCAAATCTCGTGGATGGTCGCCGAACAGGTGGCACACGGAGTCAGGAGGTAGTCAAAATGCTCTTTTTCGAAAAGCTCCAAGTTGTGGAGAACGAGCTGGTCAAAGGAGTCCTTGTCCCCCGAAGACAGGGCCGGGATACCACAACAGCCTTGGCCTGCCGGCAGATACACCCCCACCTCGTGGTGCTGGAGGACCTTGAGGGCCGCTTGGCCAACATTGGGGAAGATTTTGTCCACGACACAGCCCGGAAACAAGGCTACCCGATATCCGCTTTTCCCAGGTCGCGTCGACAGGGACGGCACGATCTTGCGCAACGGCTTTTTAGCGAGGGGCATAAAATGACGCTCACCAATGATCGGGGCCTGGATACGCGCACACGAGGATCCGATGACTTCACTCGCCGGTTTGGTGAAGAGCCCCTGGAACTTGGAAGCCAGATCCAGCAAACTATTGAAGAGGGCTGGCTTTGTCAGCAGACCCCTGAAGATGGCCTTTTTGGCCGGTGGCAGGCCCAAATAGGTGTTCACGATGACCCGAGCCTTGAGGAAGATATCGAGGACCTTCACTCCGCTCGGACAATTGGCCGCGCATGAGCCGCACAACAGGCAGAGGTTCAGCTTCTCTTGCACCCCTTGCGGGTCGCGGATCATCTCATGCGCGAGATTTTCGAGGAGGGCGATCTTGCCCCGAGCCACATCTGCCTCGCGCATGGTCTCCGCAAACACCGGGCAGACGGCCTGACACATCCCGCACTTCATGCACGCAACCATCTGGTCGTCCAATTCCATGAGCATGCGGGCGAGGGCATGGAGATCCTGGGTCATGCTAGCCTCCAATGACCTTGCCAGGGTTGAGGAGATATTTGGGGTCCACGGCCTTCTTGATGGTGCGCGAGTAGAGTATCGTGGCGCGGGTGGTTTCCTTTTCCAACCACTTCGCCTTGGCCAGACCAATGCCGTGCTCGCCGGAGAGCGTGCCCCCCAAGGACAAGGCGACATCAAAGATCTCGTCCACGGCCTGCTCTACGCGGTGGAATTCCTCTTTGTCCCGCCGGTCGGTAAGGATCGTGGGATGGAGGTTCCCGTCCCCGGCATGGCCAAAGGTCCCGATCTGGAGGCGATACTTGGCGGCAATCTGGTTGATGGCCCGGATCATGGCCGGGATCTGGCTGCGCGGTACGGTGGCGTCTTCGAGCACTGTCGTGGGACGGGCCCGGGCCAAGGCGGGCAAGGCATTGCGCCGTGCCTCCCACAGCTTGTTCTTTTCTGCTGCGTCTTTGGCCAGCACCACGCGCCGAGCCCCTTCCTGCTTGCAGATCGCAAGCACCTTGGCGGCATCATCCTCCACCAAGGCCGCGTGCCCGCCATCCACTTCGATGAGCAAAATCGCTGCCGCATCCCGGGGCAGGCCGGCCTTGGTAAAGTCATCTACGTACTTGATGGTAGCATTATCGAGAAGTTCGAGCGTGCACGGGACAATCTTGTTGGCGATGATGGCGGCCACGGTCTGGGAGGCCCCATCGATATTGTCGAACTCTGCCAGCATGGCCTTGGAAGCCACTGGCGGCGGGACAAGCTTGAGAATGATCTGGTCAAAGACCCCCAAGGTGCCCTCTGAACCCACCATAAGCTGCGAGATATTGAGACCGGTAACACATTTGACAGTCCGGCCACCAGACTTCACATACTCACCCTGGGTATTCCAAAAGTTGACTCCCATAACGTAGTCTTTGGTGACCCCATACTTGAGACCACGCAGGCCACCGGCATTTTCAGCTACGTTCCCACCCAAGGTGGAGACCGCTTGGGAACCTGGGTCCGGGGGATAAAAGAGCCCGCGTTTTGCCACCTCGGCAGCGAATTTCGCCGTAACGACGCCCGGCTCCACGACGGCGTAGAGGTCCTGCTCATTGATCTCCACGATTTTATTGAGGCTGTTGGTCAGGATGACAACGCCCTTTTCTTTGCTCGGAATCGTGCCGCCGCTGAGATTCGTCCCAGCGCCACGCACAGTGATGGGAAGATCATTTTCATAACATAAGGCCACGGTTTTACCCAATTGCTCGCTCGTGGTGGGACGCAGTACGAGCTCAGGTACGACGGGATCAAGGACAGCGGCATCATAGGCGTACGAATGACGATCCGCTTCGCTATCAAGCACGTTCTCTTTGCCAAGCAAGGTTTGGAAGGCCGCGAGCAGACTCGAAGAAATCATGGAGTATCTCCTTTCCATTACCAAACGTGAAAAAAGGCCCCTGGAGCCCAGGGGCCCTCTGGTCATCTAGAAGAGGTGGGAGAGTGGACCGAAGCTCATGACTCCAGCCACAATGCCCACAACGATACCATAGAGCACGAAGGGCCAGAAGGTCCGCTTCAAGATAAGGCCCTCGCGGCCGATAAGGCCTGTCACCGCGCAGGCCGCCACGATGTTGTGGATGCACACCATGTTCCCCATGGCGCCTCCTGCCACCTGCGCGGCCACAATGATCTGCCGCGGCAGATGCAGGGTCTGGGCCACACCCCATTGGAATTCCGCAAAGAGGAGGTTGGAAACCGTGTTGGAACCAGTAATAAAGGCCCCCAAACCGCCCACATACGAGGCAAGAAACGGCCAGGCATTCCCGGCAAAAGCCGCTACTGCCTTGGCCATAGCGAGGGGCATGGAGGGATAGTTGTTGGGATTGAGCGCCGCATCGGCCACGCCCGAACCACGGAAGATGGACACCAAGGCCACTGCCGCAAACAAGGCGATGGTCGGGGCCTTCATCTTGGCAATGGACTCGCTCCAGGCCTTTTTCACCGCCTCGCCACCCATCCCATGAAGGAAGATGGTCAGGATCGCCACCAGGGTAAAGGGGATCGTCCCTGGCAGGTAGAGGTAGTCGATGGAGGCCGACACGCCCTTATAGCCCAACAGATCCGTGAAGGCGAGTTTCTGGGCCGACAACCACGCCTTCAGCCCCAAGGCCGGCACACGGGTGGCCACCAAAATGATGCCGATGATGACGTAGGGCAACCACGCCTTGAACTGGCTCATGTGCTCCTTGAACTGGCACGAGGTGTCGCACTGGATCGAGCCGGTCCACTCCGGGTCCCACCGCTCTTGCGGACCGAAATCCCACACGGTTTCCGGGACACAGAACCCAGCCTTGGCGCCAGCGACGACAATCCCCAAGCCCACGAGACCGCCGATGAGGGAGGGGAATTCCGGTCCAATGAGCCAGGCCAGGCCCACATAGGGCACCCCAAAGGCCACAGCGGCAAAGACGCAGAACTTCCAGGCCTCAAAGCCTTCTGACCAGGATTTGTTTTGACCGTAGAAGCGGGTGAGGAAGCCGAGCATGAAAATAGGCAGGATGAAAATCATCCCGAGGTGCATGAGGGAAACCCATTGCCCCATGACTTTGGCAAAGGAGGCAAAATCCGTGAAATTGAGTCCCGCGGTCCCGGCATCAGCGGCTTCCTTCACCAACGGCCCGAGGAACTTGAGGCCAATGAGAATCGGCGTGCCCACGGCGCCAAACGATACCGGGAACGAATTGAAGACGAGACAAATCACCGCAGCGGCGAGTGGCGGAAAACCGAGGGCCAAGAGCAGCGGCGCTGCTAGGGCCGCCGGCGTTCCAAAACCCGCTGCGCCCTCGATAAAGGCCGCGAACATGTAGCCAATGATGATTGCCTGGATGCGTTTGTCTCGGCTGATGTTCTGCATGCCATATTGAATGGTCTCCATGCCGCCCGAGTACTTCAGCGTATAGAGGATGATGATGGCACCAAAGACGATGATGAGCACGCCGATAGCGATGATGATCCCCTGAAGCGACAGGGCAGCGATATAGCCTACCGGCAGCTGCCATACGAGCAGGGCGCTGGCCGCACACACGAGCCACGCCAGCGGCATTGCCTTGGTGGATGGCCAGCGCATACCGACCATAAGGACCAAGGCCACAAGGATGGGCAAAAATGCCACCACAGCCAATGCAGGAATAGACATGGTTTCCCTCCACAAGGTGAACGAACAGAACCCCTGCCCCGGCTCCCCCAAGCCGAGGCAGAGGCGAACCTCTTCCTATCGTCCGGCTCGGCCGTCGTCGCAAGGCTCGGCGGGCCGTCCAGCACCCGAATGCTCCGCTGTGGCGGAAACGACACAGCTTTCGGATTCAGGCAGATGGGCGGCATCAACGGGAACTTGAGGCGCTGGGGCCTCCAGTTTGCGGCTCGCCAGGTACTCGTACATACGGAAACGTTCCAAGTATTCCTGTTCGAGCTGCATGCGCAGCCGTTTGGCATCCTCGGGCGCAATCTTGTCGAGCATGGCGAAACGGTTCTCGTTGACCAAGAACTCCTGAATGGTTCCATCGGGGGCTTTGGAATCTAAAATAAAGGGGTTCTTGCCTTCCTGAGCGAGGAGCGGGTTGTAGCGATATAGCGGCCAATAGCCACATTCCACTGCCCGCTTGGCCTCTTCCTGGGTTTTGCCCATTCCTTTGCGGATGCCCTGGTTGATGCACGGGGCATAGGCAATGATGAGCGAAGGCCCAGGATAGGCCTCGGCCTCCTTGAAGGCCTTCATGAGCTGGGCCTTGTCCGCACCCATGGCCACCGAAGCCACGTACACGTAGCCATAAGTCATGGCCATAAGACCGAGGTCCTTCTTGCGCGTGCGCTTACCTGCAGCCGCGAACTTGGCGATGGACCCAAGGGGCGTGGCCTTCGATGACTGACCACCAGTGTTGGAGTAGACCTCTGTATCCATGACGAGCACGTTGACGTCCTCGCCTGAAGCAAGGACGTGATCCAAACCACCGTAGCCGATGTCATACGCCCAGCCATCACCACCGAAGATCCAGAAGGACTTCTTCTCCAGGAGGTCATCCATGGCCAAGATGGCGTCGAGAAGCTCGGTTCGCTCCGCGTTCCAAAGGGCCTCGCGTACGGCATTGGCCGCTTCCACAGACTTTTCACCATGATGACGCACTGCCATCCAGTTGCGGAAGGCCGCCGCCAACTCCTCCGAAACGCCTTGATTCAAAGCCTCTTCCATGAGGGCCACAAGCTTCGCCTGGCGCTGGGCATAGGCCATCTGGATGCCATACCCGAATTCCGCCGCGTCCTCGAAGAGGGAGTTGCCCCAGGCCGGCCCATGGCCATGGGCGTTGACCGTGTACGGTGCGCTGGGAGCAGAGGCCCCCCAGATGGAGGAACACCCCGTGGCATTGGCAATGATCATCCGCTCGCCAAAGAGCTGGGTGAGCACCTTGACGTACGGGGTCTCGCCGCAGCCGGCACATGCTCCCGAGAACTCCAAAAGCGGCTTTTGGAATTGGCTGCCCTTCACCGTATCCCGACGGACGAGCGTGTCCTTCCAGGAAATGGTGGTGGAGAACTCGTAATTGGGCACCTCCACAGCGGTTTGGGTTTCCAGAGGCTGCATGACGAGGGCTTTGGTCTTGGCCGGACAGATGTCAGCGCAGTTGCCACAGCCCATGCAGTCCAAGGTGTTGACCTGGATGCGGAACTTCAGACCCTTGAGCTCCTTGCCGATGGCGTCCACGGTCTCGAAGGTTGCAGGTGCACCCTCCAACTCCTCTGGCGTGGCGAGCACCGGCAGGATGGCCGCATGCGGGCAGACGAACGAACACTGGTTGCACTGGATACAATTGGCGGCAATCCACTGCGGGACATTGATGGCCACCCCGCGCTTTTCGTACTGCGAGGTCCCCACCGGGAAGATGCCGTCAGGCTCGAAGGCCGACACCGGCAGCTCGTCGCCCTTCTGGGCCAGCATGGGGCGCATGACGCGCTTTACAAAATCAGGCTCATCGCGCTCCACAACCGCTTCCGGAGCAAGCTCCGCCCACGACGCCGGATACTGGACCTCTTCCAAGGCCGCGATGGCCCGATCCACTGCCGCAATGTTCATGGCCACGATCTTGTCTCCCTTCTTGCCATAGGCCTTGTGGATGGACTGCTTGAGCAGTTCCACGGCCCGCTCGAAGGGAAGAACATCCGCCAAACGGAAGAACGCCGTTTGCATGACCATGTTGATGCGGTTACCGAGCCCTACTTCTTGGGCGATCTTCACCGCATCGATATTGTAGAAACGAAGCTTTTTCTGGGCGATGGTCCGCCGCACCGAGGCCGGAATCTCCCGCTCCATATCCTCGAGGCTCCAGTTGGAGTTAAGGACAAAGATCCCGCCCTCCTTGATACCTTCCAGGACATCATAGAGGCGGACATAGTTCGCCTTATGGCAGGCAATATAGTCGGCCGAAGTCACGAGATACGTTGATTTGATGGGCGACTTGCCAAACCGCAAGTGCGAAACCGTGATGCCGCCAGACTTTTTGGAATCGTAAGCAAAATAGCCCTGGGCATAGAGGTCGGTGTTATCGCCGATAATCTTGATGGCCTCTTTGTTGGCCCCTACCGTGCCATCCGATCCAAGCCCCCAAAACTTACACTGGATAGTGCCCTCTGGAGTAGTATCGGCAAAGGCCGGAATCTCCAATGAGGTGGAGGTGACATCGTCCTCAATGCCGACAGTAAAGTGATGCTTGGGTGCCGTGCCCCGCATGTTGTCAAACACCGCCTTCACCATGGCCGGCGTAAACTCCTTGGACCCCAGCCCATAGCGACCAGCCACGACCTCCGGGGCTTGACCATGCTCGAGATAGGCAGCGCAGACATCTTTGTAGAGAGGCTCACCTTCGGCCCCAGGTTCCTTGGTTCGGTCGAGCACCGTGACGGTTTCCGCCGAGGCTGGAATGGCGCGGAGCAGAAACTCGGGCACAAAGGGACGATATAACCGCACCTTGACCAGGCCGACCCGCTCGCCACGGGCATTGAGATGGACCACAACTTCTTCAATGGTCTCGCAGGCCGAGCCCATGGCCACAATGACCCGACTCGCCTCTGGGTGGCCCACGTAGTCAAAAGGATGATAGAGGCGACCAGTGATGGAAGCCACCTTTTTCATCTGCTCGACTACGATGCCAGGTACGTCGTTGTAGAAGGCGTTGGCGGCTTCTCGTCCTTGGAAATAGATATCCGGATTCTGGGCCGTTCCACGGATGGTGGGTCGCGAAGGCGACATCGCCCGCTCGCGGAAGTTCTCGATGGCTTCCCAATTCACGAGCTTTTTAATGTCTTCGTAATCAATGACCTGGATCTTCTGCACTTCGTGGGAAGTGCGAAATCCATCGAAGAAGTGGAGAAACGGTACACTGGACTCAATGGCCGCAAGATGGGCCACCAGGGCCAAATCCATACACTCCTGCACGGAACTTGAGGCCAACATGGCAAAACCCGTCTGGCGGCAGGCCATGACGTCCTGGTGATCGCCAAAAATGGAGAGCGCATGGGCCGCAATGGCCCGAGCGCTGACATGGAAAACCCCAGGCAGGAGCTCACCGGCAATTTTGTACATGTTGGGAATCATAAGGAGCAGCCCCTGCGAGGCCGTAAAGGTGCTTGTCAGCGCGCCTCCGGCCAACGAGCCATGCACCGCACCCGCAGCCCCCGCCTCCGACTGCATCTGGCGCACGAGCACCGTCTGGCCAAAGATATTCTTGCGCCCTGCAGCGGCCCAATCATCAATAAGCTCGCCCATAGTGGACGAAGGGGTGATGGGATAAATGGCCGCTGTGTCACTGAGGGCATACGCGATATGTGCTGTGGCGGTATTGCCGTCCATTGTTTTCATCTTCGACATGAACATGCTCCTTGCGGATTAAGAGGTTCTTCCGGGCCAAGACCCGGCCTGCCGACACCAATCAACCATCGTGCCAAAAAGCGTCAGAATTACAACATATTGAAATAGCTCGCTTTTTTGCCACCACCCCCTTTGGAGCTTCCCCAAAATCGTTCTGGAAAACAGGACAGATCCAAGACGAATCGATAGCCTCTTGTGCCAGAGCTCCCAATTCCTGCAAGGCCAACCCGGTAAACGGCCGCAGGGCCACGAGAGCTCCAACAGCACCGCCCACCGTCCAATTTTCCAGACAACACGCCTTCTGGACCCTGCGGAAACCACCTTCAGGAGCCCCGCAAATCTACCTTCTTTCGGGGAGCTGTTTTTTGAGCGAATCCAGGTGACTTTTTCCACCCCCACTTCCAGTAGACCTGCCCGCGTCCATCCACGGGACGAACAATCCCAGAACCCGGGCTCCGCCACCCTGACGCAGCACCGCAAGGATGCTCCTCCCCCCGTTTCCCGGCCCAAAAAACGAGCGCGTTATTTTGCCTGTCTCGGCGCATTCTCTCTTTGTTGACAGGAATGATTTTTGCTTACACACTTTGTGTTGAATACGCAACCAAGGAGAAACCCCATGCGTGGGAAACTTATTACCAAAGGCGGCCATATCACCGATCTTCGGCCCTCTGAGGCCATGCAGCTCTCCCAGCTCCTCACCCCCTGGCAGCGGGACCGCTTGCTGGAAGGCGAGTCTGTGCTCGTCAAACGGGAGTACACCCTTGACTCTTGGAAAGAATATTGGATTGCGGAGGCTTCTCATTGAGTAAGGGCGAATCCTCGCTTCGAATACTTTCTCATCGCTACACCCCCAAACCCAAACCGCCTGCCCACCGCCAACGGGCAGGCCTTTTTTTCTGCACTCCGGTATGTTGCCCCCAAACAGCAGGAGTGTGTCGTTTCTCACCAGACCCAAGTTCAAGAACAACACAAGATCATGTCTGAAAAATCAGTCGTGGATGCTCCAAAGAGACCCACCCCCTGTCCCGCAAGATGAGCCCACAGATTTGCTCTGGACAGGATCGCACGTCGGATGCGGCTACGGGCACCAGGATACGCGCAGTGCCACGCAAGACGTCTGGAAGCAGCGATCGTCCGGGGACGCAGCAGCCTGGCTTCGCGCATGGCTTTCCTGCCCGGGGTACACAAGGCCACACGCCATCCTGGCTTGAGCTCGGCACTCCTTCTTCGCGCAGGCATCCCCCAAACGCCCTGGCAGATTTCGGGCGCACTCATATGCCGAAAACAGCCCTAGAGACCGATAATCGGTTTTCTCTTTTTCGTCACATCTCTTGCCCGTAAGCTGCATTTCAGGTAAACGGTTTTCTTCTTTTTTGGAGGTGTACCATGAACATCCTCAACGATCGCTATGCCCGTGAATTCGTGGAAGTTATTTGTCCACAATGCCGACAGACCCGCATTATCTGTCTCCCCGAAGAGCCCCTGCCGCAATGTGAGGTCTGCAAGAAGACGATGGTGATCAAAGAAGTCCTTACAGAAGGAAAGTATTAGTCCCGCAACATCTACCCCATGGAGGGCCTTATGCGCCGAATGATTCTGCAGTTCTTTCTCCTGCTTGCCTGGACCGCGCCACTTTCCTGTTTGGCCGCGGACATGGAGCTTGCCCAAAAATCCACCCTCAATGCCATCCTCAAACGCGGAGAGCTGCGTGTGGGCCTGGATGCTGGCTACATGCCTTTCGAGATGACCACCAAGCAGGGAGAAATCGTCGGCTTCGATGTGGACCTGGCCAAAGAAATGGCCAAGGCCATGAACGTCAAACTCACCATCGTAAATACAGATTTTGACGGCATCATCCCAGCACTCATGGCCGACAAGTTCGATATCATCATCAGCGGCATGACAGTTACCCAGGAGCGCAACCTCAAAATCAATTTCGCTGACCCTTACATCGTAGTGGGGCAGACCGTCCTCCTGGCGAAGAAACACGCCGGCACGGTAACCTCGTACAAAGACCTCAACGACCCCAAATATGTCGTGGCTTCGCGTATCGGCACCACCGGCGAGCAAGCAGTGAAGCGCCTCTTGCCGAAGGCCCAGTACAAGAGCTTTGAAAAAGAGGCCGATGGGGCCATGGAAGTCCTCAATGGCAAAGCCGATGCCTTTGTGTACGATTTGCCGTTCTGCGCCGTGTTCATGGCCCAGCAAGGCAAAGACAAGCTCATCTTTCTCGACGCGCCCTTTACCTACGAACCTCTTGGTTTTGGTATCAAACCCGGCGATCCAGATTTCCTCAACTGGCTCAATAATTTCCTGCGCCAGATCAAAAACGACGGCCGCTACGAGCGCATCTACGCCAAGTGGATTACAGGCACCGAATGGCTCAAGGAAGTCCAATAACTAGCCCCGTTGTCTCGGAACACCTCCACATCCGGTCCCAGGTGGCCGGATGTGGTCTTTTGATCCCCTAAAGGAGCCACCATGCATTGCCCCGCGGCCCTCGATCGCCCCAAGGGAAAAGGCTATTTCCTCTTTTGGCGTAGCGTCTTCGCCCTCGGCCTCGGTCTTGCGCTTTTCGCGATGTACCAGGCATCCGTCTCGGTAGAATACATATGGCGATGGAACCGTGTCCCGCAGTATTTTTGGACCACCGAAGCCATTGACATCCACGCCACGCAAGAGGGCGAAGTCAGTCGCGTGGAGCGAAGCGGGGAAACGGCGGTTATCGTCCTCCGTAACCCCAGCGGTGAAGAGCGCTATGTGGTGCCTACCGCCACCCTCCGCGTGGACAAAGGTGACCTCGTGAGCCCAGGAGACGTCCTTGGGACCACCACCCGCAGCCGACCAGGCCTGCTCCTGGAGGGTCTCTTCGTCACCCTGGAAGTGAGCTTCTTGGCTATCCTCGGAGGAACCGTGCTTGGCCTCATGACAGGGTTGGCACGTATCAGCACCAATCCTGCCCTGCGCTGGAGCGCCATCACCTACATTGAAATCATCCGCGGTTCACCGCTGCTTGTGCAGATTTTTCTCTGGTATTTTGTCGTTGGCACGGTGGTCAACCAACTGATGACCCGCTGGGACGTTGCCCCCATCGATCCCCTCTGGTACGGCGTGCTTGCTCTCTCCATTTTTAGTGGAGCCTACGTAGCAGAAATCGTACGCGCAGGAATCCAATCAGTCCATCGTGGCCAAATGGAGGCCGCACGATCTTTAGGACTGACCTATACTCAAGCCATGGCCCGCATCATCCTTCCACAAGCTATGCGTCGTATCTTACCACCGCTTGCAGGACAATTCATTAGCCTTATCAAAGACTCTTCGCTTCTTGGTGTCATTGCTATCCGAGAACTGACCAAAGCATCTCGAGAAGTAGTTTCTTCTTCACTCCAACCATTTGAAGTCTGGATTGTCTGCGCAATACTCTATCTTGTGCTGACGTTTACGCTCTCATTATTCGTTCAGTATTTAGAGCGTAAAGCTATCTAGGGAGGGGACATGCCCATCATCCAGGTGCGCAACATTGCGAAAACGTTCTATCTTCCCCAACCCATACCGGCACTCCGAGATGTTTCCGTGGATATCGAAGCTGGCGAGACGGTGGTCGTCATCGGCCCCTCTGGTTCAGGAAAATCAACCTTTCTGCGCTGCCTCAACCGCCTAGAATATGCGGAGAAGGGGACAATCCTCATTGACGGCGTCGACATCCTCGACCCTCGCTGTGATATCAACGCCATCCGCGCCGAAGTGGGCATGGTCTTCCAATCCTTCAATCTCTTCCCGCACATGACCGTGCTCGAGAACCTCACCCTTGCCCAACGGGCGGTGCGCAAACGCTCGCGCGCCCAGGCCGCGGAGCGGGCCATGGCGCTCCTGCAGAAGGTCGGCATTGCCGACAAATACCAGGCACGTCCCGAGCAGCTTTCCGGCGGACAGCAGCAGCGCGTCGCCATTGCCCGATCCCTCGCCATGGACCCCAAGATCATGCTTTTTGACGAACCCACCTCAGCCCTTGACCCCGAGATGGTGGGCGAAGTCCTCGATGTCATGAAGACCCTCTCCCGCGAGGGCATGACCATGGTGGTGGTCACCCACGAAATGGGCTTTGCCCGGGAGGTCGCGGACCGCGTCCTTTTCATGGACCAAGGGACGATCCTCGAAGAAGGTCCGCCTGAGCACTTCTTCACCGCGCCCAAGCATCCGCGCACCCAGGAATTCTTGAGCCAGATCCTAGCGTTTTGACCTCCGTCAAAGCCAGTGCCCGCCTCCTCCCCTAGGCCAAAGGCACATACCATAAAGGAGGTCATCATGCCCATTCGCCCAATTATCCATATCGATGAGGACAAATGCACGGGCTGCGGCGCCTGTATTGTCCACTGCGCTGAAGGGGCCTTAGCGATTGTGGACGGCAAAGCGCGTGTCGTGCGCGAGAGCTTGTGTGACGGTCTGGGGGCCTGCCTCGGCCATTGTCCAGAGGGCGCGCTTACCTTGAGCGAGCGAGAGGCCGAGCCCTTTGACGAGCAAGCCGCCTTGGCCCACGCCGCCCAGGCCGCACCCCCTTTGCCCTGCGGGTGTCCCGGTTCCCAGACCATGGTCCTTGCCCCCAGAGCCCACCCTGCCGCTGAGCACTTGCCGGCAGGCTCAGCCCTTGGCCATTGGCCGGTCAAGCTACGCCTTCTTCCAGAAGAGGCCCCGTTCCTTTGGGGCGCGTCCCTGCTTCTACTTGCAGACTGCGCTGCCCTCGCCTGCCCGACTCTCCACCGTCAGTTCCTTCCGGGTCGAGTCGTGGCCCTCGCCTGCCCAAAATTCGAGGATCGGGTCGCTACTGTCGCCAAGCTCGCCCGCATCCTGGGGCATGCTGGGATTCGCGACGTCACGGTTCTTGAAATGGAAGTCCCCTGCTGTGCCGGCCTCTCGCAACTCACGGTCCAAGCCCTGGCCGAGGCCGGACGGGATCTCCCTGCCCGCCGGGTGATCTTGAGCCGAAGCGGCAGCGTGGAGCGGGAGGAGCCCCTTGTGTCCTTGAGAGTAGCCTAAACCCACCGAGAGGGTGGTCTTCGCTGGGCGAGGACCACCCCCCCACAGACAAGAAGCATGCCCAGTCCATGGGCCCAGGTGATGGGCTCGTGGAGCAGGGCCCAGCCGAGGAGAAGGGCAAAGATCGGGATTAAATTGATATAAACACTTGCCTGCCAGGCCGGCAGACGGCTCACCCCGAAGTTATAGAGCCCGTACGCACCCACCGAGACCGCTAAGCCTAAATAGACCACGGCCAGGGACGGGACGAGGGGAATCGTCTGCGGCCAGGGGACCCACGGCATGGCCACGACGAGACCGAAAAAAAGGAGCCCCCCAAAGGTCTGGGCAGCCGTCAGCAGCCACGGGGAATAGCGCCGGCACAAGACTTTAAGACAAAGTGTGTAGCCAGCGGCACACACCATGGCGAGCAATTCCAAGATGTTGCCCAAAAGAGGGTTCGGCGCACTCTCCGTGGCCGGCGAAAGCCAGCTCACCCAAGCAACCCCCACCATCGCCACCCCAAGCCCAGGCCAGGCCCACGGGCCAGGCCGCTCACCCACCCAGCGCGAGGCCAGGGCGACAAGTGCCGGTAAGACCGCTGATACCATCCCTGCCTGGGCGGCGGAAGTGAAACGCAAAGCGAGGCCTTCCAAAAGAAAATAAAGGCATGGCTCGCACAGCACCATCAGGAGAAGCAGTACCCAGTCGCGCCGAGCCAAGCGCATCGAACGGCTCGAAGGAAGAAACACCAAAAAGAGGCCTGCGGCCACCAGAAGGCGGGCAAATACCACCACGGCAGGATGGAAAAAGCCCACGGCATACTTGAAGGCCACAAAGGAGCTCCCCCACAGGAGCATGGCAAGCACCAACGCGCCAGGGGCAAGCCAGGACAAGGGCATCGCAATCCTTCCTCGGCGTTAGAATGAAGGAAGCGCTGCTCCTGACACGTCCGCCTCTGCCTGACAAGGCAGTAAAAACCCTCGCGCCCATTGCGCACCTCATCTGCGGCCGCCACCCCTCGTAACATCGCTGCTTGCCGCTTTTTCGGCAACAGCCCCGTTCGAGACAAACCTGTGACCCGACAGCGCTGCCTGTCCGAGAAGACCCGACCTTTCTCCTTGCAATACCGGCTTGTCAGCCGAACCACTTGCCGGCAGTATCACCCAAGGCCTGCACTCACCTCCCGAACCGGGACCGCTCCTCATGCCTGCTCCACCTCCCCATCAGACGCTGCGCCGCGTTTGTCTTCGTAAGGGCCTTTTGCTTGTTCTGCTGGAGGATGCCTGTCCGACACCACCCCCAAAAACATCTTGCCTTTCGCAATAAAGCCCACTAATGGCGGCTTTCGCTTCTCCACCAACGGCGAGGTAGCTCAGTCGGTCAGAGCATGCGGCTCATATCCGCAGAGTCGGGGGTTCAAGTCCCTCCCTCGCTACCAAGACAACAGCAAACGGCCCTTTCTCCGGAAAGGGCCGTTTTTCGGGATGCGGCAGCATGCTGTCCTCAACGCTCTCTCTGCGGAGCGGGCTTTTGGAGATGCCATGCAACGTTTGCCTCGTCCCTCAAAAATAGCCCAAGCTGCGCAACATCGTCATGTGCGTCTCTTTGCGGGGATCCCGCCCGGCGCGCTCGCCAGGGGCTTTTGTGCGGCGGGTACACGGAATGCATCCCAACGAACGATAGCCGTCGTCATAGAGGGAGCACCACGGGATAGCCGCCCAGACGTGATAGGTCCAAATGTGCTGCTCCTGCCACTCCAGAAGCGGGGCAAGACGCCAATGACCATCCACCGGCCATTGCCATCCTGACGCCGCGCGATCCGGGTGTTCGTCTGCCCGCACGCCGACCATCAGGATCTCCAGGCCGAGGTCCGCCACGGCGCGGCGCAGCGGCACGATCTTGCGGGCATGGCAGCACGCCACCGGGTCCACCGCCACCGGGACACCGCAGTCCTGCGGCGGGGAAACGATGTGGAGATCCACATCCCACTGCCAGGCGAGCTCACGGCACAAGGCGATGGTCTCGGGGAACTTCCAACCCGTATCGATGACGATTGCCCGGGGGCGCAGCCCTGGCGCCTTTTCGGCCAGGGTCGCACACCACAAATGGAGAAGTACCGTGGAGTCTTTGCCTCCGGTCCAGCACACAGCCACTCGTGGCCCAGCTTGCACCCAAGCCCAGTGCAGCCGCTGCCGGGCGGTGGTCAGCAGCCAGTCCCAATGGAGAGCAGGCATCAGGGGGCAGTTTGGAGGTCGTCGTGGAGTTCTTCCAAAAGCAGGCGTACGGCCTCCAGCTTATCCCGATGCCTTGGGCTCACTTTTGTCTGGAGGCCCTGTGCCGCAGCGGCCATGGCCCCCACCTGGGTGGCAGCGGCCATGGTGGTCGTCTTACGTGGCAGGCTCGCAAGCTCGGTGGCCAAGCGCTCCACCCCCAGGGCACGGTCCTCCAACTGGGTGACCTGGGAGGAGAGGACACGCAACGACGCCACATCAGCGGCAATCCCCTCCATGCGGCGGTGCACGGCGTAAAAGAGAACCATGGCGACAAGGAATGCCGCCACGGCCATGGTCATAATTGTATCGTCACGAAGCATGATGTCCTCCTGGGGCATCCTTTCGGAAACAAGGGCCGTGGGCCTCCCCTGGCCCAGGCACTGGATGGTGTTCGTAAGGTCGCGTTGGCCTCTTTCCAATGGCCGTCGTGCCGTCGGCGGACAGGGCCACCTTGATGGTGTTCGTGAGGTCGCGTTGGCCTCCTCCCGAGGCGAGGGCCGTGGTTCTCTCCTCACAGCCTTGGTGCAGTCGCCAAGGCAGCAGCGGCGCCTTGGCACAAGGGCCGGGATTGCCACGGTCTGCGCGCTTCGGTCCTCGCTTTTTTGCCTGCCCCGCCTTGCGCTGGCGCGTCAAGAGGGTGTCCTCTACACTGGCCCGGCCTCCCTCCCCTCGGGGACGCTCGAGGCGCGACTCCCGCTGCGGAGACCGAACTGGGCTTGAAGAAGAAGACCGGCTTGTCGCGGCGCTCGAGAAGCGGCGGAGTCTCCCGTGAAGGCCGTACCCCCCCTTCTAGCACGACCAGGTGCAGTCTGGCATGATTGTCAGGGCCAGGGGGGTATTCCGTGAAGGCCTTGCCTCCCTTCTGGCGCGGCGCAGGCAGGGGTTCGAGCCACCCTAGTTGATGAGGGCCTGCAGCGGGGCCGGGATAAAGCCGCCGCGGCGGATAAAGGCCTCGCAGATGGGGTTGGGGTGCACCGGGATGATGATTGCCTCACCCAAAAGCCCACCAAACACCGCCCGCTCGCCAGCCACCTTGCCCGGGACTGGGATGAGGCGGGCCGCGGTCGTCTTTTTATTGATGACCCCAATGGCCATTTCGTCGGCGATGATGGCAGCGACCGTCTCCGCGCTCGTCTCCCCGGGCAAGGCCACCATGTCCAGCCCCACCGAACAGACTGCCGTCATGGCCTCGAGTTTGGCCAAGGAGAGCAGTCCCTGGGCTGCGGCCGCGGCAATGGTCGCATCCTCGCTCACCGGGATAAAGGCACCACTGAGCCCCCCCACCCGAGTGCTGGCAAAGGCCCCACCTTTTTTCACCGCGTCGTTGAGCATGGCGAGGGCCGCGGTGGATCCGGGCATGCCAATCGCCCCCAGGCCAAGGGATTGGAAGATTTCCCCCACACTGTCGCCCACGTTGGGAGTCGGCGCCAAGGACAGATCGACAATACCGAACTCGACCCCTAACAGCCGGGCCACCTCGCGGCCAATGATCTCTCCGACCCGCGTTACTTTAAAGGCCGTTCGTTTGATGACCTCCGCCAGCTCTCCGAGATGGATCTGCGGGTTTTCTGCCACTGCCCGGTCAACCGCCTTGCGCACTACCCCTGGGCCGCTTACGCCCACATTGATGACTGAACTCGGCTCGCCAATACCAAGGTAAGCACCCGCCATAAACGGGACATCCTCCGGGATATTGGCAAAGACCACGAGTTTGGCGCACCCCAAGCCATCACGGTGGGCGGTAGCGGCGGCCGTGGCCTTGACCGTACGGCCCATGAGGGCCACGGCGTCCATGTTGATCCCTGCTCGCGTCGTGGCCACGTTCACCGAGGCGCAGAGGCGCTCGGTCGTCGCCAGGGCCTCAGGGATGGCCTCGATGAGGGCAAAATCCCCCTTGGCCATGCCTTTTTCCACCAGGGCCGAAAAACCACCGATAAAATCCACGCCGACCTCGCGGGCCGCGGCATCCAAGGCATGGGCCACGGCAAGCATGCCGTCGGCATCCAAAGGCGCAGCCGCTACAGCCACCGGGCTGACGCTGATGCGCTTATTGACCACCGGGATGCCAAAGCGATCTCCCACCTCATCGCAGACCGCCACCAAATCCCGAGCCTGGGAGACAATGCGGCGATGGACTGCCTCCACGAACGCCCCCACATCGCGATGAGCACAATCCAAGAGACTAACGCCTAAGGTCACGGTGCGCACATCGAGGTGCTCGTTTTTCACCATCGAGAGGGTAGATAACACTTCACGATCCGATAGCATGAGCGCTCCTAGACGCGATGGATGTTTTCAAAGACGTCCCGGTGCTGCAACGACACCTCCATACCGAGAGGCTGGCAGGCCGCAGCAACGGCGGCGCGCACAGTGCGGTGGTGCACGCCGTAGGGGACGTCAATTTCAAAGATCATCACCATTTCTTCGGCAGCAGTCCCCGGGACGAGCACAGCGCGGAACTGGGTCACGTTGCAGCCAAGATCTGCTATGGCCCGAGTCACTGCGGCGATGGTGCCCGGGCGGTCGACGCCGCGGGTGGTTAGGACAAACGGTTCTCCCAGCTCCGCAGGCTGCCATGCCCCTGCCAACGGACGCACGAACACCCCCAGGTCCATGGGGGCCACCGCCCTTCGCAGGGCGGCCTCTGCAGTCTCCAGCGTAAGCCCCGCAGGCCGGGCGACAATCATAATGGCCGCAAACTCCCCTTGGAGGATAGTTTGGCTCACATCCTCGATGTTACATCCCAAGGCAAAAAGGGTCTCGGCAACAACGGCAAGGATCCCCGGACGATCGTGTCCCATGACCGAAACAGCAAATTTCTTCTCCATCCTCTGCCTCCTCCTGCAGGAAGGCCGTCTCTTGACCAGGGTGAGCAAGGGCGTCAAGTGCTGCCCCCTGCTTTTTCGTTGCCATCCCTGCCAAGCGGCACTAGGAGAACCCCTGCCCGCACGCTGCGGCAAGAACCCACCACAAGGAGCACTTACTATGCGTCGTCTGTGTATTGTCCTGGCTGTCTTGTTTCTGAGCAGTAATTTCGCCTTTGGGGCCTCAGAAAAACATCGTAAATTGGCAGAAGAGTTGATTACTCTTACCGAAGGCGACAAAATTCTTGAATCTATGAAGGCTCAAGTGAGCATGATCTTTGCCCAATTCAAAGCCCAACTTAGCGTTGCTGAAGCAGATCGTCCAAAATTAGACCACTATAATAAAAAATTTGAGAAAGTAATCAATATGGAGTTTGATTGGAATAAAATTCGTGACAAATATATCGATCTCTATACAAATACGTTTACTGAAGCTGAAACCAAAAGCATTGTCGATTTTTATAAATCTCCTGCAGGAAAAAAGTTAACAAACTCAATGCCTGAGCTCATGCAGCAGAGCCTTTCTATTGCTCGGTCCCATGTACAAACAATCATTCCTCAATTGGAAGAAATCACTTCTGCTATGGAAAAAGAGTTCGCGCCGCAGAATGCTACTGGGAATACACCCCAATAGTCTCTCCTCAAAGCAGGAGTAAATGAACGTATTACTCACTGCCACCACGCGGGGTAAATACCCCCGTGGCGGCAGTCTCATCCGCAAAGACACGATTTCTGCCAGCGCTCTTTGCAGCATACAGCGCGGCGTCTGCCCGGCGCAGTATAGACTCGCCGTCTTCTTCGCCCTGCCACACCGCCACCCCAGCACTCACGGTCACCTGCACGCGCTGGCCGTGTTCCGTCACCATCTCGTGGACCGCCACGGCCTGACGGATGCGTTCGAGCACCCCCATCGCCGCAGCAGAACCCGTTTCTGGAAGTAGGACGGCGAACTCCTCGCCACCCACACGGCCGACCCCGTCCATGGTGCGCACACTCTGGGCTATTATCCGAGCCACCTGTTGGAGCACCATATCCCCCACCGCATGGCCATACGTGTCATTGACATGCTTGAAATGATCCACATCGAGCATGGCCACGGCCAAAGGCCGGGAGAAACGTCCTGCCCGGGCCGTCTCGGCATGGAGCCGTTCAAAGAAACTGCGGCGGTTCATGAGCCCGGTGAGGGCATCGGTCTTCGCCAGCTCCTCTAAGCGCAGCTCGGCGAGACGGCGTTCGGTCATGTCCGCCACACTGCCATAGACCCGCGAGATCACCCCCTCTTCGTCCCGCTCAAACGAGCAGACAACAGCCACCCAGCGTTCTTCCCCATTTTTGCGCCGAAGACGCAATTCCTGCCGCAAGGGGACGGCTTTGGTCGCAGCCTCGGCAAACCCACTGACAAACCGGGCACGGTCATCGGGATAGAGATGCTCCACAAAACGCTCGAAATCCGCAGCGATTGCCGCTGGCTCGTAGCCCAAAATGCGAAAGAGCTCTTCGGACCAAATGTCCCGACCCTCCACCAGGTCGCGCTCAAAACTGCCCACATGGGCGAGGCGCTGGGCCTCGGCCAGCAATTTGGCGGTGCGATGTATCTCCTCCTCCAAAAGACGACGTTCGGTAACATCGCGAGCCGAAACAACCGCACCAGAAATCGTCCCATCGCGTTCCTGACTCGGGTAATACGTGACCGCCATACATCGCCGCCCCATACCCGCCATCTGGAACCAGGCCTCGTAGCTGATCGTCTCACCCGCAAAACACCGATCTAAGTGCGGTTTCACGTAACGGAGAAAAGCGTCATTCCCCATAACATCAGCAATCCGATGCCCTTCGATATCCTCACGACGGCGGGAATGATAGCGAAGATACGTGTCATTGACGAGCACATATGTATATTCTCTATTGACTATACTAATCAAATTAGGCGAAGATAGCACTGCACGTTCATACTGTTGCAATACTAGCTCTGCCAATTTTCGCTGTGTTATAGGAATATGAGAGACCACAGCCCCACCAATACGGCCATCGACCACCCATGGCCGGGCCTGGAGTAAAAACCAGCGTTTTTCTGTCGGCGAATGGCAGGGGTACTCCAGTTCAAAGCCTGGCAGGGAGCCAGTAAGTACTTCCTGCAGCCCCTGCCGCACACGCTCCGCCTCCTGAGAGGATCCTCCCTGCGCCGCCGCGCACACGGCCAGATAATTGGCCCCCACAATGGCATCTGGGTTCCCGCCATTGTCCGCCACGAAACGGCGCCATGTGGCATTGACGTCCAGAACAACACCCGCACTATCGAGCACCGCCACATGCTGGGGCAAACAGTCAAACACAGCACGCAGCGCCAAAAGCTCGGTAACGGCGTCAAGACAAGTCCTCCCTTCCATCAGCGTTCCTCCTGCCGAGCCTGCGCCAGCCAACGCCCAACCGCCGCGAGGGTCTTGGCCACAAGAAACTCTGCCCGGGCCGGGTCAGCGGCCTCGCTGTAGCAGCGCAGCTCCGGGGCATTGCCCGACGGCCGCAGGTGGATGACCTCGCCGCTGGCAAAGGTCCAGCGCAGGCCATCGGTGCGATCGAGATGGGTGGGCGCTCCCCCAGCAGCGGCAAGGATCTCCCGGCGCACGGTGGCATCTTCGTCAAGGAGGCCCAAGAGCCGCTGGCTCGGAGCCAGAGGGACATCGGTAAGCCGCTGGCTCGCCGTCGGTCGTTGGGGCAAGGCCTCTCGCAGGGCGGAGAGCCGCATCCCCGATCGGGCTGCCTGATGCAGTACTGCGAGCAGCGGCAAGGCCGCATCCCGCGTCGGCAGGCGCCGCACGAGCTGGCCCTCCAGCTCCACATCGCTTGCCAAGAGAAAGCCGCCATTGGCTTCAAATCCTGCCACCGGCCCAGGACAGGATGCCAAGAGTTCCGCCATGGCAGCCACCACATACGGCGAACCAATGCGGGTGCGTTCCACCCGGGCAAATAGGCCACTGCGTTCAATGGCTGTCGTGCACGACACCGGCACCGCCAGGCAGGCAACGCCCAAGGCCGAGGCCGCAGCCAAGCCAAGGACATCCCCGCGCCACCACACCCCGGTCTCGTCGGCGAGCATGGGACGGTCGCCATCCCCATCGGTGGTGATGAGGGCATGGAGCCCACCATCGGCCACGGCCTGGCGGGCCAGGGCATGATCCTCGGGGGAGAGGGCCTCGGTATCAAGGGCCACGAACGCATCGGTACGGCCAAAGGAGACCACCTCAGCCCCAAGGTCGCGCAATATCTGGCCCAGGACATCGCGCGCCGCGCTGGAATGCTCATACACTCCTACCCGCCAGCCACGCAGGCCGCCCCGTCCAAAGGCGGCGACAGCCCGCTGCCGGTAGACCTCTAGGGCCTCGGACTGGGGCGAAGGCAGCGCCGCGGCCGGGGTCGGCCCAGCGTCCCCCACATGGGCACTGATGAGGGCCTCCTCGCTCTTTGTGATCTCACCAGCTGGGGTGTAGAATTTGATGCCGTTGCGATCGAAAGGAATATGGCTGCCTGTCACCATGACCGCGGCCATCCCCCGTTCCTGAGCAAAATAGGCCAGGGCCGGCGTCGGTAACACCCCGGCAAAGACGACCACACGGTCCTCCGCCCGCAAGGCCTCGAAGCAGAAGCGCGCAATGGCTGGGCTCGAAGGCCGCAGGTCCATGCCAAGCAGGACAGCCACGCCCGAAGGAACAAGATGCCGGGCAAAGGCGCGCACGTACCCCTGGCATACGTCTCGTGTCAGTTCCGCCACCAATCCCCGCACGCCACTTGTCCCAAAACGAACCGCCATGGATCCCTCCTACCACCGCCATCAGCGCGGCATGACCCGCGCTGATGGAAAAAACAACGTTTCTGCCGCCAAAACCCTGCACCCTAGCGGCCGCCGAGAGCGAAAGGGACTTCGGGGAAAAACCTTGGTTAGGACACCCTCCCCTCCTTTGACTTCACACCACCGCCCCCCGAGGCTGGACGAGCGCGGCATCGCCATCGGACGGCATCCCTGGGCCAAACTCCAAGAGGATAGGAGCAGCCACAAAGATGGATGAATACGTCCCCACACCAATGCCCACGAGCAGAGCAAAGGCAAAATCATGGATAACCCCGCCCCCAAAGAGGAGCAGACAGAAGATGACGAGCAATGTCGTCCCTGAGGTTAGGACCGTGCGCGACAAGGTCTGGTTGATGGAGAGGTTGATGACTGCCGGCAGCGTTGGCGCGACCTTGGCGCGTAGGTTCTCGCGGATCCGGTCAAAGACGATGATGGTGTCGTTGAGGGAATAGCCGATAATGGTGAGCAAGGCGGCCACAATGGAGAGGTCAATGTCTTTGCCGAGCACCGAGAACACCCCCACGGTAATAAGGGTGTCATGCACGAGGGCCACCGTGGCCCCCAGGGCGTAGAGGAGTTGCAATTTCCAGCATACGACCAAGGTCACGGCCAAGGCGGCCAAGACCAGCGTCTCCTTGGAGACGTCCAAAAGCCCAAGGCCATAGACCGCCGCCCCAAGACAGGCGGCCATGAAGGCGGCGATCATCCATTTATGCTCAAAGCGACCAGAAATGTAGATAGAAATGAGCAACACGGCATAGAAAAGGGCCTCCAAGGCCTGGGCCCGCAGATCCGCGCTCACCTTGGCCCCCACCATGTCCACCCGCTGCACCTCGAAACGGGCCTCCGGGATGGCTGCCAATGCCCGAACAATGGCCTCCCGAGCTGCGGGAGCCGCTTCCTCGGCAACGGCCACGCGGACAAGAACCTCGTTGTCATCCGCGGCCCCAAATTCCTGCACCACTGCGCCAGAAAGCCCGGCACTGACCACCGCCTGCTCCACCTGCCGGGCAGGCATCTTCACCGCTGACTTGGCCTGCACCACCATACCACCCACAAAGTCGATCCCATAGCGCGGCCCTCCCTGGACCACGAGCGAGACAAAGCCCACCAGCAGGAGCAGGGCTGAAAGGAGGTAGGCCTTGCGGCGGTTGCCAATGAAATCAAATCGAGTTTGGGTCTTGAAAAACGACAGCGCCACAACCCCTCCCTAGATACTGAGTACCGCCCCGGGCGTGCGACGGTGCAGCCACAGGTCAAAAATACCACGCGCGACGATAATGGCCGTGAACATGGAGGCGACAATACCAAGGCTCAATGTGACAGCAAACCCACGCACCGGTCCGGTCCCAAATTGGTAGAGGATGGCCGCGGCGATGATTGTCGTCAGGTTAGCATCCACAATCGTCAAGGTAGCACGGGAAAAACCTTCCTCCACCGCGGCCATGGGGGAAAGCCCGCGGCGCAGCTCTTCGCGAATACGCTCAAAGATGAGCACGTTGGCGTCCACGGCCATACCCAGGGTGAGGATGATCCCGGCAATACCCGGCAGGGTGAGGGTCGCTCCAAAAAGGGCCAAACCCGCCAAGATGAGCACTAAATTGAGGAAAAGCGCCACATTGGCGATCACCCCACTCCACCCATAGTAGACAACCATGAAAAGCACGAGCAGCCCACCGCCAACAAGGGCGGCCACGATCCCCTTCTCGATGGACTCCTGCCCCAAAGACGGTCCCACGGTGCGCTCCTCCAAGACCCGCACCGGGGCCGGAAGGGCGCCCGCCCGCAGCACAACCGCCAGGTCATGGGCTTCTTGAGAAGTGAACTGACCAGTGATGGAGGCCCGACCGCCGGCAATGCGCTCCTGAATGACCGGCGCCGAATGCACCGTACCATCAAGGACAATGGCCATACGTTTCTTGACATTGGCCGCAGTAAGCTCCTCAAAGAGGCGCGCCCCACGGGTGTTGAAGGTCATGGCCACGTAAGGGTGACCGAAGGAATCGAATTGCACCGAGGCATCGGTGATGTACTCGCCGGTCAGGGCGGTTTCCCGCCGCAGCACGATGGGGGTCTTGGTCTCACTCCCATCAGGGCCGCGGTGGACAAGCCACAGCAGTTCGCTCTCAGGGGGCACCACCCCACGCACAGCCGCCTGGGGATCGGCGGACTCATCCACGAGGCGAAACTCCAGGTGGGCCGTGCGGCCAATGAGGGCTACGGCCCGGGCAGTATCCTCCAGGCCGGGCAATTGAATCTGGATACGCCCTCCGCTTTGCTTGCGAATATCCGGCTCGGCCACCCCAAAGGCATCCACCCGGTTGCGGATGGTCTTCACGGCTTGGTCTACGGTCAGGTCATGGATCTGCTTGCGGGCACTCTCTGTCAGCCGAAGGAGGTAGCGTATCCCGCCATCGACCGGTTCTTTGCGCTCCACCTGAAGAGAGGCGAAACGCTTTTGCAAAAGCTCATCCAATTCTCCCTCCCGCTCGCCCCCAAGCAGGGTGCACTCCAGCCACCCTCCTGGGGTGAGCCGCGGCTTGAGCACGGTGATCCCCTTGTCCCGAGCCTCGCTGCGGATCTCTTGACCCGCCAAGCCCAGGGCATGGCGTACCGCTGCTTCCAGGTCCACTTCCACCGTCAGGTGGATGCCGCCGCGCAAATCGAGACCCAGATTGATGCGTGCATCGGGAAGGATGTGCCCCAAGAACGAATGCTGCACCACTGGGATGGAGGGCAGCACAAAAAGGAAGGCCCCCAGCAGCACGGCTGCAATGAGCCCCCATCGCCAACGAATGGAATGCATACCAATCCTCAATCCGCCCCGCTGTCTTTGGGGCTAGACGTGTTCAACTTTACGCCGCGCCGTCCTTGGGAGCAGCTTGGTCCTTCGTCAACACCGCAGCTACCGAGCCCCGTACAAGCTGCACCTCGACGCCCTTGGCAAGCTCAACGGTGAGGGTATCGTCGCGCACCTCGAGGATCCGGCCATAGAGACCGCCGGAGGTGACGATGCGATCCCCGCGCTTTAGATTCTCCAGCATAGTGCGGTGTTCCTTCTGTTTTTTCTGCTGCGGCCGGATGAGCAAGAAATAGAAGATCACAAACATGAGGATGAGCGGCACAAACGACATAATCGGATTCGGCTGGCCACCAGCCTGACCAGCAACGTCTCCCATGGCATGGGCAAGGGTTGGAAACATGCACAAGCTCCTTTCCAAAAGATAATGTTGTAGCGGGTGGCCTGTAGCCGCCCCACCTCCAAAACACAAGAGAACGCACAAGCCTTCTGCCCGCCAGAGGGATGCTCGAAGATAGACCCGAGGCCCACCTCCAAACCAGAACGCACAAGCCTTCTGCCTCTGGCTACACCGCTCCCAGCTGGCGCAACAGGCCGCGCAACTCCTCCACCTCAGTCTCAAGACGCGCCACGGCCTCGCGCTCTGCCGAGGTGCGCGCCAAAGACGCCGCCCGATCCCGGTGCCAGACATACTTGTCCCAGCGGCGGTCACAGGCAAACGAACGGGCAAACGCCAGATGCGCCGCGCTCTCCTCACCCTGGGCCGCATGGGCACGACCAGCCAGCTGCCACAGTTCCCCATCGCGAGGAAAACGCTCCAGCGCTACTCGCAGGTACTGAAGCGCTCCGGCCCCATCCCCGAGCTCCATATGAACCTCGGCCAACAGGACCTGCGTTGTGGCGTCCTGCGGCATGTGGGTGGCTGCGGCTCGCGCGTGTTGGAGGGCCTCCGGCACACGCCCAAGGCTCAAGAAGAGTCGACCCAGTTCGCGGGCCGCCACCTCCGCTGTTTGCGGGCACTGGCTGGCCCGAGCGAGGGCGGCCTCGGCTTCTCTCCCCTGATGCCGTCTCGCGGCAGCGATCCCCATCCCCAAGGCCGCCAAACAAGGCTGCGCCCCTTCAAGGGGCCGCAGGGTTGCCTCAACCCCTTCCGGGGGGAGGGATAGGGCGCGCACCAGGGTCTGCACAAGGGCAAAGGAACCGCCCGCACTCTTTTGCTGGCGGCGCTCCGCAGGCAAACGAGCAACGCGCTCCTCCAGGGCCACGGTGCGTTCTTCCAAAGCCGGATGAGTCGAAAGATACGAGGGTGCCCCCCCACCGCCCCCAAGCCATTGGAGGCGACGCATGCGGGCAAAGGCCCGCGGCATCGCGGCTGGCTCAAAACCGGCCTCCACGAGCGTCGCAAAACCAAGCTGATCCGCCGCATGCTCGTTCTCCCGGGTGTACTTGAAGGCCAAGGCCGACGCCCCGGCGGCAGAACCGAGCATGAGGGCCTCCCCGGTCCCGGATCTTCCGCCAGCCCCCACAAGAGCGCCTACGAGCATCCCGAGGATCGTGCCAATGTTGATGTATTGGCTGCGCTCAATCCCTTGGGCCACGTGACGCTCCGCCACATGGGCCAGCTCATGGGCCAAGATGCTCGCGAGTTCGTCTTCAGACTCCAGATGGTTGATAAGGCCTGTAAACACCGTCACCCGACCGCCTGCCGAGGCAAAGGCGTTAAGCGCGGGATGCTCCACCACGGTTATCCGCACCGGAAAGGGCTGGGGGGGCATGACGGCAAGGAGTCGATCCGCCAGCCCCTGCACGTAGTCCAAAACGACCGTGTCGCGAAGAGGGCGGAAACGCGATTGGAGGACTAGCTCGAATTTCCGGGCGAGCTCGAGCTCATCGCGTACTGTGAATTGACCAAAACCAGCACCCGCCGGCGCGGCCAGCAGTGTCACAACGAGGAGCCACGTCAGCAGCCTCCACAGCATGGCTATCCCCGTGGGTCCAGAAGGGCTGGCCCCCGACGCTTGTGTCCCGAAGCAAGAAAACGGCGCACCGGACCACAGGCCTCAAGTTCGGCAAGACGTGCCTGACCCATAGCATCAAGGCCATGACGGGCAGCCTCCCGACGCAAGGTAAAATACTCCACAAAGAGACGCTCTACTTCTGCATAGGAAGAAACGCCAAGCTGGTCTAAATCCGAGGCCGAGATACCAAGACCATCCGTCGGAACAGCAGCTATAGCCTCCTGCAGAGGGTCGGGGTCGTCCAGATGGGCGCAGAGCATTTCCGCCAGGGCGTACTCCACGCTCTTTGGAAGAAGCTGGATGGGACTCACATCGCCCACATCGCCATGGAGGGTCCAAAAGCCGGTGAGGAGCTCATCGAGCTGATCTGTGGAAAGGACGCAGCCTCCGACAAGCTGGGCCACATGGTAGAGAAAAAGCATGCGGATGCGGGCCTTGAGATTACCCTCGGCCAAGGGCGTCGTACGGCCAAGGCGTGCGCCAAAGGCCGCAGAGATGGCCTCATACTGCGCCGAGAGATCGAAGACCATTTCCTCCGTGGTCCGCGGCGGCCAGCAATAGGCCTCGGCCACAGCCCGAGCGCGTTGTATCTCGGCGGGGGTATTGGAAACAATGGGCAGGCAAAACCCGTGGTAGGGGATCCGCCGCCACCACAACAAGGCCGCGAGAAAGGAAGAATCAACCCCACCGGACAAACCGAGCACATAGGCCGAAAGCTGGTGCGCCCGAAGGTACTCCTCAAGAAAGTCCCCAATACGATCCAACAGCCCAGGAGAAGGCGTAATGGACAACAATTCGAGCCAGGCATCATTTTCTGTATCTGCAGGATAGACAGCCAGTTGCACGACGAAGGCCTCCCAAGGAGTTATGAGTTCATGGCATCGAGGAACTCTTTGTTGCTCTTGGTGCCACGCATTTTATCGAGGAGAAAGGTCATGCTGTCCACCGAGTTCATGGGCGCCAGCACTCGGCGCAGGATCCACACCTTGTTGAGCACATCCGGAGGAAGGAGCAAATCTTCCTTTCGGGTCCCGGAACGGTTGAGGTCAATGGCCGGGAAAATGCGTTTGTCCGCCAAATGCCGATCGAGATAGATATCGGCATTCCCGGTACCTTTGAACTCCTCGAAGATGACCTCGTCCATACGGGAGCCCGTATCGATGAGGGCCGTAGAAATAATCGTCAGACTGCCACCCTCCTCGAGGTTGCGCGCAGCACCAAAGAAGCGCTTAGGGCGCTGCAGGGCATTGGCCTCAAGCCCTCCGGAGAGCACCCGTCCGGAAGATGGTGTAATGGTGTTATACGCCCGGCCAAGGCGGGTGATGGAGTCGAGCAAGATAACGACATCGAACTTGCGCTCCACCAGGCGTTTGGCCTTCTCGATGACCATCTCTGCTACCTGGACATGGCGCTGCGGCGGCTCATCAAAGGTGGAGCTGATGACTTCCCCGCGCACGGTCCGCTCCATGTCGGTCACTTCTTCCGGTCGCTCGTCAATGAGGAGGACAATGAGATAGACTTCCGGATGGTTGGCGCTGATGGCGTTGGCAATGGCCTGCAGGAGCATGGTTTTGCCCGTGCGCGGCGGGGCCACGATAAGACCACGCTGGCCTTTGCCGATGGGGGTCATGAGGTCGAGGATGCGGGTGGAGTAGTTTTTATCGCCATTTTCTAAACGAAACTGTTGGTTGGGATAGATGGGCTTGAGGTTATCGAAGAGGACGACCTTTTTTGTTTCTTCCGGAGGCCGAAAGCAGATTTCCTTGGCCTTGAGCAAGGCAAAATATTTCTCCCCGTCCTTGGGTTGGCGGATTTGGCCCGAGACAACATCGCCAGTGCGCAGACCAAGACGGCGGATCTGCGATGGCGAAACATAGATGTCATCCGGGCCAGGCATGTAGCTGTACATGGGCGAACGCAGGAAGCCGTACCCTTCGGGCAAAATCTCGAGCACCCCTTCGCTGAAGATAGCCCCATTCTGGGCACAACAGGCCTGAAGGATGGCGAAGATGAGCTCTTGCTTGCGCATGCCGCCGATGTTGTCGATGTCATACTGGCGCGCGATCTCCGCCAGCTCCGCCATGGATTTGGTCTTGAGTTCAGAGAGGTTCATAGTTGCCTCATGCGCCATACGGCGCCCCTTTTGGGGCGCCTGGCCATCCGCATGGTGTTGGGAACGTTTTCGAGACAAGGTGGAGAAAAAGGGGAGGAAGGTCTTGGTTATTCGGCAGGCTCGTCGTCTTCCGCCTGCCCCTCTTTGCCAGCCTGCAGGATATCAGCAAACAATCCTTCGATGGTGCGTTTGATTTCCGTTTGCTCTTTGCCCAGGGCAAAGGCCAATTCCAGAGAGACGAGATTCATAGCCTGCTCCAAAAGCCGCCGCTCTCCAAAGGAGAGGTCCTTATCTTTGCTGATGAGGATAAGCTCCTTCAGGACGTAGGCCACATCGCGCAGCGCACTGCTTTTGAGCTTCTCCGAATACTCCCGGTAGCGACGGTTCCAATTCTGCCCTGTATATCCGGTAAAGTCCGAACGGTCTCGGAGAAAATCGAGAATGGCTTGCGCCTGGTCGGCGGCATAGACCTCCCGCAACCCCACATTGGCCGCGTTTTTCACCGGCACCATCAGGGTGACGTTGTTACTCAAAATGCGCACGATAATGAGCTCCGTGGGAATACCACCGATCTCCTGTGTTTCGATGCGCTCCACCCGGCCAACTCCCTGGGCGGGATACACGACGAGTTCTCCAACGCCAAACACACACACCTCCACACATGGGATGGCTTCTGGGTAGTTGCTCTTGGCAGGGGATGTACCCAAAACCCACCACGGCGTCCACCTTCAGCGACGACGATGTAACCATTGGACAGCTGCCTCCACGCCTTGCTCCCAATACTGGAGCACAGCGTCCCGAGCCACGGCCACAGCCTCTTGGACAAGGGGCTTTTCCTGTACCGCAAACGGTTGGAGGACATATTCAGCCCCAGGCACCCCTGCTGGCGGGCGGCCAATGCCCAGGCGCAGGCGCACGAAATCGCGACTGCCTAAGGCCTCGGCCACCGACTTAAGTCCATTGTGTCCAGCGAGCCCTCCACCGACCTTGAAACGAACTGTGCCAAGGGGCAAATCGAGCTCATCATGGATCACGAGGACCTGGGAAGGAAGAAGCCCATACTTTTGTACAGGCCGCACCAGGGCCTTGCCACTTAAATTCATGAAGGTCAGCGGCTTGAGTACCAACCATCGCCGCTGGCCAAATTCCTCGATAAACTCCCAGGCCTCGGCCAGCTGACCATCCCGAAAGGTCCCGGTCACCGACGGGGACCGCTGCCAGTACGCCACCAGCGCATCCACCACCAAAAAACCAAAATTGTGACGGGTAGCGGCATACCGGGCCCCGGGATTGCCAAGGCCCGCAATGAGGCTGGAGAGCGCCATGCACAAAAGCAGAAGAACGAACTACGCCGCCGTTTCTTCTTGTGCCCCGCGGCCACCGGTGATGGCCAACACGGCAAACGACCGATCGAAGAGCACCTCAACCCCTTCCGGGACAGGCAGGGCATCGATCATGATTTTATCCCCGATATTCATGGGAGTAATGTCGATGGTAATGGCATCAGGAATACGATGCGGCAGACAGCGCACGGTCACTTGCTCACGGTACACCGCGAGTTTGCCCCCCATGACCACGCCCTTGGCGCGCCCGGTCACCACCAACGGCACGGTGACGTCCACGGGTTTATCCAAATCAATCCCCCAAAAATCCACATGGAGGTAGCTCCGCTTAAAGGGGTGGTGCCGCAGCTCCTTGATGAGCACTACCCGCTCAACCCCGTCATCAAAAGACACGGCGAGCGGCTTCGAATACCGTACCGCCTCAAAGGCCTTGGCCAAGGCCTTGGCATCCACGGTAACAGGGATGTTCTCCCCGACAGCATACATGACTCCCGGCACCGCGCCCTGAGCGCGCAGCCGTGCGCACGGCCCTTTGCCAAACTCGGTCCGACGGGCCACCTGCAAACGCATGAGTTCTGACATTCTGTTTCTCCTTGAATTGCCACTCAACCCCAAACTCACCGGAAAAGCACGCTCACCGACGACTCGGAATGGATGTTGTGGATGGCTTTCGCCAAGAGGCTGCCCACCGAAACCACGACAAACTTATCGCTGCCCGCGGCCTGGGGATTAAGAGGAATAGTGTCCGTAACGATAATTTTAGAAAACGCTGACAAGAGCAAGCGTTCCACAGCCGGCCCAGAGAGAACGGGATGCGTGGCACAAGCCACTACGTCTTCGGCCCCTTCTGCGGCAAGGAGATTCCCTGCTTCGGTCATGGTCCCGGCCGTATCGATCATGTCGTCAAGCACCACGGCAATCTTGCCTTTGACATCGCCAATCACCTGCATGGCATGAGCTTGGTTAGGACTCTCACGACGCTTGTCCACAATGGCGAGCCCTACACCCAGGCGCTTCGCATAAGAACGCGCCCGCTCCGTACCACCAGCATCAGGAGAGACGATCACCAAATTGGACCCCAGACCGCGCAAGGTGTCGAGCAAGACCTGCGCCGCATAGAGATTGTCCACCGGACAATCAAAAAAGCCCTGAATTTGTCCCGAGTGGAGGTCCACCGTCAGGACCCGATGCACCCCGGCAACAGAAATGAAATCCGCTACCATTTTGGCACTGATGGGTACCCGCGGCACGACCTTCCGATCCTGACGGGCATAGCCGAAATACGGAATAACAGCTGTAACCCGACTGGCACTGGCCCGCTTCAAGGCATCCAGCATCAGGCAAAGTTCCATGAGGTTGTGGTTCACCGGCGAACAGGTCGGCTGGACAACGTAGACGTCATCCCCGCGCACGTTGTCGCTGATCTCCACCCGTATCTCACCGTCACTGAAGGTGGTCACCAGGGCAGGCGAGAGCTTACAGCCCAAGTGATCGCAAATCTTTTCTGCCAAAGCCGGATTGGCCGTGCCGGTGAGGATTTTGAGTTCACCTCGATGGGGCATATCATCGATTCCTGTAGAAGAATGTCAGGCGGTATAGCAGCGTAGTAGCCGTTCCTACATTGGCTGGGGCGGGAGGATTCGAACCTCCGAATGACGGACCCAAAACCCGTTGCCTTGCCAGCTTGGCGACACCCCAGCATGTTGTGCTTACGCCACCGCCCCCCCGACCTCGTGCCAGCCCACCCGCCATCGCTCCACGGCCTGCCGCGCCGCTCGGCTGACTGCCTGGGAGGGAAAGAGGGCAAAAAGATTGGAGCCCGAACCGCTCATGACACAAGCGAGCGCACCTGCCCCCAGCAATGCCTCTTTGATCTGACCGATGACCGGGAAACGGTCCACCACCACGGATTCAAAGTCATTCCAGAAAACGGGTGGCGTGGCGAAGGCGCCCTCTTTAGCCGGAGCCTCTGCCAGTGTCAAGGCAGCTTCATCCCAGCATTGGTAGGCCCAAGCCGTACTCACCCGCACCCGAGGGCTCACAATCACCTGGACATACTGCCCAAAATCAATGGACACTGGAGTGAGTTCCTCGCCTATCCCGGTCACCCATGCAGGCGATCCAAGAAGAAAAAACGGCACATCCGCCCCCACCTGGGCGGCCACGGCACGCAAGTCTTTCTCACCCAGCGCGCCGGCCTCCCCCTCCAACCAGCGCAAAAGGGCCGCGGCATCGCTGCTCCCTCCGCCTAGGCCCGCCCCCACAGGAATGCGTTTGACCAAGTGGATGTCCACCCCAGGCACGGCCACCCTTGCGGCTGCGGCATACGCCCGATAGGCCTTCACCAGGATGTTGGTCTCCCCCCGAAGATAGGGCAAACGGCAAGACACGCGAATCCCTGGCTCTGGATGCGGCGTAAGCTGCAGGGTGTCCGCGGGCACAGGCATCGGGTAGAAAAGGCTCTCCATGGTGTGGAGGCCATCGGGCCGCTTGCCTGTAATGCGCAGATAAAGATTGACCTTACACCCGGCCCGTAGCGTGACGCTTGGCATATCCTTAGGACAGGGGAATGGTATGGAGCATCGTCCGACGGCCCCGTTGGACAAGGAGCATGAGCAGCCCATTTTCCTGAGCTTGCGCCGTTACCACGGCGGCAAGATCCTCCACCGCACTCAAGGCCTGACCATTGGCCTCCAGCACCACATCCCCACGGCGAATACCATTGCGGGCCGCGCGCGACCCCTGGGCAACCTCCTCCACCATCAGGCCCCCTTCCACACCCATGGCCCTGGCCTCCCGTGGGGTGATTGGCCGCACCTTGAGCCCTAGCGTCTCCTCCACGGCCCCACTCTCCCGTGCCGCCAAACGACGGGCCGTTCGCTCTTCCAATGTCAGAGACAGCTTCTCCACCTTGCCCTTGCGCCACACCGAGACTTCCACCCGATCCCCTGGGCGCATGGCGCCAATGCGGCGAGTGAGGTCCGAAGAACTCTCCACCGGTACCCCATCAAGGGCAATGATGACGTCGCCTGGCCGAATCCCGGCCTTGTCCGCCGGGTCTCCAGGCGTCACCGAGGCCACCAGCGCCCCAGAGGCCTTGGTAAGACCCAGGGCCTGGGCCGTCTTTTCATCTACGTCCTGAATAGACACCCCCAACCAGCCCCGACGGACGGTCTTATACTGCCGCAGCTGGTCGATGACCTGCCGTGCGAGGTTGCTTGGAATGGCGAACCCAATGCCCTGTCCAGAGGCAATAATTGCCGTGTTGATGCCGATGACCTTGCCTTGGGCGTTGATGAGCGGGCCACCACTATTGCCGGGATTGATGGACGCGTCGGTCTGAATGAAACTGTCATAGGGTCCAGAGCCGATGTTGCGCCCCTTGGCGCTGACAATCCCAGCCGTCACCGTGTGGTCCAGGCCAAAGGGGTTGCCAATGGCCATGACCCATTCACCTACCCGCAGCTGATCGGAATCGCCAAATTCGAGGGTCGGCAGCGACTCACGGGCCTCGATCTTGATGAGCGCCAAATCCGTCTCCGGATCCGTGCCAATGATCTCGGCATCGTAGCTCACCTCCTTGCCTCCCTGACGCTGGATATTGACCTTGATCTTGTCCGCGCCATCCACCACGTGGTTGTTGGTGACAATAAAGCCATCCGAGGAGATGATGAACCCCGATCCCAATGAGCGCTGCTCCCGGTTGGGCATCTGATCCCCAAAAAACCGTTCAAATTGATCGAAAAAATCTTGAAAGGGATCACCTTGCGGCCCGCGAGGCAAGCGGCGCAACAGCTGCCCCATGGGATTTTCCACGACCTTGAGGGTGCTGATGTTCACCACCCCCGGGCCAGCCTTTTCTGCCAACTTCACAAAATCCGGCACCTCGGCGGCCCAGGCGGCCACTGCTATCCACATCCAACCCAACGCTATCCACAGACCCTGTCGCACCGCGTGCATAGTGATGTCCTCCTCTCTTCTACATAAAGACCCAAACTGGGCTCCATCTTAGCCATTTTTTGGTTCCTGGCAACGACCAGCCAGCGTGCACACGAGCACCACGGCATCTTCATGGGGATCAGTATAGTAGCCGCAGCGACGGCCCGCCGCCTCAAAGCCACACCGCGAGTATAAGGTCAGGGCTGCGGTATTGCCCGCCCGCACCTCCAAACCCACCTGCTCTGCCCCACAGCACCGCCAATGTTCAAGGGCAGCCAAGACCAAGGCCTGACCAATGCCCTGCCGGCGCCAGCTCGGATGCACGGCCAAGTTGACGATCTCGGCCACATCCGCCACGACGGTCCCCACGAGATAGCCCACCAGGACATCGGCCACCGCGCCCATGGCCCAGGTCCTTGGCTGGGCGAGAAACCGACGGTAGGTCTCGGCATCCCAAGCCGAGACAAACACCTGGCGCTCCAAGGCCGCCACGTGCTCGGCCCACGACTTATCCAGCCGCAGGAGAGCCCAGCGATGTCCCTTCCGCATGACCTCATCCTCGTCGTGGACGCCCACGATCGCCCCCTTGCCGCCATGCCCGCGGACGCTGTCGTACATCAGGGGCTTCTCCATCGCCGGGTTCTGGCCCTCCTCTCCCACGGCCATGGCCGGGTCCTTTTGCGCAGCCAGCACGCGCAGTGGCAACCAGCCGCCGCAGGGATGGTTAGGGCCACAGAAAGCCGCGACGAGGCCGTGGAGCGGTTGCTCCCCCCCGAGCTCGCGGCTACAGACCGGACGCTGCTCACCATTCTCCCCCCTTCCCCGACGATCCGCGCCTTTATCTCCGTTTTTCTTCTGCGTGGCAGCATACCCCTTGCGGATGCCATGGCCCTCGACCGCGAAGAATTGGCCGCCCTTATTGATCGCTATCCAGAAACAGTGGCTCCAGAGCTGCGCCATGCCTGGGAGGCAGGTGTCCTCTGGATCTAGGCGATAAACACCTGAGCGAAGCGGCCTTCCTGAGCGAGGGCGCGGCCAGTTCCTCGCACCACCGTCGTGAGCGGGTCCTCGTCCACGTGGACGGCCAAGGCACTTGTCTCGGAAATGAGGGCATCAAGCCCCCGAAGCAAGGCCCCTCCCCCAGCAAGGAGCAAGCCATTGGTGGCGATATCGGCCACGAGCTCGGGCGGGGTTTTTTCGAGGGCCCGGCGTACAGCGGCCACGATGGCCGCCACTGGTTCGCGAATGGCCTCGCGTACGTGGCCGTCGGTCAAGGAAATGGACTTGGGGGTCCCATCCACCAGATTTTTCCCTGTCACCCGAAATTCCAGCGGTTCCGGCAGAGGGACTGCCGAACCAATCGCCATCTTTGTGGCCTCGGCCATGTTCTCGCCAATGAGGAGCTGGAATTGGTCCTGCACATAGCGCTGAATGGCCTCGTTGATCTCGTCGCCAGCAATGCGCACACTCTCGGCATAGGCGACGGCGGAGAGAGAAATAACCGCCACCTCGGTGGTTCCGCCGCCGATGTCCACTACCATCGTGCCCCGAGGCTCTTCGATGGGCAGCCCAGCGCCAATGGCCGCGGCCATGGGCTCTTCAATGAGCCGCACCTCCCTGGCCCCGGCCTGCATGGCCGACTCCACCACCGCCCGCTTCTCCACCTGGGTAATGCCTGCCGGCACGCAAATGGCCATGCGCGGCTTACGTAAGCGAAAGCCTGTGACGGCCTTGCGGATAAAATACGCGATCATGGCGCGGGTGACTTCAAAATCCGCGATGACCCCATCTTTGAGGGGCCGCACTGCCCGAATCCGCTCTGGCGTGCGGCCAAGGTACTCTTTGGCTTCCCGGCCAACAGCGAGGATGGCATCGCTGCGGGCATCTAGGGCCACCACTGAGGGTTCGTTGAGGACAATGCCTTGGTGCGCTGTGGCAAGCAGGGTGTTGGCTGTCCCCAAGTCCATGGCCAGGTCATTTTTGCGAAAGAAGGCAACCAAGGAAGAAAACACGACCGTATCCTTAAAATGGGGGCTTATTGGGCAGGGGCTACACCAGAAGCAAAACGGCGAGCCGCCATGCGGTTGCGTAAGTAGAGGTTTTCCAGAAGCAAGGCCAAATACTCGGCTGCCGAGCGCACAAAATGTTCCTGGGCCTCGGAAACCGGACGGCTCTCCGCGTGCCCTGCGGCCAACACGCCCCGGCAGCGTCGGTGGACTTTGAGGGGAAAGGCCAACAAGGTCCGCAGCTCCACCGCTGGAGTCTGCCGACCAAAGAGCGGTGTCCCGGCCATATCGCCACATTGCTCGCCATAGACCACCGGCTGGTTCTTCTTAAAGACCCAGCCCAAGACCCCGCTGCCAGCCGCAAAGACCTTCCCCTCCCACACCGGATTGCGAAAAAGCGGGGCCGTGGACGCCTCAAGGAGATAGCCTTTGCCCCATTCGTCGCTCACCACGAGGAAGGCATGGCTCATATCGAGCGCGGCCACCAGCTTGTGGAGAAACTGATGGAGGAAATCACTCCAGCGCGGAAAGTGCTCCCGCAGGCAGCAAAGTTCCTGAAAGCATGGGGCGAGCCGATTGTCCTGCTGGGCCCGCACACTCGCCTCGATGTGCGGCCATACCGCCGCGACGCTCCGAGCAAAAAGTTCGAGCAGTTTCTGCTCCTTTGCACTCACGGCGTACGACTTCTTGGTGGTGGCACATAAGGCCCCCAGCCCTCCTGGCACCGGACAGCCATAAAAGGCTTTGAGGCCCTCCGGGGCCTCTCCATAGCCAAGGTGGCAGGGCGTGCGGTCAAGATGTTCCACTATCAGCGGGGCCTCGTTCTTGAGCACCCAGCCTGCCAAACCATGGCCCAGGGGGACAACGGCTCCTACCGGCACTGGACCTGCCAAACAAAATCCTCCCCGGACCACGAACCCGCTGGCGTGCGGCCCGACCCATACCAGCGAATAGGCGTCCAAAGCTGAAGCTGCCGTCTCCAGGATCCGCTGGATGGCCTCACCGTGTTCCATACCACTCCCGCTTACTCTCTGCCTTTACGAAACGCAGAAAACATGCCATTTTTAGCTTTCCACGACGATGACGGATATGCGAGGCCCTATGCATTGGCAACGGCTTTTTTCCAAGGCCCCTGAGGTGCGATGCCTTGATGGCGGCGCGCTCGCCCCCGCCCAACCACCAGCAAGCCTAGCTGCCATGGCACATTTTGTGGAGCTCGTGCACATCAAGATGTGCCTTGCCCAACCCTGGAGCGAACTCCCCGACTATCCCCTCGTCGACCCCCGCGAACTGTTACCCTCCTTTGAGCCCAGTCTCTTTGAATACAACGACCTCCCGGGGTTCTCGATGGTTATCTTCGACCGCCCCCTTAGCCCCTTTGACGAGATCTTCCAGTACGACATCCTCCAGAGTTGCCACGACCCAGTCCTCCCCCTGCTGGGCGATGCCTGCCCCCTGGAAGAAGCCCTCCACCGTGCCAACCAGGAGCCCTTCGAGCGCCACTTGCCCAAACACCAACGCGAGGCCTTCCGCGAGGCCACGGCCCACCTCGCCATCACTGACCCGGCCGCCTACTCCGCCATCATCCAGTTCTTAGGCCACATGGACCGGGCTCATGTCTTCTCCCGCGACAGCCTCGGACATTTCTACCTCTCCGGCATCTATGCCTCCCTGCCCTCGGACCTCGACAGCGAACTCAAACGATTCGGCCTCAAGATCAAAAAATTCCAACCCGGCAATAACCGCCTCTACATGGCCAACCGCGAGTTCGTGTACCAATTTCTCATGGAGCTCTACGGCTATCCCATTTCCTCGGAGCGTAAAACCTCCGCCGCCATCTTCGCCCGGCGCCTTCATAAGATGGGAGAGCGGTTCTGCATCAAGGTCCTCGGCCAGTCCGACCGCACCGTAACCACCCTCATGAACGACGAACCAGGGCTCCCCTATCCCAAAGTGAGCAAGGTCTGCCTCGTCCGTCTCGAAGCCCGCAATGCAGAGGTCCTAAGCCAACTCGAAGAAGGCGGCTACTTCCTCGACCCGAAACGACGAGTCATCATCCTCCGTGTCACCTACCGCCAACACAAGTACGACCCCAATAATGTCCGCCAAGAGCGGGCCATTTCCGTCTTACGCCAGGAAATCATCCACCCCCTCACCGGCCAGGCCCTCGAAGGCATCAACGTCATCAAAGACTCCTACACCATGGTCCTCAAGCTCAACGACATCGTACGTGGGGAATTCATGGGTCGGGTCCTCTACAAAGGCCACGAGGTCGTCGAAAATACCGACACCCACGACAAACGCCTTAAATTCCTCCACGCCTGGCTCACCAAACACCAACGGCGGATGATCGGCTACTCTGACGAATTTTATGCCTCCATCACTAAAGTCCTTGACTCGTATCTCTTCAAAAAAGAGCATCTTGATACCTTTGCCCAAATGCAACCAATCTATCAAGAAGTGTGGAAACTTTATAGCTTTATTCAACAAGCACGGCGCATCAAACAACTTCAAGATCTGACAAATCGTATCTACCGTGGAAAAAAAATATTATACAAAGAAATGATTACACTCGCTGTCAAAATAACTACAGAATTTAAGTTTGAAGTTGTGAATTATTTTCCAGATCTTATGGACAAGGCTATTCATTTTATAGAATTAATCCTTGCGGACAAATATTTGATACAGAGATACATTGAACAAAAAGAAGACACACTCTCTCCCACTGGCCTTCATATCAAAAAGTACTATCACCGCCTCGTGAGTCTCCTTGATGAACTCAAGGCCATCCGCCGTATGCGCACCACCCTCTAAGGAGTACCTATGCCAAGCCTCCACGCTACTCCCCTAACCGATTGGCACCGTACCCATGGCGCCCGCATGGCCCCCTTTGCCGGCTGGGACATGCCCATCCAGTACACCGGCATCCTGGAAGAGCACGAACACACCCGCACCCAAGCCAGTATCTTCGACATCAGCCACATGGGCGAATTCTTTCTCAGCGGCGCTGGGGCCACGACGGCTCTGGCACGTATCGTCACTCATAACGTGGAAACCCTCAAACCCGGCCGCTGCCGCTATGGGTTCATGCTCAATGACGCCGGCGGCATCCTCGATGACCTCATTGTCTATCGCCTTGCCCCCGAGTCCTACATGCTCGTCGTCAACGCGGCCACCACCGCCACCGACCTCGCGTGGATCCAGGCCCACCTCCCGGCAGGCCTACATGTGGAGGACCGCAGCCTCGCCCTCGCCAAAATCGACCTCCAAGGACCGCGCTCCTTCGAGGTCTTGGCCCACTGCCTCCCCGGCACCTGGACAGACCTCGCCTATTTTGCCTTCCGCAGCGTCACATGGAACGGCATGGAGGTGCTGGTGAGCCGAACCGGCTATACGGGTGAGCTCGGCGTGGAGTGCTATCTGCCTTGGGACCGGGCCATAGAACTCTGGGAAGCCTTTCTCGCCCATCCCATTGTCCGACCTGCTGGACTTGGCGCCCGCGACACCCTGCGCCTAGAGATTGGCCTGCCCCTTTACGGCCATGACCTTGATCCAGAGCACACCCCCGTGGAGGCTGGCTATGGGGCGCTGCTCACCTCGTCGGCTGATTTCACCGGCAAAAGCGCCCTGCCACTTGTGCGCGAGCGGCTCATCGGCCTCACCGTGGAGGGCCGGCGCAGCCCTCGGGCTGGAGATACGGTCTTTTTGGGCGATCGGCCTGTGGGCCGGGTCACGAGCGGCTCGTTTGCCCCCAGCCTTGGGCATGCCATTGCCCTGGCCTACGTGGCCGCCGAGGCCGCCGAAGCCGAGACGTTTTTCATCCAAACCGCCAAGGCCCAACTCTTTGCCCAGCGAGTGGACCTGCCCTTCTACCGCCAAGGGACAGCCCGGATGAAGCTGGGATGAACCGTATCCCCTGGGCCTTTCTCCCTGCCGCGGCATGGAGAGGACCCCTCGAGCTCGTTGGCGACGAGGCCCACCACCTGGCAGGAGTGCTCCGCCTGCGCCCGGGAGCCACGGTCACCCTCTTCGATGGCCAAGGCAAAACCATGCAATGCGTTGTGCGTCAGGGGCTACGGCGCGGAGTCTTGACCCTTGAAGGCCTCGAACCAGGAAAGGACCATCCCCGACCAGTTGGACCTATTCTTGCCCCGGCCTGGACCAAAGGAGGGCGCCGAGGCTTTACTGTGGAAAAAGCAGTCGAGCTCGGGGCCCAAGGGGTCTGGTTCTGGCGGGCTGCCCGCTCCCAGGGAACGATCCCCCCTGATGCCCCGGCAGCCTGGCACCGTCAGGCCGTGGCCGCCGCCAAACAATGCCAAAGCCCCTGGCTGCCAGAGCTGCGCGCCCTCTCCAACCTAACGGCCCTCGTCACGGCGGCCCAACAAATCCCTCGTCGCTGCGTCCTCTGGGAAGAGGCTTCCCCCGAAGCCTTGCTCCACGAAGGGGACCTCCTGGCACCATGCCTGATGGCCATCGGTCCGGAAGGCGGCCTCACCTCAGCAGAGATCGCCTCCTTGACCTCCCACGGCTGGCAGGCCCGATCCCTTGGCCAACGGATTCTTCGCGCCGAAACAGCTGGGCTTTGCGTTTTGGCCCTGGCCTGGTATGGGCACCAACGTCTCCAAAATACCCAAGGCCTGCCAGGTACATCTCCCCCCTCACAGGGCGGACGCATGCGCCGATGAGGGAGGATGCCTCCAGCCAAAACGTCTCCCAGCCACCCGTGGAGGTTTTATGAAACGACTTCTTGCCGCCCACATGGAGCGCTGCATTGGCTGCCATAGCTGTTCCCTGGCGTGCGCCCGGCAGGTGCATCGCCTTCTGTCCTGGGAACATGCGGGCATCCGCATCGCCTCTTCTGGCGGGCTGTCCACCGGCTTTGAAGCCACGGTCTGCCTTGCTTGCGACCCTCCACCCTGCGCCGCGGTCTGTCCCACTGGCAGCCTGAGCGCCCGCCGGGGCGGTGGTGTCATCCAAAATAAATCCCTGTGCATCGGGTGCGGCCGCTGCGTGGCGGCCTGCCCGGTAGAGGCCATCTCCCAGGACCGCGTCGGTAATGTCTTTGTCTGTATCCATTGCGGCCAATGCGTGCCCTACTGCCCCCATGACTGCCTCGAACTCGCGGAGGTCACCCCATGAGTGCCGTCACTGTCTTGGAAATCCGCCTCGATACCGGCAAGGCCCGCCTACGCCGCCTGCCCGAGCTACGGCAACATCTCGGCGGATCCGGCCTTGCCGCTGCCCTCTTTGGGCAATACGCCCTGCCCAGCGAACCTTGGGACCACCCAGCGCAACCCGTCATCTTTACCATCGGCCCCCTCACGGGCTTCTTTCCTCTCATGAGCAAGACGGTGTGCGCCTTTGTCTCGCCACGCCATGGGGGATACGCTGAATCCCATGCCGGTGGCCGCTCGGCCCTGGCTTTGCGCTTTGCTGGGCTGGATGCCCTTGTCCTAGTGGGCCAATCGCCACGCCCTTGTATCGTGCAGGTGGGTGCCCATGATGTGGCCGTGGAAGAAGCCGGCTATCTCTGGGGCATGGATGCCCTCGCCTGTGCCAAACGCATCCGCCGCCGCACCGCAGGTTCTGGGCATCGCAGCATCTGGCGCATTGGCTTGGCCGGGGAGCGCTGCTCGCCCATGGCCTGCATCAACGTCGATACCTACCGCCACTTTGGTCGTCTGGGGTGTGGTGCGGCTTTGGGAGCCAAACGGGTCAAAGCCATTGCCGTGGTCGGCGAAGAGCCCCTCCCCCTTCCTGAGGGCAAAACCTACTCTGCCCTTTTCAAAGACATCTTCCGCCAGCTCACAGATACGGAGATGATGCACAAATACCACAACCTGGGCACGCCGGAGAACCTCGAACCCCTCGATGCCCTCAAGGCCCTGCCCTGGCGCAACCTCCAGGCCACCAGCAACCCCGCCGCCATCTCCCAGGTGAGCGGCCAGCGTTTTGCCGACGACGCCCTACTGCGCAATGCCGCCTGTGCCGGCTGCCCGGTGGGCTGTATCCATGTGGGCTTTGTCCGCGAAAAATTCATCCCCCAGGACAACCGCTATCTCTACCGCCAGGTGTCCTACGACTACGAACCCATCTTTGCCCTGGGCACGATGCTCCATCTCCGCACCCCAGCGGACATCCTCACCCTGCTCGACGACGTGGAAAAGGCCGGCCTCGATGCCATGAGTGCGGGCGTGGCCCTGGCTTGGGCCACCGAGGCCCTGGAGCGCGGCGTTATCTCCGAAACCGACACGGGCCTGCGCCTCGCCTTTGGCGACCTTGCCCCCTACCGCGATGGGGTACACCGGCTTGCAGCAGCGGACACCGATTTTTGGCGTACCCTCAGCCGCGGGGCAGATGCTGCTGCCCACGCCTATGGCGGGGCGGACTTTGCCTGCGTCCTCGGCCAGGAGATGGCTGGTTATGCCACAGGCGAGACCTTTTTTGTCGCCCAGGCCTTGGGGCTGCGCCACTCCCATCTCGATACCGGGGCCTACAGCTACGACCAAAGCAACCCACCCCAGGATACCGCCGCTGCCGTGCGCTTCCTCCTTGATGACGAAGCCGAACGGGTCCTGCTCACCTCCATGGTCGCCTGTCTCTTTGCCCGCAAGGTCTATACCCAGGAGCGGATCGCCCAATGCCTCGAGGCCCTCGGCCAAAACGAGCTCGCCGCCGATCTGCCCGCCACGGCCCGCCGCCTTCAGGCCATGCGCTGGGTACAAAGACTCGCCTTTGGCTTTGATCCCCTCGCGGTGACCATTCCACGGCGCTTTACAGAGGTTACAACCTGGCGCGGCCCCATCGACGCCCGCTATCTCGAAGCCCTACGCCAAGACTATGCCCAAGCCATTCTTCGCTGCGCAGCAGAGGTCCACCCATGAAGTATCTCCTCATTGCCATCGCCGGCGCCCTGGGGGCGCTGGCCCGTTGGGGGTTAGCTGGAGCAGTCCAGAACCGCTGGGGATTCGGCTTCCCCATGGGCACAGCGGTAGTCAACGTCGTCGGTTGTTTCTTTTTTGGCCTCATTGCCACCTTGCTGGACGAACGGATGGCCCTGCCTCCGGAAATGCGACTGGTGCTCCTCACCGGCTTTCTCGGGGCCTTCACGACCTTTTCCACCTTTACCTTCGAGACCATGGCCTTGGTGCGCACTGGAGAATTCCTTCTCGCCACGGCCAATGCCATCGGCCAAGTCACCGTGGGTTTTGCCGCCCTGTACCTGGGGATGGTCATTGCCCGTATTCTGCCCTGATCCTGGGGCCACACCGTTGGTGCCCAACAAACCAAGGAGTCTCGCCATGCGCGGACAACGCCTGCGCCTCTATCTGAGTGAAACGGACCGCCACCAGGGCAAACGCCTCTCGGACACCATCCTCCAAAAGGCCATGGAACGCCACCTCAAAGGGGCGACTCTCTTTCGTGGGGTCATAGGTTTTGGCTCCCGTGGCTTGCGCTCAGCCTCCATCCTGCGCCTCTCGGAGAGTCTACCCGTGGTCATCGAAATCGTTGATAGTGTGGAGGCCACCGACACCTTCCTGAAAGACATCCTCGAACTGGCGCCCCATATCCTCGTCACCCGGGAGGAGCTGGATATCTTCGACCTCCGAGAATTCTCAAACGCCGCCCCCAAGTCCTAGCCGGCTCGAGGCATGCCATCCACCAACCAGGCTCCGTGGAGCACCTGGGCGCTCAATGCCCAGCACCTCAAGCGCTCTTGCCCCCAGCACTCCTTAGAGTCACCACGGACCACCCCTATGGCCTTCCCCTGAAAGAGGCCCTGAAGCACGAATTTCAACAACGCCCCTTTTTCCTTCGCCTACCCAGTCTGTCACGTCCCTGCCCTTGACAGAAAGGCGTCTTCTTTTCATGGCCTACGGCCATGACATCCCAAAATCATCCTTTTGCCCGTCTTCACCTCACCGGCAATCCCTTTTCCATGGCCACAAGCCAAGAGGGATTTTTCCATACTCCAGCCACCCGCACCATCCTCGAAGAATTCGCCCACGGCATTCTCACCCGCAAAGGATTTCTCCTCCTCATGGGCGAAGTGGGAGTAGGAAAAACCTCCCTTGCCCTCCAACTCTTTGCCCGCCTCGAAACTGAGCCTGTGGACTTTGCCTGGGTGTTCACCACCATGTTCACCAAAGAGGACCTCTTTCGCGCCATTGCCGAAGACTTTGGCCTCCACCCAGAGCCGGGCTGGACCCTCCTTGACCACCAACGCGCCCTGCAAGCCTTTTTTCTCGACCGTTTTGAAGCCGGCCGCATCCCTGTCATCGTCGTGGACGAGGCCCACAACCTCTCCTTTGACTCTCTGGAGGCCTTGCGCCTTTTAGGGAACTTCGAATTTGGCGGCCAAAAGCTCGTCCAAGTCCTGCTCATTGCCCAGCCAGAGATCGCTGAACGCTTACGCGAGCCGAACCTGCGGCAACTCAAAAGCCGCATCGCCATAAGCCGCACCCTCCCAGAGCTCTCGCGCCAGGAACTCATTGACTACACCCACTTCAAGCTCTCCTCTGCCGGCTCGCAGCTCCGCCTTACCCCTTGGGGGGCGTGGCGGCTCTGGCAGGGCTGCCATGGCAACCTGCGCCTGGCCAACCTCATCCTCGAACGGGCCCTGTATGCCTGCATCGCCCTGCAGGCCGACGCCCTCAATGGCCGGGTCCTGGGGGCAGCGCTCCACGAAGTGCGTCAGGAACGTGATTTGAAACAAGGAATCTCCTGGACATGGGCGGTAACGGCCCTCATTGTCCTGGCCGTGGCCTTGGCCTTTGTCCCTACCTGGCCTGTGGATGGCCAACACCGCAGCGCGGCCCAAGTGCTCCTCGAGATCCTCCAGCCCGCGCTTTCCCGCCCCAACGCCACTGTCGGGGGGCAACCATGAGCCGACCCGTCATCCGCCTCGGGGATCTCCTCAAAGAACGAGGGCTCATCACCGACCAGCACATCCAGTACGCCCTCCAAGAGCAGCGAGTGACCGGCGAAAAACTCGGCCAAGTCCTCACCGGCATCGGCATCGTCTCGGAATACGACCTCACCCACGCCTTAAGCGAGCAGCTCGGCATCCCGCACATTGATCTGGCTCGTGAGGTCCCAAACGTGGCCCTGCTGCGCAACTTCAACCGCCAGATCTGCCTTTCCCTGCGCATGCTCCCCCTACGGGTAGAAGCCGATGGTGTGCGGGTGGCGACCTCAAACCTGCCCACCCCCGAGATGGAGCAAGCCTGTTTGCGCTTCTGTGGTCTGCCGCCCAAAGCGGTGCTCACCGAAGAGAGCAAGGTGGTGGCTGCTATCTACAACTATTTCTTCTTCCTGGAAAATCCCGTCGAAGAGATCTTGGAGCGCGAGGCCCGCGCCCTTGCCAACGACGCCACCCTCACCGTGAGCCCGGACCGCTTTATAGAATATCTCCTCCTTTTCGCCATCAAGGAGCGCACCTCGGATATCCATATCCGACCCATGGAACGAGGCATCAACGTCGCCTTTCGCGTGGATGGGGTCTTGCGCCCTGTGCGCTTCTACCCGCCTGCCCTGCGCCGAGTCATTACGGGCATCAAACTCGCTGCAGGCATGGATATTTCGGAACAGCGCCTGCCCCAAGACGGCCGCTGGAGCGCCACCTTGCTCCAACGCAAATTCGATATCCGCGTCTCCTCGGTGGTCACGCCCTATGGCGAGAACCTCGTCCTGCGCCTGCTCTCCCAAGAACGGGCCAATTTGAGCCTACGCGCCCTCGGTTTTCTCCCCCAAGACCTCGGCAATTTGGAACGGGCCTTCCAAGAACCCTTTGGCATCATCCTTCTCACCGGCCCCACAGGCTCGGGCAAGTCCACCACCCTTGTAGCCGGGCTCTCCTCCCTCGATCTTTTGGGCAAAAACGTCCTCACGATAGAAAACCCCATTGAATACATCGTGCCCCTGGCGCGGCAAACCCAGGTCAACGAGGCCGCAGGCTATGATTTTGCCAATGCCATGCGCTACTTTTTGCGCCACGACCCAGATATTATCCTCATCGGCGAAATGCGCGACGAACTCACCGCCAAGACTGCCATCACAGCTGCCACCACCGGCCACCTGGTCCTCTCCACCTTGCACAGCAACACCGCTCTTGGTGCCATCCCCCGCTTGCGCGGCCTAGGGATCGACGCCCTCAGCCTGGCCGAGTCCCTCGTGGCAGTGGTGAGCCAGCGCCTCGTGCGCACCCTTTGCCCCCACTGCCAAGAGGCCTACTCCCCCACGGAGGACGAAGTGCGCTATCTCGGGGTACGCCCTGAGCGCCTCTTTCGCGGCAAGGGTTGCGCCGCCTGCGGTAATTCCGGGTACCTCGGGCGTACCTTGGTGTACGAGATCCTCATTGTCTCGCCAGAGATCCGCACCATGCTGGAGGCCGAAGCCCCATTGGTGGAGATCGAGTCCGTTGCCCGCCAGCAAGGGTTCCGTTCTATGTTCCACGTGGGCGTGGATAAGGCCGTGGCCGGCACGACATCGGTGGAAGAACTCATGCGGGTGCTCGGCACCACCCGGTACGCCGCAGAATAGCCATGCCCTTGTTTCGCTTCAAAGTCCTCATGCCAAACGGCATCGAGTCCGGGGTCCTCGACCTGCCTGTGACCGACCCCATGGCCGCCATCCGCTATGTGGAAGCGAGCGGCGGGGTCGCCCTCGAGGTCCAGCCCGTGCCCCAGCTCCTCAATATCCTGGCCCAGCGCACGGGCCTTGGCCTGGGACGGATCACCCGGCTCGAACTCTCCGAATTCTACAACAACCTCGGCATGCTCATCGGTGCCGGAGTCACCGTGCTCGACGCCCTCGAAGAACTCGCCACGGATGCCAAAAATCCCCGCCTCAAAAATGCCATCACCTGCATCCGCACCGATATCCAGACCGGCCAAACCCTCAGCGAGGCCCTTGGCCGTCACCCGCATATCGCCCCCTTTGTCGTCCACCACATGGTGCAGATCGGCGAGGAAACTGGCCAGCTCGATGCCATGCTCAAAAAAAGTGGCGCCCACCTGCGCCATATCCACGACATCATCAGCGGGACGAAACGGGCCCTCACCTACCCGACCTTTCTCATCGCCGTTGTGCTCCTCGCCGTGATCTTTTGGTTCTGGTACGTTGTCCCTCAATTGGTGGCCCTCTTCCAAGACATGGGCATCGAACTGCCGACGCCGACCCGCCTCCTCATGGCGATTGCCGACTGGTTCAAAAACTGGTTTCTCATCACCGCCGCCACCCTTGCCGGTATCGCCATCTTCCTTGCCTGGGCACGCCGCCATTCCTACCCCTTGCGCTACGCCTTAAGCGCCCTCGCCCTACGCCTGCCGGTGCTCTCCGTCATCCTCCATACCTCCCTCACTGCCCGCGCCACCGAGTATCTCGGCATCACCATCGGCGCGGGGATCGGCGTCTTGCGCTCCCTGAACCTGGTCATCGATTCCACCGGCAACGAGGTATACAAGGCCCGCTTGCAGGGGGCGTGCAATTCCATTCGAGCCGGCGTCATTCTCTCCGAAGCGCTGCGCCAAAACCAGGCCCTTGACCCCTTTGCGGTCCGCATGCTGGCCGTGGGCGAGATGACGGGCAAGCTCGATGACCAGGCAGAGTACGTGGCCGAACTCTACCGCCAAAAACTCGCTGGCCTGGTCGAGGTCCTCTCCAAGACCTTAGAGCCGATGATCATGATTGTCCTCGGTGGGATTTTTGCCCTCATCATGATGGGTCTGCTCTTGCCGGTGTACGAATTGGTCAGTAAACTTGGAGGATGACATACGTGGAACTCGTCACCGTCTTTCCCCAGAGTCAGTCGCCGAACACCACACCACGGAGGGAAAAGGCCCTTTGGCATGCCCCTTCGAGGAAAAGAACACCATAACTTCGACAGAGGAGCGAACGGA
>CALKRN010000003.1 GCA_937989665.1 uncultured Desulfomicrobiaceae bacterium | reverse complement strand
TGTTAGGCACGCCGCCAGCGTTCATTCTGAGCCAGAATCAAACTCTCCAGTTCAAGCAAATGGCAACCATGTTGCCGAAGATACCTTACCTTTTCGTTCTTCTCGCTATTTAGTTGTCAAAGACCGTTGCCTTCGGCGGCTAGCTTCGGGACCTCCCCGCCAAAGGGACGCACCCTCTACCCAGACCACCCCTGCCTGTCAAGGGCTTTTTTCACCCCCCGCCAGACAACCCCACCAGCAGCCCCAGCCGCCAGCGCGGAAAAATCCCCCTAGAAAAAAATCAAGGCAAAGGTCAAGAGGGAAAATGAAAGAACCAGAACGGACAGACTAACTGCTTAAAACGAAATGATCTTTTGCAGCCAATGCGGCAAGGTGGCCCCCGGACAATAACTCTCGTCCATAAAGACACGAGGTAGCGTCTTCATGAAGCCATAGGGGAGGCGGCGCCTGTTGCGGCTTGGGCAATGCTCGCTGGCGAGGTCATGGTTCGGAAGGCAAGGGAAGACCTTGGGCGAAGCTACCGGCAGATAGTTTAGCGAAAAGGCTGGGAACAATGGGGTGGCAAAACCATCCCCTGGCGGACAACAACACCGTGGCCCTTGTCCCGCCAGAGGGGGAAAGTCTTTGGGCACACCCACGGCCATGAAGCAATCGTTGGGAGCAGCGCCCAATCCACAAAAGGGGCTGCAGGCCCACAGCGGACTCCCCCACAGGCCAAACGGTGCCGCGGCCGCTGCGGCCGCGATTAATCCCGCCCCAGCGACACCGCGGGCCTTTGGGAGCGATGCCGCTATTCATGGATACGGCCTCTTTGGTGGTTTGGCTGTTGCTATAGCCATTGAGAAACGTTGACGTTTTTACGGACACCAGCAGCAGACGTCCCCGGCCCGTCCTCCAGAACACCCCCGTGGCAAAGACCGCGGGCTATGCCTCCGCCCCTTTTCCAGACGGTCCTGCCGCAATCTTACGGACATGCGAGGTGGGAAAACAAACAGCGCGAGGTTGCCCCCGCGCTGTTTCGAGCTTGCCGTTTAGGGTGAACTCAATGGCTGATCTTGAGCCCCCATCCTTCGAACAGGAAGAGAATGGCGAACCCATACCACATGGTATAAATCACATAGAACGCTAAGGAGAAGAAGACGATGCCGGCTTTATCTCGTACCTTTTCCGCCTGTACCTTGTAGTAATTATAGGCAGGCTCAACGACACGCGCCTTGATCGTATAGGCTAGTTTAGCTTCAGCAAAGTGCTTCTGCTCTTTGAGCGCTTTGTCCATACCCTCCAAAAATACAAACCAATCGTACAACGCCTGACGCTCGTCCTTTTGGACATAGAGAGGATACTTCTTTTGCAGTTCAGCACCATTGTTATTGTACATAACATCGGAATCTGCCAAGCAAGCATCCAGAAGAGCCTTCAAGTTCCCATTAACCTGGATCTTTTTCCCCTGGACAGATGCCGTAATTCCTGCGCTCTGAAGGATGCTCACCATGCCCTGAGCCTGCTCCTCGGTCTTCATGGAGACCACCACATCCAAAGCTATCCCACTCATTTTAGCCGATTCTTCTTTCATCTCCGGGATATAGTATGCAGATCCCTTTGAAATGGAATTGTAAAGATTATCGAGATAGGCCATGGCATTATGTCCATCCCACAGCGGCATGAACATGGCGAAGAGGACCACAAAAAATACGGCCAGAAGGACGAAGCCGAGGGTGAATTCCTTTTTGCTGTGCATGGCTTAGGCCTCCCCCTTGAGCGTCTTGATGTTCATGAAAAAGGCGCCAAATACCCACAGACCAAACAGGGCAATGGTAACAAAGAAGAGCCACATGCCCACGGTGTCGATAAGCGCCGCCGTGGTCTTGCTCAGATCAATCCACCCCATAGCCACGAGCTTCTTGGGCAAAGCAAAGGCGCGGTTGACGAACCCCGACATGACCGAGAGGGCAAAGAACCCACGGATGGTGATCCCGGGCACGACCTTGGTCACCAGCGCGCCGACCTGAATGCCAATAAGCGAACCCAACAGCATCCCCATGGCCAGAGTATAGAAGATGAATCCATAGATGGCATACTGGGTGATGGCGCCATAGCCTGCAGTAAAGACGATTTGAAAGATGTCAGTGCCAACTGTAGTGAGCGACGAAACGCCAAGGATATAGACAAAGATGGGGAAGGTGAGAAAGCCGCCACCCACTCCCATGATCCCCGCAGCCATACCAACAATGGCTCCAGAGAGGATGAGGAACCACGAGGAGATCTTGCGTCCCCCGGGCACAATCCCTTGGTCAAAGGTCACCATGGGCGGCAAGGTGACGGTTTGGAGTTTCTGGGCAATAGCTGTCAGGCCCGCGCCCTCGCGGCCTTCATGCGGACCAGCCGCCTTGCCCCCCCGCTTGGCGCTGAAATAGTCGTACATCCCATAGAACCCAAGGAATCCGAGCATGAACGTATAGACGATGGTGATGAAGGTATCGCTGAGCACCGGGTTGATGTCGTAAAGGGCGCGGTTGATCCCCGCCCCCACCGTCGTGCCGATAACCGCACCGATGAGGAAGACCACGGCCAAGGGGACCGAGACATTACCCATCTTGCGGTGGAGTACCGACCCCATGATGGCCTTGGCAAAGATGTGAAAGAGGTCTGTGCCCACGGCAAGGATACCTTTGACCCCAGCACTCATCAGGGCCGGGGCAATGATAAAACCACCACCAGCGCCAATACACCCCGAGATCAGGCCAGCGCCCATGCCCACGGCAATGGAGACAAAAAAGATGAACAGGCTGTAATACGACGGGCCATACGCCTCTTTGCCTCCGATAAACCCCGGCAAGGCCTGGCTCACTTCTTCGGCAAAGGCGATTCCACCCACCACCACCGGCAACAAAAGCAACCCAAGCACAGCCAACCGGCGGCGGTCCCCAAGAATGGTCCGGGCATTGTCCACTTCCCAGCGGGCAAAATGCCGTGAACCTTCCACCATCAACCTCGCGAAATCACGTGTGAATCCCATGCAGTCCCTCCTTTTGATATTGGGCGGGCCTTCCCGCTTGCGTCCAGCTTCTCCTGCTACTCCAGACGGCACCCCTGGGCGGTACGCCGCGCATCGAGGATTTTCTCCTCCTGTTCCCGCTTGCGCATCGCCGCAGCCCGAATCTTGGCCTCCAAGGTCTCCACCGGACAGGGTTTGAGCAAATAGTCGAAGGCGCCACGCATCATGCCATCCACGGCCTCATCCATGGTGGCATGGGCTGAGAGCATGATGACCTCCACCAGGGGATGCTCGGCCTTAATCCGCCGCAAGACCTCAAGCCCATCCATGCCCGGCATGCGCACATCGAGCACCACGACCTCGATCTCGGGCTCAGCCACCAGCCGTGCCAAGGCCTCTAGGCCACTGTGCGCAGAGAGCACCCGCATGCCACGCACAGTCAGCCGCTTGCGTGTGATCTCGGTAAACTGAGCATCGTCGTCCACAAGGAGGACATTCGCGGTAATGTGCATCGCTTCTCCCTTTGCTCCAGACCCAACCCAAACAAACAAAAAACGGACCATTTTTATAACATGCTGAATTTTATCGATAAAAATCTTAAATCCTTCCCGACCTTCTTTTTTTGAACAAAATAACCATTGATTTGAAGTGGTTAGCCTAAAAGGATTTCCACCGCCCCCTGGGGCATTTTTCCTCAGCCGGGGAATTCCCCCTCACCCCAGCAACGGTTCAATGGCCGCCACGAGCTCTTGGGAATCGATCGCCTCGCCACCTTCAGCGAGGGCGCGCCAAAGATTGATTTCGCGGGTGAGAGGGATATTTGCCGGGTCCATAAAGCCCTCCCAGGCGGCCAGGGCCTTGGCCACCTGGCCGCGACGCGCATAACTCAAACCGAGATACGCTTGGGCCAAAGAGTCCGTAGGCCGATGGCGCAGGGCCAGGACCAAGGTATCCTTGGCCTGGAGAAAATCCCCCAGATAGTAACAGCAGATGCCCAGTCGCACCCGAGCCTCGTGATGATCCCGCTGCGTCTGGAGCACGGCGCGGTAGCCTTCCCGCGCAACGGCAAAATCCCTCGCAGCAAAGGCCGCGTCGGCAGCGCGGATTTGGGCATCAAGACCAGAGAGTGGCGTATGCGGGGCCAAGCGACGGGCGAGACCGAAGAGCAGTTCCCGCCGGGTCACCATAAGCGGCCATCCTTTGGCCAAACACCAATCCTCTCTCCCTGCAACGGGGCCAACGGCCAATTGACATCCATAAGCAACCCCTCCAAGAAGAAAAACGTTGCGCGGCCCAAGGCCGCTTTCGTGCTATTCATGGAGGATTCAATGTTCAAGCACCTCGCTTTGCTTCTCCTGGCCTGCGTGGCCATGGCGGCGCCCGCCTGGGGCAAAACCGTGGCCGTACTCCCCTTTGCTGTCCATGGCCCCAAAGAATACCAGTACCTCTCCCAAGGTATTCCGACCATGCTCACCTCGCGCCTCTCTCGCCCGGGAAGTCTCGAGCCGGTCGAAGCCGGTCGCATCAAGGCCGCGAGCCCCACGCCGCCGACCGACGCCACTGCTGCAGCGAGTATCCGCCAGAAACTGGGGGCGGATTATCTCGTTTGGGGGGCGGCCACGATCATGGGCGAGACGTGCAGCCTAGACATCCAACTCCTCGACGCCACGGGTAAAACCATGCCTTTTCCCCTACAAAGCCCGCTCTCCGGCGTCATCCCGGCCCTAGAAGGCGTCGCTGCCAAAATCGAGGCCGCGGTGCTCGGACGCCCCATGCCCGCTGCCTCCGCCACCCCAATGGCCGCCCCCAATCCCTCCATCCTCGTCAACGACCCCCACGCCAGCGCCGCCTATGCCAACCCCTCCCTCAAATACCAGGACGCGGACGCCACTCAAGGCCGTTGGCGGAGCCAATCCTTGCCGTTTGCTTCCCGCGGCATGGTCGTGGCCGATGGCGACGGCGATGGTAAAAACGAAGTCTTTCTCGTCACCGAAGAGAAACTCTTCGCCTACCGTGTCGAAGCCGGTGAGCTGCGGAAAGTCGCCGAGACCAGCTATCCTAGCCGGCGAAATGTCTTGCGCATCTCCGCCTTCGACCTGGAGCGCGACGGCAAAACGGACATCATCCTCACCGGCATGGACGACAAAGCGGCCTTCTCCACGGTGTACGTCCTGGAGGGGGGGGCTCTGCGCGTCAAAGACGATCGGATCCCCTTTTTCCTCGCCACCGTGAACCTGCCGCCGGACTTTACCCCCACCCTCGTAGCTCAAAAGATCGGCACCACCCGTTTTCTCGAAGGGCCGATGAACACGGTCGTGCGCAGCGCAGGCCGTCTGGAACTGGGTCCACCTGTCCAGCTGCCGCCTGATGGCAACATCTTCAACGTCCAATTTTTGCCAGAGGGCCCAGGAACCTATAAGGTCATTATCGTCGATACGAGTGACAAGCTGCGCGTCTATTCGCCAGCAGGCTCTCTCTTGGCCAGCACCGATGAAACCTACGCCGGCTCGAATATCGCCATCGACAAACAAGAGGCCATGCCTGGACTTCGGCCGTACACCGAAAAGGACATGCCCCTGGCAGCACTCTTTATTCCCATGCGTCTTCTGCTCACCAACCTCGATCGAGATAGCCGCTTCGAGATTATCGCCGCCCGGATGCTTTCCGTCTCGGCCCAAATCTTCTCCAACTACCGGGATTACCCGCAGGGGGAAATGCATAGCCTCTATTGGGATGGCGTGGGGCTCGCCCTGCAGTGGAAGACCACGGCCATCAAAGGGACGATTGCGGACTATGCTTTGGCTGATCTGGACGGTGATGGACGACTCGATCTCACGGTGCTCGTCAATACCCACACCGGGCTCCTTGGGACGCAGTCGAAACGAACGGTCCTCCTCGCCTATCCCTTGGAGACCACAGCCGGAGCCCCCGCCCCCCAAGGGCAGTAAAATTTTTTGGACCAAAACCCGAAAAAAGGGAAAAAAAGGCTTGCTTTTTGGACTGGCTTTCGACTAGACCCTAGCCAAGGCGTTTGCCTACAAACCCTTTTAACGTAACCGCAAAAGGAGGAACACCATGAAACGTTTTGCTTGTGCCGCCCTGTTGGCCAGCATGCTCTTCGGTGCGGCGTGGACAGCCTCTGCCGAGCTTAAAACCCGTGGCAGCATTGACGTCTATGGCCAGTGGTCCCAGAACCTCTACGATTTCAATTCCGAGACTTCGGACAGCGACAACCACTCCATCAACCAGCGCGTGCGCATGTACTTTGACTACGTCGCCAGCAAAAACCTCAAGGGCGTCGTGGGCTTCGAGGTCGACACGGACTGGGGCATTGACGCTGGTTTTGGCACGGACCAGGCCATCCGGGGTTCCAAAGGAAAAGACTCCAAGGCAGGTGGCTCTGTTGAAATCAAACATGCGTATCTCGACTTCACCTACCCGGATTCTGTCGTAACAATCAAAGCCGGTCTTCAGGCCGTAGCCCTGCCCGGCGTGTTCGGCTCCCCGATTTTCGATGACGACGCCCCGGCCATCGTAGCCAGCGCAGCCATCAACGATATGTTCACCGTGACCGCTGGCTTCATGCGCGGCGCAGACTCTCAGACAGATAACATTATCCAGAGCGGCAAGACTGAAGACAATGAAGTTGACGCCGCCGTCCTGCTTACCCCCATCAAACTCGATGGCTTTGCCATCACCCCGTATTTTGCCTATGGTTGGGTCGGCGAAGACCGCGAAACCGCTGAGTCCTACAACATCTGGTGGCTTGGCGCCAACGCCGAACTCACCATGTTCGACCCGCTGACCTTTGCCGCAGACCTCATGTACGGCTCCACCTCTGGCTTGGATGATAACAACAAGGGTTGGTACGGCGCGCTGGCCGCTTCGTACAAGTTCGACATGGTCACCCCCACCCTGTTCTTCACCTATGCCTCGGGTGACGATGACAACCTGAGCGATGGTTCCGAAATCATGCCGCAGCTCTCTGAAGACTGGGCCATTTCGCCCATGACCGGCACGCGGGCCTTCTCCACCTCGTGGGATACCTGGGGCCTGAGCAATCTGCCTCAAGAGGCTGGCCTGGGCATGTGGACCCTGGGTCTGCAGCTCGACAAGATCAAGTTCATCGACAACCTCACCCACAAGCTGGTGATCGCGTACCTCCATGGGACCTCGGACGACGACTCCGCCCAGCTCTTTGATAAGGATTCCCATGCGTGGGAAATCTACTTTGCCAACACCTACAAGATTTACGAAAACCTCTCCGCCATCGTCGAATTTGACTACTTCGCGCCCAGCTTCAACGACGACAAGATGGAAGACGAAGATCCCGCTGCCTATGTGGCCGCAGGCTTCAAGTACAAGTTCTAAGCATCTCTGTTGGTTCCACTGCAAACGGCCAGGGGCGCCCCTGGCCGTTTCTTTTTGCCCTCGACCCGAGCCATAGAACAACGCGGCCCATCACCGCGATCTTCTCCTCCGGGGCGTCCGAAGCTGGGAACCAAACGCCAGCGCCCGGAAAGGAAACTGTCACCGGCCGCTGTCCCTCCACGGTCCCCCTTACCCACCACAAGGCACCCCGCCATTTGACTTGCCCTAGGGGGCCAGCGTAAGGCCAGCGCACATTCTTTGCCAAGGAACTCGTCATGCCGCTTCGCATCCTTTCCTCCCCTCCACGAGAAGAGCTGCGGCGATGGCTCGCGCAACGGAACGCTCCCAGCGCCGACGGCGAAGCCCTCGAAATCCAGGTCCGCACTATCCTCCAGGCCGTGCAATGCGAAGGTGATGCCGCTGTCGCCCGCTATACCGCCCAATTTGATTGGCCCAAAGCCACGCCCGAGACCCTCCGCGTCCCCGAAACCGCACTGGAAACCGCGACCATCCCCGCCGAGGATGCTGCCATCATCGCCGAAGCCGCGGCGCGCATCCGGGCCTTCCACGAGCGCCAGCGCCGCTCCTCGTGGCTGACGCATGATCCGGACGCCATCCTCGGCCAATTGGTCCTGCCCGTGGACCGCGCGGGGCTCTACGTCCCCGGCGGCCAAGCAGGGGATACCCCCCTCATCTCCAGCCTACTGATGACCGCCATCCCGGCCCAAGTGGCCGGGGTCCGTTCCCTTGCCGTCGCCACACCACCGCGGCGCGACGGCTCTGTCCACCCTGCCATCCTGGCCACGGCCCGCATGCTCGGCATCACAGAGGTCTACCGCATGGGCTCGGCCTGGGCAGTGGCGGCCTTCGCCTACGGGACCTCCACCATCCCGGCGGTGGATGTCATTGCCGGTCCAGGGAATATCTATGTTACCTGTGCCAAACGCCTCGTGGCTGGCACCGTGGGCATCGACATGATCGCTGGCCCCAGTGAAATTATCATCCTCGCCGATGCTTCGGCCTCCCCACGCGGCCTTGCAGCAGATCTCCTTTCCCAAGCCGAACACGACCCCATGGCCTCGGCCATCCTCGTTACCCCGGAGCCCGGCCTCGCGGAGGCCACCCGTGAGGAACTTGCCCGCCAACTGGCCCAACTCCCCCGTGCGGAACTCGCTGAGGCCGCCTTGCGCCAGTGGGGCGCCATTATCCTCGTTGCCGACATGCACGCAGGAATGGAGGTCATCAACACCCTTGCCCCGGAACATCTCGAACTCGCGGTCGCCAACCCCTGGGAGCTTCTTCCCCTGGTGCGCCACGCTGGCGCCGTGTTCCTCGGCCATCATACCCCCGAACCCGTGGGAGACTATTTTGCCGGCCCCAACCACGTCCTACCGACCCTGGGCACGGCCCGCTTCGCCCAAGCCCTCTCCGTGGATACCTTTTGCAAAACGACGAGCCTCGTGGCGACCTCGGCGGCCTACCTGGCCCAACACGGCGCGGCCATTGCCAGACTGGCCCGCCTCGAGGGTCTCGAGGCCCATGCCCGCAGTATCGAAGCCCGCATCCCCAAGGAGGAGTGAACATGCCGACTGATCCCGTTGCCTCCTGGTGTGACGTGGCCTTACCTGTCGGCCAATCCGGCCGCTAAGGAGTGCGCATGCGTATTGTCACTTCAACCCAATTCCCTGGCCTGGAGCGGGTCTCTCGCGGCAAGGTCCGAGACATCTATGCCCTCGACCCCGACCATCTCCTCATCGTCACCACTGACCGCATGTCGGCCTTTGACGTCGTCCTCGGCGAGCCCGTGCCCTTTAAAGGCGTGATCCTCAACCAGCTGACGATCTTCTGGATGCGCCATGTTGCCGATTTAGTGCCCAACCATCTCGTGGCCACCGAGGTGGCCGATTTTCCGACCGCGCTCCAGCCCTTTGCCGACGATTTGGATGGACGGGCCGTGATCGTCCGCCGCGCCAAACCCTTGCCCATGGAATGCATTGTGCGCGGCTACCTGACCGGCTCAGGATACAAGGACTATCTTGCCACGGGCAGTGTCTGCGGCCACAAGCTCCCCCCAGGCTTGCCTGAGGCCGCCAAGCTTACCCCGCCCCTCTTTACGCCTTCCACCAAAGCCGAGGTCGGGGCGCACGACGAAAACATCACCCTCGCCACGGCCAAGGCCCGTATCGGAGAAGGACTTGTCCGCCGGGTTCAAGATATTTCTCTAGCCATCTACGAACGAGCCCGTGCTTTTGCCGAAGCCCGCGGCATCCTCATCGCCGATACAAAATTTGAGTTTGGTCTTCATGGCCGCGACCTCATACTCATTGATGAAGTCCTCACGCCAGACTCCTCGCGCTTCTGGCCCAAAGAAGACTACGCCCCAGGCCGCTCCCAACCAAGCTTCGACAAACAGTACCTGCGTGATTGGCTTGAAGCCTCGGGATGGGACAAACGCTCCCCGGCCCCATCCATCCCGGACGACGTTATCCGCCAAACCCAGTCCCGCTATCTCGAGATCTATCGCATCCTCACCGGTCATCCCCTCCCCATCCCCAACGCATAAGGAGACCTCCATGCTCGTGTCCGGCAAAAAAGCCCTTATCTTCGGTGTGGCCAATGACAAAAGCATTGCCTATGCCATTGCCAAGGCCCTCAAAGATCACGGTGCCTCCATCGCTTTGAGCTATGCCGGGGAAGCCCTCAAAAAGCGCGTCGAACCCCTATGTGTCGAGCTGGGGGGCGAACTCCTCGTCCCCTGCGACGTTACGGACGATGCCGCCATCCAGGCCGCGGTGGCCACGGTCCAACATGCGTGGGGCAGCGTGGACATCCTCGTCCACTCCATCGCCTTTGCCAACCGCGAGGACCTCAAAGGCCGCTATATCGAGACAAGCCGGGCAGGCTTCCACCTGGCCATGGATGTGTCCGCCTACTCCCTGGTCGCCCTGGCCCAGGCCTTTGAGCCACTCCTTGCTCCCGGGGCCTCTATCATGACCATGACCTACTATGGCTCGGAAAAGGTCATCACCAATTACAACGTCATGGGCGTGGCCAAGGCCGCCCTGGAGGCCAGTGTCCGCTACCTGGCCATGGATCTGGGAGACAAGGGCATTCGCGTCAATGCCATCAGCGCCGGTCCCCTCAAGACCCTTGCAGCCTCCGGCATCTCGGGCTTTCGCTCCATCCTGCAAACCATTGAAGAGCGCGCCCCCCTGCGGCGCAACATCACGCAAGAAGAAGTGGGTAAGGTGGCCCTGTTTTTGGCCTCGGACCTGGCCAGTGCCGTCACTGGAGAGGTCATTTACGTCGATAGTGGGTACCACATCATGGGTATCTGAGCCCCGTAACACCGGGAGTCCCTCCTCCTGAAAAAAATCTTGCCCAAACGGAGCTCTTGGATGGCAAGCACGGGTGATCCAGAAAAAATCTCGCCCAAACCGAGGCCGTGGTGGCTGAAGGCCTTGCGGCAAGAGCCCATAGAAAAACCCCGGCTGAGGCCGGGGTTTTTCCTTCTTCCCTCAGGAGAGCAATACCATTTAGCGCTTGAGCTGGATGAGGGTATTCATCAGGTTTTCCGTCGTGGTAATGGTCTTGGAATTGGCCTGGAAGCCCTTTTCCGTCGTAATCATCTTTACGAATTCCGTAGCAAGATCGACGTTGGACTGCTCCAAAGCGTTGGAGGCAATGCTCCCCTTGCCGCCGGTATTGGCCAAGCCAGTAATGGCCGGCCCAGAGGCCCGCGTCTCGGTGAAGAGGTTCCCGCCTTCACGGTAGAGCCCGTAATTGTTGTTAAAAGTGGCAATCGTTAAGGCATAGAGCTGCTGTACTTGGCCATTGGAATAGCGGCCCGTCAGTACCCCATCCCGATCCACGGACACGCTCTGGAGAAACCCAGGGGCATAGCCGTTTTGCGACTGATAGACAGTGGTGGAAGCCGAGCTATAGCTCGTGGTGCGCAGGGCGTTGGCCTCCACCGAACTAAAATTATTGATGGTCGCCAGGGCGGCCTGCATATCGGCCGGGGTCGTTACGCCGCTCATGATCTGCTGCAGACTTTGAAGACTAGTGAGCCCGCCCGTCCAGGTCGTTGCCTTGTTGCGCAGGCCGAAGTTGATCTCGATGTTGGCTGGAACATTATCCGCCAGGGTCAGGTCCTTTTGGGGGATATTGGTCGTCCCAGGGTCAGAATCTGTCGCGGTAATACTGCCGTTGGCCTTGCCAAGGAAGTTGGCGGTACACACCGGAAAACCATTCTTGGAAAAATTTGCCGGCGTCCAGTTATCGATGCGGCTCGCATCCGTGGCAAACACGCCAGCGGTGGGCGGAGGGCCAGCATCCGGCTGCGTGCCACCCGCACCATTATACGGATTGTTGATGCTGAACGCACTCATCCCCTCCAGCTCGCCGGTGGCATTGAACGTCAAGGTCCCTACCATGAGAATCCCGCGTTTGGAGGTATCCGTCTGGGTGGCCCAAAATTCCCGGTTGTCTTCGCTCGGCGGCACGGCCACGATATATTCCCAATAGCGCTTGCCACCGGCGTTATCCGTCACCCCGGGATCATTGACCGGGTCCAGGTACACCGTGAGATTATGGGCGCCACCATTCTCGTCATACACCTTGATCGTCGTCTGGTAGGCATAGCGCGCCTCGCCCAAGGGTATGCCCGTCGGGTCATTGGCATCATAGGCATCGAACATGGCGATGAACGGCTCGCCATCAAAAGGGTCGTCCGTACCACCATTGGTATCGTCGCGAACCGACCGATCCACAGAGCGCGAGTCGAGATTGAGAATCAGGTCCACCCGGCTCGTGGCCTGGGGCGGAGACTGGAAGTTTTCCAGGCGGATATCCTTGGGCACGCCAACGATCTTCACCGTGGCCGTAGGCGTGGTCGTGGCGGCTGTATCGACAACTTGGCTCTCCTCCTCGGACTGGACCTGCCAGCCTTGGAGGCGATAACCATGGGTATCCACGAGATAACCGTCTTTATCGAATCGGAAAGAACCGGCCCGGGTGTAGTAATTCCGTTCTTCTCCAGGCGGCACCACCACAAAAAAGCCATTGCCACCAATGGCGAGGTCCGTAGCCTCGTTCGTCGTCTCCAGCGAGCCTTGGGAGAAATCTCCCATGACCGCCCCCATGGCCACACCCCGGCCCACTTGCCCCACCCCGTTGGCCACGGAAATGGTCTGGCTGAGGGCGTCCTCAAAGTAGGAGCGCGAAGCCTTGAAGCCTATCGTGGAAATATTGGAGATATTATTGCCGATCACCGACATGTCCTCACCATGGACGCGCAATCCACTGGTGCCCGAATACATAGCAGCTGACAGTCCCATATATCCCTCCTTATCTTACTGCGAAGCCGCAGTATTCGTTGCCTCGGTTACAGTGCGCACATCCGCGAGTGCGATGGTCCGCCCATCCGTGAGCCGCAATTGCACGGCCCCATCCTGGCGTTCCACCGCCGCCACCCGTCCAGAGACCGCGGTAGATACGAGCACCGGCGATCCATCGCCAGCTGTCGCGGCAAAAGTCACGGTGTAGCGACCGTCGGGCAGCACGGTGCCGGCATCATCTTTGCCATCCCATCGATACAGCGACGTCCCGGCCTGGCGCCCTGAGAGCCGCTCGGTGCGCACAAGATTTTTCGCATTGTCGTACACAAACACCTGGACCTCCGCAGCGTCACCCTGAAGGGTGAAATCCACACTGGAAACCTTTCCGTTCTCTTTGGTTATTCCACTGCCGGACGCCACGACCTCTTTACCCATAAAGGCGGCGGCGGCGAGGAGGTCTTGATTGGCCGCACGCTGGGTGAGTTGGTTGATGCCCGCCGCGATATTGTTCATCTGCTCGAGGCTGGAAAACTGGGCGAGCTGGGCGATAAATTGTTTGTCATCCATGGGATTCAAAGGGTCCTGGTGCTGGAGCTGGGTGACGAGCAAGCGCAGGAAGGCGTCCTTGCCCAGCTCTTTGCTCCCTTGGGTCTTGGCCCCCGCAAAGGCCCCTTGGGTCTGGAGGATGTTCTCAATCATAACGCAGTTCCTTACGCAAAGAGGTCCACCGCCCCGGCGGCAAGACTTGCCGAACGCACTGGGGTTTGATCTTCAACTTGCAGATTTCGAGCCAGGACAGACGCCTCATCCGCGACCAAACGGCGCCACAACGGCCCCCCACTTTCCGGCTGCGCCCATTGTCCCTGATGGCCAGCGCCATCCCAGGCACCGTGCGATCCTGCATCCGGCAAGCCCGCCTGGACATCAAGACGCGCCACCTGAAATCCCTGACGCTCCAACTCTTGGCGGAGCGTTGGCAGATGGGCCGCCAAAATTTGGCCAGTCTCGGGATTCGTGGGCCGCAGCACGGCCTGGACCTCACCTCCCCGCACCTGCAGAGTAACATGAATGGGCCCCAACTCCTGCGGCTCAATCTGAATGGCAAGCTGTTTCAGCCCAGGGGAGAGCTGGCGCACCAGGGCCTGGGCGGTCTGTTCCACGATGGAAGAGGCCACGGCCTCAGGGCGCGACGAGGCCACAACCGGGAACTCGCCAGACAGCATGGCCCCGGCCTCAAACCCCTCTCGACCACCCCGAGCCTCAGACATGCGGCGCAGCCGCGCCTCTCGCCCTCGGGCCTCCTCCTGGCCATCGCCGCCCTCTCCACCACGACCGCGCCCCCCACGTCCTACCATCTGCGGGGCCACTTCCTGGACATTGAACCAGGGCAAGGATTCCCCTTCCCCCCTCTGGCGATGGCCTTGCCCACCCTCCTGAGAGGCAGATCGCCGCCGACCTTCTTGGGCCGCTAGTCGCTCCACTTCCTGCCACAGGCTTACCCCAGCGGCCACAGGAGTCGCCGTGGTGGCGCGGCCGCTCTCCGGGGCACGTCTCCCCACAACATCGGTGGCCAGACCCTCGTGCCCATCCTTACGCCCCGCCTCTGGCCTCAGGCCCGTTGCGCCCACCGCCGCACCCATCGGCCGTCCGGATTGGCCCAAGCCCTGAGGCTGCGATCCGAGCAGGCCTCCAGCAGCACCGACTTCTTGTCCGCTGCTTTTTGAGCTGTCGGCATGCACGCCAAGGTCCCGGGCTTGCCCATCGGCCAACCTCTGTCCTCCTTTGCCCCCAAGACCAACCAATCCTCTGATGACGCTCGGCGGCTCGCCTTCCTGGCCTCGCCCGTGCCCTGCTGCTGTGGTCTTTTTCTCTCCTTCAGACAACGGAGAGGCCATGCCTGCCTGCTGGGAAGGCAGCCTCCTCTCAGCCACCCGAGCTTGCCGTTGCCCTTCGGGCGGCACGGCAACCCCCCGTTCGGTCTGGATCGAGACACGGCCCTCATGCCCTCGTTGCCCTGTACTCGAAAGAGGCAGCCGAAGATCTGGGTTCGAATCGTCCCCCGCGACTTCCCAAAACGCACGCGCCTCGTGGGGCAAAAGCCCAGGACACACCTGGGCAATCCACGCAGCCAGCCGCCCATCGTCTCCTGACTTTTTCCAATCCGTCAGGCGCTGCCAAAGGTCTTCCTCAATGGCGCCCTTCTCCCGCAACTGGGCCATCTCTGCCCACAATCCCCGGGCCACCTCTGCCTTGCCCCGCCGTGCAAGCTTGGCAAAAAGCGAACCCACCGTAGTGCCCAGTTTACTCGCCATGGCGCCAGACGCCTTCCCTTGCCCTGCGGAAACAGGAAAAAACTGCATGGTAGCCTCCTTGGAGCAGACTCCAATCAAAAGGCATTCCAAACACGCATGGCTAACCGGCAAGAAAGGTAAGATGGCGCTCCACAAGGGCCACCGCCTGGCGCCGAGCCACCGGGGCAAAATCGTCACTCTCCAGGAGCACCGCCACAACGCTTGCCAACGGCCGCAACGCAGGGGAAAGCTGCTGCCACGGCACAGGCCCCACCCCAGCGGCCACCAGCCGTAGCAGGTGGAGGCTCGCACGGCGGATGGACTGTGCGAGCTTTGGGGCCGTGGACCAAAGGGCCTGGGCCCGCCCCTGGGCCAATGGCTCCGGCTCTCCTGCCCCTACCACCAACCAAAAGGCCTGCCAGTAGCGGGCAACAGCCTCCCGGGCAGCAGGACAATGGCCACCCAGGTGCATCAGGGTAAAGAGCCCATGCTCGTCGCGAGCCGTGTGAGCCAACGAGAGGCCTTCTGGAACATCCCAACGGCGGCCTGCAATAATTGCCGCGGCCAACTGGGCCACGTGGCGGGGCGAGAGGGGGCGGTGGCAGGGCGGGCACACATGGGTACAGGACCAGCAGCCCCGACAGGAGCGGGCCGCCTGAAGGACAAAGTGGCCTGGCTGGTAGGGACCCGTATCCCATGGCCATACCGGCCCCACACTGAGGTTGAGGACGCGCAGTCCAGTCCACGCGGCCACGTGCATGGGGCCAGTGTCTGGGGTGATAAAAAGCGAGAGCTCCTGCCCGAAGTAGGCAAGGCGCTCCACGGTAAACACACCACAGACATCGAGGACCGGACGGCGCACCATCTGGCGCACGGCTTCAGCCAGGGGGACCTCGGCCGGGCCTCCCACCAGCACAGGGGTAAGGCCTAACCGCCGCAGGTGCGCGACCACTCCGGCCCAAAAAACAGGCGTCGGGGCCTTGCTTGGTTCGCTTGCGCCAAGAAACAGCCCCACCTTGCCCACGGGATTGGCCCGCGGCAGGTCCCAATGGGTCGCGGCAATCCCAGCAGGGGAGATAAGGTCCAAAGCGAAGAGTTCGGCCCAGTGGAACCGGTTATGGCGATTGGCATGGGAGAGCGAGGTGCGGTAGCGGTGCCAAAAACCAAACACGCGCAGCGCCTCGCCTTGACGCACCAGCCCCCACCGCTCTGCGGCCGGAATCGCCCCGGCAAGGCGAGCCCCATGGGCGGCATGCCCGAGATGGACCACCAAGCGCGCGGGAGTGGCGCACAATTCCTCGTCATGATCAGGCCCCATGAGGCGCACGGGCGGGACAATCCCTTGAATAAGGGCCGCAAAGCTTGGCTCGGCGCGCAGCCACAAGGGATGGCCCGGATACTGACGCGCCAGCCACAACAGGAGCGGGAAGGAGAGGACCAAATCCCCTAAGCGCTGGAGCTGAAGGATGACGATAGGATCAGCGGCCATGACCCATTATCGCTATGTACCGCATAACCGGAAATAGAGCGAAGATGCTATGGCATGGGCAGCCATGACCTCTCCTCTTCTCGCCCTGCCCCCCCTGGCCACCACCCCAACGTCGCCCACCCTGCGCCTGCATTCTCGGGGATCGGAACGAGGGCAGGGAAAAGCCCCTCCTCCCCATTTTGCCCATCATGCACCCGCGTTCTCGGGGCTTGCTGAGGGGGCCTTCATGCCCTCGGGCCACCATACCACTCACGCATGGCGGCGACCAACGCCGGCAACCGATGGTCATACGTATGCTCGGCCAAGACCCGCGCCCGAGCGGCCTGGGCGATGGCGTGCCGCTTTCCTTCATGGGCAAGGTAGTAGCGCACTAACTCCGGAATTTCTTCTGGGCTGCTGTAGCACACCACTTCCTGGCCAAGACGAAAAAGGCCTTCCAGCTGCTGGCGATAGTCGGTGAGCACAAAGGCCCCACAGGCAGGCACGTCAAAGACCCGCTGGTTCGCTGCCCCTTTCATCTGCAGGCTGGTGGCGTTGAAGTTGATGCGCACCTGGGGATAGAAGCAGGGCAAGTCAGTATAGTAATTCATTTCAGGAAGATACTCAAAACAGGCAGGTGGTAGGAGACTGTGCCAACCAGGGTCTCCGACAATGAGGGGATGGAAAGGAACAAGCTCCCGTACGCAGGCATAGCGCCAGTCCCGGGTCGCTTGCCAGGTGACCGCGGTCTCCAGGGCGAGCTGGGTCTCGACGGGTAAGGCCGCAACCTGCTCTAGGACCTGGGGGAAGTGGAGGGCAAGATAGGCGCGGACCGTACGCAAGGGGCTTACGGCAAAACCTGCCGCCCATTCATCGAGATGAGCGGCAAGATGAGGAGGAATACGCCCTCCTTTGGTGTGGACCTTGGTGACCATGGAATTGCCCACAAAGGCCACATCCCAGCGGGCTGGACCACCGGGCACAAAGCGAGTGGGGTCGGTGCCCAGGGGCAGGTAACGCACATGAGAGAAGCCGAGGGCGCGCAAACTGGGGACCGTGTCGGCATCCCAGGTGAACACCGCCACCCAAGGCGAAACCGCACTCTGGTACAAGCCAATGATGAGGTGCGGGTCATCCACAAACCACGAGGCCAAAGGGAGCTCCAAGCGGGCCAACAGGTCCACGAGCACCCCTTCTCGGTCCACGCCGAGATGGTTGACGGTGAGGGCGAAATGGGGACGAAAGGCCACGGCCGCCCGCAACACGGCTTCTACAAATTCCTGCGAACCCATCTCCTGGCTGGGCAACTCCACCACCTGGACCGGGTACTGGAGCCGCGCACAGGCGGCCAGGAGCTCGCCGTGAAGAAAATACGAACTCGCCACCAAAAGGATGCGCGGTGCCCCCCCTTCGAGGCGTGGGGCCCGGGCGCGCTCCCAGAAGCGGACCTTCCGGGCAGCGCGCAGACGTTCGGCCACGGTGCGATAATACTCTGGGTCAAGGCGGGCATAGAAGGGATGAAGGACAGGGGCCAGGGCCGCCGCCCCAAGCTCCATCTGCCAGCGGGTCAGCCTTGCTAAAACGATCTCCGGATCAGCCTCAGTGCACCACAGGACCTGCCCGGACATTGGCCCGCCCAAGGCCGCGCGCAGCGCAGTCTCTTTCTCCACCACCGCCACCGGCAGCCCCCGGGCAATCGCTGCCGCCACCCCTGCCCCCAAACCTGCACCCAAAAATACGGGGACTTCTCCCTGTTGCAGCGCCGCAGCGGCCAGCAGATCTTCTTCCAGGGCTGGCCCACGGCGGCCCACAAGACGCCAGGTCTTGCCCCCGTGCGTGACCTCGGCGTCCACCAGCGCGCCGTCAGCCCCGAACACGGGCCGCACGGTCATGGCCTACCACGCCCCCTTTTCGGCCGCCCGGTGGAAATAAAACTCCACCCGACGATTGGCTGCCCGATTGGCATCCGTGGTGTTGGGCATGAGCGGTCGGGTATCGGCGTAGCCCACGGCCTTAAGACGCGAGGGGGCGATGTGCCCATGGGTGATGATGTAATTGAGAGCGGCTGCCGCGCGTGCGGCGGAGAGCTCCCAATAGGAACCAAAATTCCCTTTGGATTCCATGTCATCGGTATGCCCGCGCACCACGACGTCAAAATTGAAATTGACAAGAATAGTGATGACTTCCTCAAGGACACGGCTCGCTTCAGGCCGCAACGCCGCTGAACCTGGGGCAAAGAGGGCGCCACTGCCTACGCGCACCAGCACCCCTTTGTCGTCCGGCGTCACCTGAGCCTGTTTGGCCAGCTCGGCATCCTCCTGGAACATGGCCGAAATCTGAAGCGAAAGCTGCATGATTTTGCGCGCCTCGGCATCGAGCTTGACCTCTTCGCGCTCGTATTTGCTCGGCGAAAAGGCCACGTAGGTATCCAGCGGGCGCTCGGTCTGCACGCCAAAGGCATCGCGGATAGAGCCCATCATGTCCTTGAACTTCTGCACGTCCATGTTGGCAAAGGACAAGAGCAAAATAAAGAAGGTCAACAGCAACGACATGAGGTCGCCAAAGGTGGCCAGCCACTCCGGCAGCCCATCCGGGCAGACGCACTCCGGACATTTCTTTGGGGCTTCGTCGGCCATCACTTACTTCCTTCGCGCAAGGCAGGGGCAAGAAAAGCCTCCAGCTTGTCTTGGATTATCCGGGGGTTTTCCCCACGCAGGACAGACAAGATCCCCTCGACGGCAATTTCCATATAAAAGGATTCCGCTGCCGAGCGTTCCCCGAGTTTCGTGGCAATGGGGATAAAAACCGTGTTGGCGAGCACCGCGCCATACAAGGTGGTGAGCAAGGCCACGGCCATAGCCGGACCGATGGCGGAAGGGTCATCCAAAGTCTGGAGCATGGCCACCAAACCAATGAGGGTGCCGATCATGCCAAAGGCCGGGGCCATGGTGCCCATACTCTTGAGGATTGCCTGCCCAGAACCGTGGCGCTGGCGCATGAAGTTGATTTCGGTCTCGAGCACCGAGCGCACAAGGCCCTCCTGGGTACCATCTGCCACCAGTAAAATGCCTTTTTTAAGGAATGGATCCTCCACACTCGCCTTCTCTAAAGCCACCAAGCTCTCGCGACGGGCGAGCTCTGCCAGCTCGACAATCTTTTTGATAAGCTCCTTCGGATCCGGATCTTTGGCAAAAAAGGCCTTGAGCATCACCTTCACCATGCCAAATACCGCGCCCATGGGGTACATGATAAAGGTGACGGCGACCGTGCCACCAAAGACGATGAGCACCGAGGGGATATCCACATAGGCGCCAAATTTGCCACCCATGAGGATGGAGCCGATAATAAGGCCAAAGGCTGCCACCAGCCCAATCAGGGTTCCGATATCCATAGAACCAAACCACTCCCTCAACCACGGTTACTTGGCCAATGCCGGACTGCGCACCACGACCTCTCCGTCTTCCAACACAAAGCGCACGTTCCGCAAAAAGTCATTGATGTTGAGCCGTGCGGGACCGATGGCAATGGTCACGCCAGGCCGCACTTCCCCGGGGACGACAACGCTCGCGCGAGAAAAGAAGCGTTCGTGAAGCCGCTCGCGCAAGGCCACCACCTTGTTTTGCAGGGCACGCTGTTTGCGCTCTATCGTCGCCAAGCGTGGCCCGAGTTCCGTGGCATAGGCCGGGCCTTTGGCCATGTCGCGGTGGAGCTGCCTTGCCAATGGACCCAAGCGGGAGAGTTCTCGCTCCAGGTGCTCCACTTCCCCCATGAGCTCGGTATCAAAACCGAGTACCAGCTCGGTGGGTGTCCCTAATCCCCCGCCAAGCTGGGCGCCGACAAAGACCACCCCCTGACAGCAGACCCGGCCGCCAACAAGGCGATCTCGTACCGCCACCTTGCGTTGGCAAAAAACGGAGGAATGAAGGCAGACTTTATCCACAAGGAGAGAATCTCCCGCCCAGAGGGTCGCATTTTCGCAAAACCCCACCCGGATATTTTTGCCTGCCCGCAAGAGCCCCACACCTGCCCCGCGCACCCCCCCATCCACTTGCAGGTTCCCGCCGGCTTGGACAACTGCTGCCTCCACGCCCTCCTTCACCCGCACGTCCTTGCCCACCACCTCGAAGCCTGCCCGCACCGAGCCGTGAACAATGATATCCCCCACGAATTGGATATTCCCTGTGCGCACACCAACGTCCTGCCGCACATTGAGTACCCGTTTCACGTGGATAAGGCCACCTTCATAAAAAACATAGCCATTGGCCGAGGCAAGGAGTTGGAGGGAATTTTGGGGATGGACCTCGCAGTTGCGTCCCATGGGGAAACGCGGCACCTGAAAGACCAGCTCCGCAGGCAAGGCTTGGGCCGCCTCCTCGGTGATGGGAATGAACTCTGCCAGCACCTGGCCTTGGATCACATTCTGCACATACCCCATGTTCTGATGGTCCACGGAGCCGTCCTCACGCTGACGCGGCTTGAGATTAAGGTGGTCAAAATAGGGGTCAAAGTGGTGCTTGAGAAAATACGGCATAACCTAGTCCAAGAGGTTGGCATCCACGTCGTCTTGATCATCGGCTATGCAAAAAAAGTGCAGCATATTGACGAGCGCCAAGGTCTTGCGCAGCTGCGGCCGTGGACGGAAGAGGATGAGCTTGCGGCCTGATTGGAGGCAGCGGTTGTTGAGGATAACAAAAAAACCAATGCCCGAGCTATCGAGGAATTCCACGGGCTCCAAGTCGAAGATTATGTTCTTCCAGGAGCGATCTTCAAACACGCTCTCCATGCGCCCCTTGAGTTCATCCACTACATCAAAGGTTATCTCCCCGTCGTAGCGTACCCAGACTTCAGTTCCGCGGGGGTCTACGCTCAGTTCCGGCATCTACGGCCTCCCATCGTTTTTCCAGCGTTAGCACGTTGGCACCCTCCAGACGACCATAGTGTACCTGGTCCATGAGGGTGTGGATCAAAAAAAGCCCTCGCCCGGAGGTGACGTTCTCCTCCGGCAGCCCCCAGCGCTCAGGCGGATCGAACGAGCGCCCCCAATCCACTACCTGAAACCGCACCAAGGCCCCTGGCACCACCGCCACCCGCACCTCCACCTCTCCCCCGGCATCGCCGTAAGCGTGGCGCACCACGTTGGCACAGGCCTCCACCAGGGCGAGCTCCACTGCGGCCGCCATCTCCGGCGGCATCCCTACACCGTGGACTGCATGGCGCACGAGCTCCCGCACCTGCCGAGGGGTGGCCATGGTGCGCAAGGTGAAGGCCTGCCACGCGGCATCGCTTTCAACCCACAATGCGGTCAAGTCATCGGTGAAAACCGGTGGCATCTCACCGGTTTCCTCCAAACGGCGCATAAGGGCATCGAGATACACCATCGGCTCCTGCACCACTGCAGTGGCCAGCTCCAAAAACCGATCGATTCCGAGCTGTTGCCCTGGTTCTATCTCCCACTCGTAAAGGCCATCGGTATACAAAAACAGTCCGGAACCCGGCGGGAAGGAACATTCCTTGGCGCAAAATTCCAACGGAAAGAAGCCGAGCATGGGGGTGAGCGCGGGCAGATGGAGGACCTGATCGCCCACCCGCACCAACCCCGGACAATGGCCGGCGTTGAGATAGCGCAGCTGGCCTTGGGTGGGATTGATATCGGCCAGAAAGATCGTCACAAAATCGGGCTCATCGCCCACGGTCTCGAGGAGCTGGGTGTTGGTGGCCGCCAAGATGCGCTCAATACTTGCCCCGCGCGCTGTCCCTGCTCGCACCACCGTACGCACCATGGCCATGACAAAGGCCGCTCGCGCCCCATGGCCCGAGACGTCCGCCACCACCACCCGCACCTCCCCCGAAGGCAGCGTTAGGCAATCGTAGTAGTCCCCACTGGCCAGGCCCGAGGGCTCGTAGAGGTGCCGCACCCGAAACCCGGGCACGTCCAAGCCGGAGGCCGGCACCAATTTTTTTTGCAGCGCCGCCACCGTGCGCATCTGGGTCTCGATGCGCATGTAGGCCTGTTCCAGCTGTTGGGTCATGCGGATGTGGCGCAGGGCCACCTCCATGCGGGAGCGAACGATCTCCCGATGAAAGGGCATCCGCAGACAATCATTGGCCCCCGCATGGAGGAGGGCAAACTCACCGCTGGGGGAGAGGTCCCACAGTAGGACCAAGAGAAAGGTCCGGCTGTCGTTGGCCTGCCCTCGGATATAGTCCACGACCCGTTGGGCATCGCACGAGCCAAGACGCTCCCCCATGACCACCACATCAAACCGTTGCTCTAAATAGACATCCAAGGCATCAAACCCATCGGTTTGTTCCTCGACAACAAATCGCTCATCCAAGGCGTGGCGAACCAAGCGACGCAGCACCGGATCGGGGTCCACGAGCAGGACGCGAATGGGGTCTTGGGATAGTTCAAGGTCCTGCTGGGCCATGGGTTTCCTCCCAGTACTCCGCCTCAGCACCAACATTTTCTGCCACTTTCACCCGCACGAGCTGCACCCCACTCCCAGCAAGACGTTCGGCAAGACGCTGGAAGATGTACTCGGCAAGTCGCTCTGAGGAGGGACTTACCCCGGCAAATTGGGGCAGGGCATTGACGTGGGTATGGTCGAGTTCTGCGGTGACGGCCGCCAGGTGCCCCTTGAGGACCTTGAAGTCCATGAGCATGCCTGTCTTGGGGTCCAAGCGGCGTCCCTCCACCTCTACCTCCACGGCAAAATTATGCCCGTGCAAGGCTTCGCACGGCCCACCATAGTGGAGAATTTGGTGCGCTGCGGCAAAGCCCCCCCGCACCACCAGCCGCCAGACACCGGCCATCACTCCCCTCCCCGCCAGCGCTCCACATCGCGCCAAAACGGCGGCCCCACGGCCACGCTGAGCCGTGTGTCCACTTGAAGCTGGCAGACGAACTCCGGGGCCACCACCTTCAAGAGCACTGGCGCCGGGCCAGGATGGCGCGAGAAGACCTGGGCCAACCCATCCCAATCAATCCCATCCTGCAACGGCACCTCCACCTGGACCGGCGCAGCACTCTCGGCCACGGCCTCGCGCAGCAATCGCAGAGAGCGGGCGATCATCTTGACTCGAGTCACCTCGCCCTCTTCCCCCCGCTGCGCCTGGCCCACCTCGGCCTCCACAAGGAGCGGTTCCTCGCCCGCCAAAAGCTCCCGATGGGCCGCATAGACATCGCTAAAGACGACCATTTCGCCGCTTCCCGACAAATCCTCCACTTCGGCAAAGGCCATGCGATCCCCGCGCTTCGTGGTAATCGTTTTCAGACCCGTGACGATGACGGCCAGGAGCGTCTGCGTGCCTTCTGCCAGCTCCGCACAGCCTGCCAATGTCCCCAGTCCCATACGCCGCATCTCCTCCCGGAAGGGCTCCAAGGGGTGCCCCATGAGGTAAAACCCCAGGGCCTCCTTTTCCATGCGCAGGAGTTCCGCCACGTCCAAGACAGGGACCTCGGGTAGATCCAGGTCCATTCCCACCCCCGCAAGCCGGCACGTGTTCTCCCCCGCGGTTTCCATAAACGAGAGCTGACCACTGCGTTTGCGCCGCGCCTGGCGTTGGGCCATCTGGAGCACCGGGTCCACTGCCGCAAGCAATAGCCCACGGTGGCAGCCCAAGCCATCCATAGCCCCGGCCTTGATAAGGACCTCAAGGACCTTCTTGTTGACCTTGCGCAGGTCCACCCGCTGGCAGAGATCGAGCAAACTCAAAAACGGCCCTTGGGCCTCACGCTCCGCCACCAAGACCTGTGCCGCGGCCTCGCCAATGCCCTTGATACCCGCCAACCCAAAACGAATAGCCCCATTCTCCACCGTAAACTCGTAGCGGCTAGCATTGATGTCCGGCGGCAGGATGGAAAGCCCTAAGTCCCGGCAGGCGCTAATCTGTGCCAAGACCTTATCGGAATTGGCTACCTCGGCGCTAATCGTCGCGGCCATGAATTCCGCCGGAAAATGGGCCTTCAAATAGGCCGTTTGGTAGGAAATGAGGGCATAGGCCGCACTATGGGCCTTATTAAACCCATAGCCAGCAAATTTTTCCATGAGGTCGAAGACCCAGGCGGCGGCCTCTTCGGAAATGCCATTTGCCTTCGCTCCATCAAGGAAACGCGAGCGCTGTTTGGCCATCTCCTCAGGATTCTTCTTGCCCATGGCCCGCCGCAAAATATCCCCCTCGCCCATGGAATAATTCGCCAGCTCCGCGGCGATCTTCATCACCTGCTCTTGATATAGAATCACCCCATATGTCTCTTCGAGGATGGGATGCAGGCGGGGGAACAACTCTGGATAGGCGTACTCGATGGCCTTGCGGCCATGCTTGCGGTCAATGAAGTCCTCTACCATGCCGCTTTCCAATGGCCCTGGACGGTAGAGGGCAAGCAGGGCGATGATGTCCTCAAAACATGACGGTTTGAGGCTCCGGAGCACCCGGCGCATGCCTTCGGATTCGAGCTGGAAGACCCCATCCGTATCGCCGCGGCACAACAGTTCGAAGGTCTTGGCATCGTCGAGGGGCAAGGTCTCCACGTCTGGGGGGTTCCCCCCGCCCTCGCGCACGAGACGCAGGGCATCATGGATAACCGTGAGGGTCTTGAGTCCGAGAAAGTCGAACTTGATGAGCCCCACCTGCTCCACCTTCTTCATGTCGAACTGGGTGACGACTTCGCCGTTCTTGCCGGTGTGCAGCGGCAGATACTCCACCATGGGTTCCCGGGAGATGACGATTCCGGCCGCATGCTGCGAAGGATGGCGCGCCAAGCCTTCGAGCCGACGTGAAATGTGGAACAGTTTGGCAAAGGTGGGGTCACTTTCCACGAGGGTGCGCAGCGCGGGCTCTTGTTCTAAGGCCTTGTCCAGCGTCATCTTGAGGTCATCGGGAATGAGCTTAGCGATGCGGTCGGCATCTTTAAGGGGGATGCCAAGGACTCGGGCCACGTCGCGCACCACGCCCTTGGCCTTCATGGTACCAAAGGCCACAATCTGGGCCACCCGATCCGCGCCGTAGCGCTCCGTCACGTAGCGGATGACCTCGTCGCGGCGATTGTAGCAGAAGTCCACGTCGATATCAGGCAAAGAGGCGCGCTCGGCATTGAGAAACCGCTCAAAATAGAGTCGGTAGCGGATGGGATCGAGGTCGGTGATGCGTAAGGCATACGCCACAAGGGACCCTGCGGCCGAACCACGGCCTGGCCCTACGGGGATACCCTGCGATTTCGCCCAATTGATAAAGTCTTGGACAATGAGAAAATACGGCGCAAAGCCCTTGGCGGTGATGACGCTAAGTTCGTGGTCCAGCCGTGCCCAATACGCCTGCTCGTCTACAGCATAGGGGAGCTGGCGCAGTCGGTCCTTGAGTCCCTCGCGGGCCAGGTGATGGAACTCTTCCTCCATGCTCCGTCCTTCAGGCACGGTATACACGGGGAAATGATGTCGTCCAAGCTCCAGCTCCACCTGGCATAGCGCAGCGATGCGCGCCGCATTCTCTAGGGCCTCCGGGATGGCGGCAAAGGCCGCCTCCATCTCCTCTGGGCTTTTGTAGTAGAAGGCATTGGAAGAAAACCGCAGCCGCGCCGGGGTATCCACGGTTTTGCCTGTCCCAATGCACAGCAAGGCATCATGGGCCTCGTAGTCGTCTCGCTCTAAGTAGTGGCAATCATTGGTGGCCACCACGGGCAACCGCAGGACCTTGGCAGCCTCAAGGAGTCGGGCGTTGGCTTCTTCTTGTTCGGGCAGGCCATTGTCCTGCAGCTCAAGATAAAACCGGCCTGGAAAAATGGCCGCATACTGGCGGGCGACCTCCAGCCCTGCATCCATCCCCACGTGGGTCATGGTCCAGGGGACCTCGCCTTTGAGGCAAGCCGACAGGGCGATGAGTCCTTCGGCATAGCGGCGCAGGCAGGCCTTATCCACCCGTGGCTTGTAGTAAAAGCCCTCGAGAAAACCGGCAGAGACCAGCTTCACCAGGTTATGGTAGCCCATGCGGTCCTGGGCCAAAAGGACGAGATGGAAGCGCTGCTTGTCGGTGCGGTCCCGCATGTCCTCGGTAACGTACACCTCACAGCCAATAATGGGACGAATACCGTGCTTTTTGGCCTCCAAATAAAACGGGAGGGCGGCAAAGAGATTGCCATGGTCCGTAACCGCCGCAGCACCGCAGCCAAAATCCACGGCCCGGGCGCAGAGGTCCTGCAGCCGGATGGCGCCATCGAGCAGACTATACTCAGTATGACAATGAAGATGAACAAAGGTGCTCATGGACACCAAGAAGGCGGGCCAAGGAGGCCCGCCACAACGGGTTAGCAGAAGGCAGCCACTTTGGCGACAAGACGGACGAGCTGGTGCGTAAAGCCGGCCTCGTTATCGTACCAGGCCACCACCTTGACCATGGTGCCATCCATGACCGCAGTACACAGGGCGTCCACCACCCCGCCATAAGGGCTGCCCACAAAGTCGGTGGACACGAGCGGTACTTCGCTAAACCCCATGGGACCACCCTCTGGCCCGGCCGCCGCGGCCTTAAGGGCCGCATTGACCTCTTCCTTCGTGGTGGGCCGCTCCACCTCTACGACAAGGTCCACCATGGAGACATTGGGTGTGGGCACTCGCACCGCCATCCCATCCAATTTGCCCTTGAGCTCAGGCAGGACCAAGGCCACGGCCTTGGCCGCGCCCGTGGTAGTGGGCACCAAATTCATGGCTCCAGCACGCGCCCGGCGCAAGTCTTTGTGCGATCCATCAAGGATGCGCTGATCCATGGTGTAGGAATGCACCGTGGTCATGAGCCCATGCTTAATGCCAAAGGTCTCGTGGAGGACCTTCGCCACCGGAGCAAGGCAGTTGGTCGTACATGAAGCATTGGAGATGATGCGGTGCTCGGGAGCAAGCAGATTATCGTTGACTCCCATCACGATGGTGATGTCAGGATTCTTCGCCGGGGCCGAGACAATGACTTTCTTTGCCCCACAGGCAAGATGCCGCTCACAACTTTCCCGATCGGTGAACTTGCCGGTATTTTCAATGACAATGTCCGCCCCCACCGCGGCCCAATCCCAGGCATCAGGGGCATTGCGGGTCACCCGAATGTGGCGACCGTTCACCGCCAGGCCCTCGTCGGTAGCCGTCACCTCGCCGGCAAAGCGCCCATGGACCGAATCGTATTGCAGCAGATGGGCCAGGGTGGCATTATCACCACGGGCATTGATGGCCACGATGGCGAGGTCCTCTCGATGCGCGAAAAGCCGGGTACAATACCGACCAATGCGGCCAAAACCATTGAGCGCAATGGTGACGCCCATATCTTCTCTCCTTGCCAAATTTAAATCGTATTGCTGGAACCCAACACATTGCGGATCTTATGCCGCACCATCTCCCGCACGGCATCCCGGGCCGCACTGAGATACTGCCGTGGATCAAAGTGATCCGGATGCTCAGCAAAATACTTCCGGATCGTAGCCGTCATGGCGAGGCGAAGATCGGTGTCGATATTGATCTTACAGACCGCCATGCGGGCCGCCTTGCGCAAGAGCGCCTCGGGCACCCCTTTCGCTCCGCTAATCTGCGCCCCATAGGCGTTGGCCATGTCCACAAATTCCTGCGGCACCGACGAGGCCCCATGAAGGACGATGGGAAAGCCTGGAAGGAGCCGGCCAATTTTTTCTAGACGATCAAAATCAAGCCGCGCCTCACCGCTGAACTTATACGCCCCATGGCTCGTACCAATGGCAATGGCCAAGGAATCGCAGCCGGTGCGACCGACGAACTCCGCCGCCTGGTCTGGGTCCGTGTAGATGCTCTCCGCGGCCTGGACGTCATCTTCCACGCCAGCCAAACGCCCCAACTCCGCCTCTACCCACACCCCGCGATCATGAGCATACTCCACCACCCGCTTGGTCAAGGCAATGTTCTCTTCGTAAGGCAAATGGGAACCATCGATCATCACCGAGGAAAAGCCACCGTCGATGACCTCCTTGCAGATCTCGAAATTCTGGCCATGATCGAGGTGGAGCACCACCGGCAGGTCTGTGGTGGCCAATGCCGCTTCCACCAATTTGATGATATACGTCTGGCCGGCATATTTTCGGGCTCCAGCCGACACCTGGAGAATGAGCGGGGATTTCTCGAGCGCCCCAGCCTCCATGATGCCTTGGACGATCTCCATGTTGTTGACGTTGAATCCGCCAATGGCAAAGCCCTCGGCATAAGCCCGGGCGAACATTTCCTTTGGGGTGGTCAGGGGCATGGTCTCCTCCTTGATGCTTGGGGTTAGAACTCGGGTTGCGGCACGGTATCGCGCAGAACGTTCATAAACGCCCAATGGGTCAAATCAAAGGTCAGGGGGGTAAGGGTGATGCATCCCTGGGAGAGCAGCGCTCGATCCGTTCCCGGTTGCACCAATTCCTCGGGGATGACCCCGCCTAGCCAATAGTACGGACGACCCCGGGGATCGGCACGCTCGATGTACCAATCACGGTAGGTGGCGCTGGTCTGGGGACACACATGAACCCGCGCCGGCTCCGGCAACGAGCCCGCCGGAAAGTTGAGGTTAAAGACCGTAAGCGGAGGAACAGACGACCAGGGGAAATCGGCAATGAAGCGCACGGTCCAAGCGGCTTGCGCGGCGAGGTCCACAGGCCGAAAGTCGTCCACCGACACGGCCAGGGCATGGATACCAGCCAGTGCCCCCTCGGTGGCCGCAGAGACCGTCCCCGAATAGAGGACGTCCACGCCCACGTTGGCGCCGGCATTGATGCCCGAGACCAGCAGGTCCGGCCGGCGTGGCAAGAGATGATGCACCGCGAGTTTGACGCAATCTGCTGGCGTGCCCACCACCCCAAGGCCCTCAAATCCGACCTCCCGCACCTCCACCACACGCAAGGGCGAAAACAAGGTAATGGCATGTCCCACCGCACTCTGTTCTGTCACCGGGGCCACCACATGGACCGTATACCCGGCATCCCGAAAGACGTCGTACAAGGCCCGGAGGCCCACAGCATTGATGCCATCATCATTGGTCAGGAGAATGTCCATTGGCTCCGTGCCTCCGCATAGGCCTTCTTGGCCCGAGAATACCCTAACTCCACAGCCTTGAGGTTGAGTTCCACGATCTTGGCCGGCAGCACCTGCGCCACCGTTGTCTTCACGGCTTTGGGAGTGAGCAGGGGTACAAAATGCGTCAGCGCCCCAAGTACCACCATGTTCATGGCCTGCGCCGCGCCGAGCTTGTCTGTCGCCAACGCGGTAAACGGCAGGCCCCAAAACCGATTGGAGGGGGTCTGGGAGACCAAGGTAGTATCCACAAGGAGCTGGCCTTCGGCTTTGAGGTCGCGGTAGTACTGATTGCAGGCCTCTTGGCTCAGGGCCACAAGGAGATCAAGGCTCATGGGCTTGGGATAGCTGATGGGCGAGGAGCTCACGACGACGTCCGCACGGCTCGCCCCTCCGCGGGCCTCGGGGCCATAGCTCTGGGTCTGGGCCACATGGTAGCCGTGCTCCAGGGCCAAGGTCTGGCCTAGGATACGCCCCAAGGTGATGACCCCTTGGCCTCCCAATCCCGAAATCCGGATCTCCAAGCGATTTACTTGCCAGGCGGGCATGGGCGTTTCTCCTGCGCCGCCGCACAGGCGGCATAGTAGCGTTCTTCGAACCCCGCTTGGGTGGCATCACGAAACACGCCAATGGGGAAGGACTCGGCCTGCCGCTCCTTGGAGAGGGTATCCCAGCGATCCCGCTGCACGGCCCGCTCCTTGCACCAACGGTACATCTCCACCGCGGTCTTAAAACCGTTTTTGCGGCCATATTGAGTAGGACAGGGGCTGATGACCTCCACCAGACAGAACCCTGGCCGAGAGAGGGCCTCCTGGAGCAGCCGATCCAAGAGCAGCGCATGCATGGACGTGGCCCGCGCCACGTATCCTGCCCCACAGGCCAACCCCAGTTCCACAACATCAAAAGGACGTTCAAGCTGGCCCAAGGGCGTCGTTGTGGTGGTTGTACCACACGGCGAAGTGGGCGAGACCTGACCGCCTGTCATGCCGTAGATGGAATTGTTCAGCACAAGGGCAGTGACACCGATGTTGCGGCGGACCGCGTGAATAAAATGATTCCCTCCAATGGCCAGGGCATCGCCATCACCCATGACGGTGAGGACCTTGAGGCGGGGATTGGCGAGCTTGATGCCCGTGGCCACGGTGAGGGCCCGACCATGGCAGGTATGGACCGTGTTGAAGTCCACATACACCGCTACCCGACCCGAGCAGCCAATGCCGGCGACGAGAACGACATCGTCTTTGGACAAGCCCAGGGCATGGACCGAGCGGATCATGGACCCCAGCACAATGCCGTGCCCACACCCCGGGCACAGGACATGGGGAAACTTTTTGTTATGCCGAAGATACTCGTGGATACGTTCCGTTACAGTGGCCATATCAGCCTCGCACAAGGGGCTTGAGGATTTCCTGAGGGGTGATGATCTGGCCATCGATGCGGTTGACGGTGCGCACCTTGGCCGGGCCGGCGTTGACGCGCTTCACTTCGCGGGAAATCTGCCCCATGTTCATCTCTGGGACCACGACCGTATGGCAGCGCCGCAGCACCTCCTCCACTGCCGGACGGGGGAAAGGAAACAGGGTCTTGAGATGGAGCAACCCCGCCCGCGCTCCTTGCTGCCGGGCCAAATCCACGGCCAAACGCGCCGACCGGGCCACAGAACCGTACGCCACCACCGCCACCTCGGCGTCTTCCAGTGCATAGCCTTCGGTGATCTGGATGTCGTAAAAAAACTGGTCGATCTTCCGAAACAGCCGCAGGATGAGGGCCTGAATTTCCTCCGGCCGCGAGGTGGGGAATCCATTTTTGTCGTGGGTGAGGCCAGTGACGTGATAGCGATACCCCGAACCAATGGCCGGCATGGGCGGCACCCCTCGCAAGCCGTCTTCATAGGGGACGAACCACTCCGGCGGCATGGAAGGAGTCACCCGATTGAAGATCTCCAAAGCCCCAGACTCTGGCACGGTGAGCCGTTCGCGGGTATGGGCGGTGACCTCGTCGAGCAGCAGAATGACTGGCGTGCGGTATTTCTCAGCAAAATTGAAGGCCACGACTGTCATTTCGAGGCATTCTTGCACATTACTTGCCGAGAGCACGATAATGGGGTGGTCACCATGGGTCCCCCAGCGCGCCTGCTGCACGTCCCCCTGCGCCGGGCTTGTGGGCAACCCGGTACTTGGCCCACCACGCATGACATTGACGATGACCACCGGCGCCTCCACCATGCAGGCATAGCCGATGTGTTCCTGCATGAGGGAAAAGCCTGGCCCCGACGTGGCGGTCATGGCCTTGCGCCCTGCCAGCGACGCGCCGATGGCAGCACCCAGGCTTGCAATCTCATCTTCCATCTGGATGAAGACCCCCTCGGGCACAAGGGGCAACCGGGCGGCCATGCCTTCGGCAATCTCTGTCGACGGGGTAATGGGATAGCCAGCAAAAAAGGTGCACCCCGCCAACAGGGCCCCTTCCACGACAGCGTCATTGCCTTGGGCAAAAATCTCGTTACGCGCCCGCTTCTTGCTTGCCATTGGTGGTCTCTCCTTCCTCGCTCCTGGACTCGCCCTCCATCCCTCGCTGCCCCCGCGGGGTCACCGAAACCGCAAAGTCCGGGCAATGGAGTTCGCAAAACCCGCAATCCACACACATCTCTTCCCGTACCACCACGGCCTTGCCGTGCGGCCCCATGGCGAACACCCCGGCAGGACAAAAGGAGACGCAAATACCGCACCCTTTGCACCAATCGGGATAAATGTGCACCACGGTCTGGCCTCGTCCTCGTTTTCCGGCCACAGCGTTCCCTCCACCGGCGGGGATGACCCCGCGCCCACAATGCTCACCCCACTTCGGCCGCTCTTCCCCTGCGCGATGCCCTTGGGACATGACCGAGGAGCCATTTCCCTGCCTCGATTTTGCCCCTTTGCAGGCCTTTCTCGCAGCGGCGCACCGCTAGCGCCCCAGCCACGTCCACTTTGCCTCCCGCATACGGGATTGGGCCGCTCCTCGCCTGGAGCCAGAGACAGTTGCGCCCCAGACCTTGCCACCCCCAGGCCCGTGCGTGCGAAGGATTGGCCCTCCTTCTGCTAGCGCGGGACTGGACCTTCCCCCGCTTGCAAGGACCAGGGATTTGGACCAAGAAAGGGTGTCCGTTCCCCGGCCCGCGAATTTGGCAACCACCATGATCCTTCGGGGGAGTGGGTTCGCCCTCACCTAAGCCAGTCACCGAAAGATAGCAACTTCATATGACCCCAAAACAAACCTATCTCCGCGACCTCACCCTGGGTGCCCAGGTGGCCGATGTCTTTGCCGTGGCTGCGGCTCAACGCCGGGAGGCCAAAAATGGCCCCTACTGGCAGCTCACCCTCATGGACACCAGCGGCCAGATGGAAGGCCGTATCTGGGCGCCTGCCAGCCTCGGAGTTTCGGACATCCCCGCTGGGGCCATCGCCCGGGTGGAAGGGACGGTGACGGCCTATAATGGCCAAACCCAAATCAACATTACCTCTGTGGCCCTCCTCGACCCCAATGGCCTCGATCTCTCGCCCTTTGTGCCGACAAGTGCCACTCCGCCCGGCGAGCTCCTCGCTCAAATGGAGGCCCTCCTCAACACCAGCCTTTCCTACGAGCCCTGGCGCAAGCTCTGCTCCCTCGTTCTTCATGACCCACACGTGCGCAACGCCCTCCTCTATGCCCCTGGGGCCAAGACGGTCCACCACGCGTACAGCGGCGGGCTCCTTGAGCACACCTTGGCGGTCATGCGCCTCACCCAGGCCATCTGCTCCCTCTATGCGGCAGATGGAGAAATCCTGCTCGTCGCCAGCCTCTTCCATGACGTTGGCAAGGCCTGGGAGCTCTCCAATGGCCTGGAGCGCGACTACACCGACACTGGCAAACTCATCGGCCACCTCATCGTGAGTATGGAACTTCTGGACCGCTTCCTTGCCCAAGTACCAGAACTCCCCGAGTCCCTGGCCCTCCACCTGCGCCATCTCGTCGTGAGCCATCACGGCCAACCAGAATTCGGCGCCCCACGCGCCCCCATGACCGTAGAGGCCTTTATCCTCCACTTTGCCGATAACTTGGACGCCAAAATCGCCACAGTCCACGCCGCCCTCGCTGGCCTGCCCCCCGGGACCTGGTCTGACCGTATCCCCGCGTTAGGACGTGCTGTCTTTCAACCCTGGCGAACTCCTACGCCCAAGTCCACTTAACGGAGAGCCTATGTTCCTTGCCCTGGAAGGTGTCGATGGCTGTGGCAAGACCACCCAACTGAAGCTCCTCACCGAACATTTTATCCGCCACGGCTATGATGTCCTCGCTACCCGTGAACCTGGCGGCAGCCGTCTGGGTCATGACCTGCGCCGCATCCTCCTGGATCCAGCGGCGACTGACATCACCCCGCTGGCAGAGCTTTTTCTCTACCTCGCCGATCGCGCCCAGCATGTGGCAGCTGTCATCCGACCGGCCCTCGCTGCTGGCCGCCTTGTCCTCTGCGACCGCTTTGCCGACTCCACCATCGTCTACCAAGGCTATGGTCGAGGCATGGACCCGAGCCAAATCTTCGAGCTCTGCCACCTGGCGGTGGATGGGCTATGGCCTGACCTGACGATTGTCCTTGACCTTGAGCCCGCAGTGGCCTTGGCCCGCGCCCAGGCCCGTCGCCCAGCGGCCGCAGCCGCCCCAGAAGGGCGCTTCGAGGCTGAATCCCTAGCCTTCCATGTGCGGGTCCGCGAAGGCTACCGAGCCCTTGCTGCCCAAAACCGCCAGCGCATGGCCGTTGTGGATGCCTCGGGGTCTCCCGAGGCCGTCTTCGATACCATCGTGCGCGTGCTGGAAGAGCGCGGCCTTGCCTAAGCTTCCGGCCACAGGGCTGGTGCTCACCAAGGACGGAGAGCGCCACCTAGAGGCCTGTCTGCACTCGTTGGCCTTCTGCCAGGAACTCCTCGTGGTGGATTCCGAGAGCACGGACCGCACCCGCGACATCGCGGCCGCCTGCGGCGCCCGAGTCCTGGTGCGGCCATGGACCGGACCAGCGGACCAATTCCGCTTTGCCTTCGCCCAGATCACCACCCCCTGGGTCGTCTCCCTGGATCAAGACGAAATCCTCTCCCCGGAACTTTCCGCCTCCATCCAGACCGCCCTAACCGACCCTGGAGAAACCGCGGCCTTTCTCTGCCCACGGGCCTCGTTCTATTTTGACCGATTCTTGCGCCACAGCGGCTGGTACCCAGACCTCCTGCCTCGGGTCTTTCGTCTCGACTCCACCGAGGTCCACGTGGACCCACCGCACTACGGCTTTCGCCCCCACGGCCCCACCCGCCGCCTTAGGGGCGACATCCTCCACTACCCCTACGCCAACCTCGCCGAGCATGTGGCCAAGATCAATGCCTATACCCAGACTGCGGCCCAGGACCTCGTGGCCCGCGGGGTTCGACCCTCATTGCTTACGGCCTTGGGCCACGGTCTGGCCCGCTTTGCCAAGATCTATCTTCTGCGCGCCGGGTTCCTCGATGGCCGGGCAGGATTCATCCTGGCGGTGCACGGCTTTTTCTATGCTTTCCACAAGTACCTGCGAGCCCTTGAGCTCCACCAATCTGGCCCAGGCGCCGCCGCACCCTGATGGAATCCCTGCGTGAGCTCTTCCGCATTGGCATGGGGCCATCGAGCAGCCACACCATGGGGCCGCGCCGGGCGGCGGAAATCTTCCGCACCCGCCATCCCCAGGCGGCTTGTGTCCACGTCACCCTCCACGGCAGCCTTGCAGCCACCGGCAAAGGGCACCTCACCGACCAGGCGATCCAAAGTGGCCTCGCCCCCCTGCCGGTGACCCTCCATTGGGACCCCACTCCCTTGCCCCAGCACCCCAACGGCATGACCTTTGTGGCCCTTGACGCACAAGACAGCCCCCTCGCCACCTGGACTGTCTTTAGCATCGGCGGCGGCGCCCTACGCGAGGCCCACGGTGCTCTCTCTCAACCAGACCTCGTCTACCCCAAGCGATCGCTGGGTGAAATCCTCACCTGGACCCAGGAGACCGGCCGCCCCATGTGGGCATTGGTGGACGACATGGAACCAGAGGTATGGTCGTATTTGCGTCAAGTCTGGCAGACCATGCGTGCGGCCCTCACTGAGGGAAAACACGCCGAAGGAGTATTGCCAGGTGGACTCAACCTCCAGCGCAAGGCCAAGGCCTTCTTTGCCCGGGCTCGTAGCCTGCGCGGTAGCGCGCGGCGCACTGCCCTGCTTGCAGCCGCCGCCCTCGCCGTGGCTGAGCACAACGCCAGTGGCGGGGTCATTGCCACGGCACCGACTTGTGGCTCCGCCGGGGTAGTCCCAGCAGTGCTCGCCTACCTCGAGAAGGACATGGGCCTCAAAGAGCCGGATATCCTGCGCGCCTTGGCCACTGCCGGACTCGTGGGAAACGTCGTGCGGACGAATGCTTCCATCTCGGGCGCGGAAGTCGGCTGCCAAGGAGAGATTGGCGTGGCCTGTGCCATGGCTGCGGCAGCAGCGGCCCAGCTCCTCGGCGGTACACCAGCTCAGGTGGAGTATGCCGCAGAAATAGGACTCGAACACCATCTGGGACTCACCTGCGACCCTATTTTAGGCCTCGTGCAGGTGCCCTGCATTGAACGCAATGCCTTCGCCGCCATCCGCGCCCTCTCCGCCGCCGAATATGCCCTCCTCTCCGATGGCCGCCACCTGGTGAGTTTTGATACCGTCGTTGAAGCGATGCAGCAGACCGGCCACGATTTGCCGTCGTTGTACCGCGAAACCAGTCAAGGCGGACTGGCGCGAGTCTTCCGGCGCTAACCATCTTCGTCCCCTCGAAGCTGCTCCAACACAGCGCCAGCACAGCCCATACACCGCTCGGCGCATCATTCGTCACCGCCTTGCCCCCAGACTGTCGCCAAGCTGCCCTGGAGACGTCGTAATCTAAAGAAAATCCGTCACCTGTAACCGAGGAGCTGGCATGCGCAAAAACTACGTTCTCGATACCAATGTGCTCATCGAAAACCCCTTGTGCATCCGCACCCTGCGCAACGGCGCGGAAAACACCATCATCATCCCCTACACCGTACTCCAGGAACTCGACGGCCTCAAACGCGACCCCCGCGTCTCCCACCTCGTGAGTCAAATCCTCTCGGTGCTCCTTGCCGACAGTGACATCCACTACCTGCCGCCTCGCGGCAGTGACGAAACCCTCGCCACCAACGATGACCGCATCATCGAAGAGATCAAGGCCAGCGGCATCCCCCAGCCCATCCTCGTCACCAACGACCGTCTCCTCCAGCTCAAGGCCCGGGTCCATGCCATTGTCTGTGAAGGCTACCGTGACTCCAATCCCTTTCGCTCCGAGTCCCAGTCCTACACCGGCTTTGTGGCCGAGGATGAGCCGCCTCTGCCCAACTCCTTTTCCTGGGTAAATGGCTACCCGGTGCTCCACGCCGCCTCCGGCCCACGCGTCATCGACTACCAACACACCGTGTGGACCGTGCGCCCCCGTTCCGTGTACCAAAACCTCGCCCTTGAGCTCATGCTCGACCAAGACATCCCTCTCGTCACGATCCAATCCGAGGCCGGCTACGGCAAGACCTTCCTCGCCCTCGCCGCGGCCCTGGTGCTCACCCTGGAGCGCAAAGACACGCCCTACCGCAAGATCTTCCTCGTCAAGCCAGTGATCGAAATCGGCACCAAGCTTGGCTACCTGCCTGGAGACATCGAAGAAAAAATGGCCCCCTACGTGCGCTACGTCCAAGACCTCCTGCTCAAACTCCACGAGGCCCGGCCAGCCAACCGCATCTACCAGGATGCCGAAGCCGGCAACTTCCGCCTCAACCCCAAACGATTCGAGATCCTCCCCATCGGCTTTATCCGCGGCATGAACGTGGAGAACGCTGTGGTTATCATCGATGAAATGCAAAACCTCTCGCGCTCGGAGACCCGTGCCTTGCTCACGCGCATGGGAGAAAACGTCAAATGCATTTGCCTGGGCGATACCCGCCAGGTGGACAACCCCTATCTCAATGAGGCCAATAACGGCCTCAACTGGACGGTGAAGATGCTCAAGGGCCAACCTGGCTATGCCCACATCGTGCTCAAAGGAGACCGCTCTCGCGGCCCCATCACCGATATGGTCCTGCGCACCGGGCTCTAGCCGATTGGCGGCCCCATTGGGGGCCGCAGTGCCCGCCGAGGGGAGAACGGTACCGTAGGTTGACCGCTGCCTGTCCCAGGCCTACAACCCGCCCCCAGGCCCGGGTGGTGGAATGGTAGACACAAGGGACTTAAAATCCCTCGGCCTTTTGGCCGTGCGGGTTCAAATCCCGCCCCGGGCACCAGGTGGCGAGATTGCCCCTGGCCCACAGCACCTGCGGCGTCGGGCTCCAATCCCTCCCTGGGCGCCACGGTGGCCCCACGCCGCGCCCGGAGGGACAGCCCCGCCTCACCTTGGGGGTATTCTCTGCAGGCGCGCAGCGGCACCACGGTGCCCCCTTACCGAAAAAACCACCCATCCCCCGAGGCATGTTCTCTTCGGGCGAGCGGCACGAAAACCATGTCCCCCTCCGAAGCACTTTTATTTCTTTGGACTTCCAGTCATCTCTCCCCTGGGACCACGCCCGAGCTCCTGGAAAAATCCCATGCCCTATCTGCTGCTGGCTGACTTTGTTCTCCTCATCCACATCGGGGTCGTGCTCTTTGTTGTCGGCGGGCTACCCCTCATCGTGGCGGGTAATTGGCGGGGCTGGGATTGGGTCAACCGCTGGGGGTTTCGCACCACCCACCTCGGGGCGATCCTTTGGATTACCCTCCAGACTTGGCTCGGTCAGCTCTGCCCGCTGACCGAGCTGGAATCCTGGCTCCGGGCCAACGCCGGCCAACCGCCGTACTCCACGACCTTTCTCCAACATTGGGCAGATCGACTCCTCTACTTTGAGGCCCCGCTGTGGGTCTTCGCCGTCCTCTACACCGCGTTTACCGCCCTCGTGGCCGCGGTGTGGTGGCGCTTTCCGCCGAGAGGAACGCACCGCATCCGTCAAGACACGTGAGGACAAGGTCGTGGTCTGGGGAGGGGAAATCTTCCTCCACTGTATCCCCCATGTCCGTCGATCAAGTCGATCAGATTGACTTCCGTATCGGCGCCGCCCCAATATATCTTTCTCAATCCCCTGCATGGTTACATTTATCACCACAATGGCGCGCAATCTCCAGCGCCTTTTTGAAGCATTAATACCTAGGAGACGGCCTACAGCCTTGTGGAATTTGCAGACTCTCATGAAGTTGAGCGTAGCTAACCGAAATTATCGTGCGCTAAGAATATATATTGTCGGAAATATTGAAGCTAAGATAATGGATAGAGATCGAGTTATCTACGTAAATTGAACAATTTTTTGACATCTATCCGGTATTTAGTGCACATTTTGTGAAAGATAATCCACATGATTGCAAACAATATTATAGGATTTTGCTATATCATAGCAAGCCGCTGCGGCAGCATTGAAGCACGAGGTGCTGGCTCTGCGTGTCGAGCGCGTGATGCAGCGTTTTTTGGCGTCAGCAAACTACCGCCCGCCCGAGGTCCCGCAGGACAGCCACCCGGAGCGAGCTCTTGCCATCACTTCCGATTTTCCATCGCCATACCGCCGCCAATCCGAAAACCATGAGGCCCGTGGCTCCGGGCAATGGTTTTTGCCATCGATAGTTGACCCGCGGTCATTTTGGTCTTGACATGGTCTGCCCATCTCGCCTAGAGGCCCTGTCCATGCAACGCACAACCTCCTTCCAGCACAGCCTGTACTTTTTTTGGTACTTTTACGGGAAGCGGGCCTGGGGTCTGGGGGGGCTGTCGTAGCGTTTGAAGTTCACGAACAACCACCGAAGGGCCGCAGGCACAAGCCGGCGGCCCTTCGAGTTTTTTGGGCCGCCGGGGCCAAAGCCCCCAACCGCAGGAGGCCAACCATGAACCTGGGCAAAAGTATCCGCTTAGAGCGCATCTTCAACCGCAACACGGGCAAGACCATCATCGTCCCCCTGGACCATGGCACCACCGTCGGCCCCATCGCTGGCCTGGTGGACATGCGAGACACGGTCAATAAAGTCGCAGAAGGTGGGGCCAATGCCGTGCTCATGCACAAAGGACTCCCCCGCTGCTCCCACCGCGGCAAAGGCCGAGATGTCGGACTCATCATCCACCTCTCAGCCAGCACCTCCCTCTCGCCCTTTCCCAATGCCAAGACCCTCGTGGCCACGGTGGAAGACGGCCTGCGCCTTGGAGCCGACGCGGTCTCGGTGCACCTCAACCTTGGCGATGAGACCGAGCGCGACATGCTCCGCGACGTGGGCGAGGTGGCCTCGCGGGCCGAATCCTGGGGCATGCCGCTTTTGGCCATGGTCTATGCCCGCGGCCCGAAGGTCAAATCCGAGTGGGATCCGGCCACAGTGGCCCATTGTGCCCGAGTGGCCGAAGAGCTGGGCGCTGACGTCGTCAAGGTGCCCTACACTGGCGACCCCGAAACCTTTGCCCGCGTGACTGAAGCCTGCTGCATCCCGGTGGTCATTGCTGGCGGCCCGAAGATGGGATCGGTGCGCGAAATCCTCCAAACGGCCCACGACTCCCTCAAGGCCGGCGGGGCCGGGCTATCCATGGGCCGCAACATCTTCCAGGCCGATGACCCCACCCGCCTCGTGCAAGCCCTCAGCGCCGTCGTCCACCTCGATTACGACGTGGACCAAGCCCTGGCCCTCCTCGAAGCGCCGACGGCCTAAGGAAGGAGACACCATGCGTATCTACTGTGCCGCCCTCCCCTTTGCCACCGAGACCGTGACCCTCGCCCTGGAAAGTGGCGTGGACGGCATCATCACCGACACGGCGCACCTGGAGGCTGTGCGCGCCCTCGCCAAGACCGAGGTCCTCGATAGCAACCATCTGTGCCGGATCCGCCTTGCCTCCAAGGCCGACGAGGAAGAGGCCGTGCGTCAGGCCCAGGCCGGACAGACCGTGGTCCTCGCCGCAGGGTGGGAAATCATCCCGGTGGAGAACATCCTCGCCCAAACCCGCGCTGTTCTGGCGGAAGTCACTAGCCTCGAGGAGGCGCGGGTAGCCGCCGGCATCCTCGAATGTGGCGTCGCTGGAGTCGTCGTCCTCCCCCAGGCTGCACGCAGCCTCAAGACAATTGTCGCCGAGCTGCGCGAATCCCTTGGCACCCTAGAACTTGTCCCAGCCACGATCACCGCTATCGCCGAGGCCGGCCTTGGCCATCGGGTGTGCGTAGACACCACCCGTCTGCTCACCACAGGGGCTGGCCTGCTCGTGGGCAACTCCAGCGCCTTCACGTTCCTGGTCCATGCCGAGACCGAGACCAACCCCTACGTGGCCCCGCGGCCGTTTCGCATCAATGCCGGGGCTGTCCACAGCTATTGCCTGCTGCCCGAAGACCGTACCTGCTACCTCGAAGAACTTGACGCGGGAGAACGGGTCCTGATCGTCCACGCCTCGGGCCACACGAGCCGCGCCACTGTGGGGCGGGTGAAGACCGAAGTCCGGCCCATGCTGCGCATCGAGGCCGAGGTCGGGGGCCAGCGCGGCACGATCTTTCTCCAAAACGCCGAGACCATCCGCCTCACCCGGCCCAATGGCCAGCCCGTGAGCGTCGTGACCCTCGCCCCTGGGGATGAAGTCCTCTGCCGCCTCGACCGCGCTGGTCGGCACTTTGGCATGCGCATCGAGGAGGATATCCGCGAATGACCCCAACCAACCTCGATACCCTGCGCCAGCGCATCGACGCCATCGACGAGGCCATTGTCGCCCTGCTCCATGAGCGGGCCGCCCTCAGCCGCCAGGTAGGGGCCTGCAAAGGCGGAGAGGCCATCTTCCAACCCTTCCGGGAGAAAGCGGTCCTCGATCGCATCACCGCCCTGCCAGGCGACAGCCTCCCCAAAGACCACCTGCGGGCCATCTACCGCGAAATCCTCTCCTCCTCGCGCAGCATCCAAGCCCCACAAACCGTGGCCTTTCTTGGCCCAGAAGGGACCTTCTCCCACCGAGCGGCCCTCGAATACTTCGGCCATAGCGCGACCTTTGTGCCCCAACCCTCCCTGGAAGGCGTCTTCCGCACGGTCACCACCGGCGCCTGCCGCCTCGGTATCGTCCCCCTCGAAAACTCCCTCCACGGCACCGTGGCCGAAGCCCTGGACCTCTTCCTCCACCACGAACTCACTATCCTCGCCGAGCTCTTTTGCCGGGTGCGCCATGCCCTTCTCGGCCACCCTGGGGAGACCGTGCGCCGCGTCCTCTCCCACCCCCAGGCCCTCGCCCAATGCGCGGGTTGGCTGCGGCAGCACCTGCCTGATGCCGAACGCACCGCCGTGGAAAGCACCGCCGCCGCAGCCCGAGCTGCTCAGGCCGACCCCGTTGCGGCAGCCATTGGCCACGTTGGCCTGGCCCAACCGCCGCTCCAGGTCCTCGCCACCGACATCCAGGACGCTGCCGACAACTGGACGCGCTTTGCGGTCATTGGCCATGGTCCAGGAAATCAAGAACGACGCGATAAGACCTCCCTCCTCCTCACCCTGCCCGACCGCCCGGGGGCCCTGGCGGCCGTCCTCGCCCTCCTTGCGGAGGCCGGCCTTAATCTCACCAAGCTCGAGTCCCGGCCCCTGCGCGGGGAAAAATGGAAGTACATCTTCTTTATGGACGTGGAATCGGACCTCTTTGCCGAAGGCTATGCCGAAACCCTGCGCCAGGTGGCCGAACGCTGCCACAGCCTGCGCATCCTCGGCAGTTACCCCGCTGGCCCCCACCTCGACCCCCTCTAAGCGACCATGATCACCATCCCCGCCCCCCCCTCCAAGTCCGAAACCCACCGTGCCCTGGTCCTGGCGGCCCTGGCCGGCGGACCCTCCACGGTCCACAACGCCCTCACGAGCGACGACACCGCCCACACCCGCGCCTGCCTCACTGCCCTGGGGGCGCAGTTTTTTCCCCAAGAAGACGGCAGCCTAGTGGTCCAACCCATCCCCCGCCACCCCTCGCCCTGCAGCGCGGAACTCTTTGTGGGCGAGTCCGGCACCACCTGCCGGCTTATGACCGCCATCGCCGCAGTCCTGCCCGGTTCGTTCCGCATCTATGGGTCCGGACGCATGTCCACCCGACCCATTGCCCCCCTCACCGAGGCCCTCGGCCGTCTGGGCGTGGACATAACCTTCGAAGGACTCCCCGGCTGCCCGCCGCTGCGCCTCTCTTCCTCTGGCTGGCAGAGGGCCCACACTACCCTCGATGCCTCGGCCAGCAGCCAATATCTCTCCGCCCTGCTCCTTGCCGCCCCGCGCAGCCCCCATGGCCTTGTCGTGGACCTTCGCGGCGAGCGCATCGCCTCCTGGCCCTATGCCGCCCTGACCATCGCCGCCATGGCCCGGGCCGCCGTGCCTGTGGCCACGTTCCACCACCGCGGCGATACGCTTTCCCCCTGCACCCTCGAGGACATCCCCCTTTTGCCGCCCAACGCCATCCGCTGCACGGTCCCTGGCAACCAACCCTACCGTGCCGGGACCTTCACCGTGGAGGGCGATTGGTCGAGCGCCTCCTATTTTCTTGCCGCAGGCGCCCTCGGCCGCGTGCCGGTCACGGTCACCCACCTGCGAACCGACTCCCTGCAGGCCGACCGCGCCTTGGTGGACATCCTCAAGCGCATGGGGGCGCGGGTGACGGTGGCCGCAACCGGTATCACCGTCTGGCCAAGCCCGCTTATGGGCGCCGACCTCCCCATGGGTGCTTGCCCAGACCTCGTGCCCACGGTGGCGGTGCTCGCCGCGGCAGCCCAGGGGACCACGCGCATCCATGGAGCCGCCCACCTGCGCCTCAAAGAAAGTGACCGCATCGCCGCCGTAGCCGATGGCCTCACCCGCCTCGGCGTGGCTGTCCAGACCACAGACGACGGCCTCTTCATCGCCGGGGGGCTTGCGGTTCGCGGCCCCGTGGAACTCGCCACCTTCGGCGACCACCGCCTCGCCATGAGCCTCTCCCTCACGGAACTCCTTGGCGTGCGCCCCATCCTTGACCAACCAGGCTGCGTCGCCAAATCCTTCCCCAATTTCTGGAAGCACTGGGAGGCGGTACGCATCGCCCAGCAGGAGGCCGCCCATGACGCCTAGCCCAGAGCAGGTCGTGCTCCTCGGCGCCCAGGGGCGCATGGGCAGACGTCTTGCCCAGGACCTGAGGCAGGCCGGCTATGCCGTGGCAGGCTTTGACCTGCCCCTTGACCTCGAGGACCTCCGCCACGCTGTAGCCGCGGCCCAATTCGTCGTCCTCGCCGTGCCCGTAGGGGCAATAGCCGAGGCCGTAGCCGCCGTGGCCCCTGCCCTAGGGCCATCTACCATTCTCATGGACATTGCCTCGGTCAAACTCCTCCCCCTGGCGGCGATGCTCACGGCCACTACCACCCCGGTGGTCGGCCTCCACCCCCTCTTTGGCCCCGACACCACAGCCCCCTTGCCCGTGGCCGTGGTCCCCGGCCGGGACCACGAGGCCGTGGGCACCGCCTTCACCCTCCTGACCCGCCTTGGCTATGCCCCCTTTCACACCACCGCCGAAGACCACGACCGGGCCATGGCCTACGTCCAAGGGCTCAATTTTCTCACCACCGTGGCCTATCTCTGCGCCGCGCCGGACATCGACCTTGCCCCGTACCTCACGCCTTCCTTCCGCCGCCGTATGGACGCTGCCGCCAAACTAGTGGGCGAAGACGCTGCCCTCTTTACGGCCCTGGTGGAGGCAAACCCCTTTTCCCTTGAAGCCGCCCGCCGCTTCCGCAGCTACCTCAATGTGGCCGCAGGTGGTGACCTGGACCTTGCAGCGCGCAAGGCCGAAACCATGCTCTGGTGGTGGCGAGCCACAACCACGGGAGGACCCTAAGCTTCCACCCGAGCGCAGTGCTTGGCTGGCCGGTCCTCCCCACGGAAGACCGGCTTTTTTAGTTTCCCCAACCCCGGAGATACCAATGCCCACCAATTTACCCCCCCTGCACCAGCACGGCTGCTGGCTGCCGGCAGATACCCAAACCCCCATCTCCCTCTACCTTCAGGCCGTGGGAGAAGCCCCAGGACTGTTGCTCGAAAGCAGCGAGGTGGATGGCCGCCTTGGCCGCTATAGCCTCATTGCCTGGGACTTCCGCCTTATCCTCACCTGCGCGGAAGGCCGCCTCGCCGTGGAGGTCCTCGACCCCCGACTCGAAGACCTCAGCCGCTTCCATGGTCTGCCTTTCCTCGAGGGCCTGCGGGCCGTACAGCAGACCCTTACCATCACCCCGCCCGAGGCCAACCTCCCGCCCATGACCCGTGCCCTCGTCGGCTTTTTGGGCTACAACGCCGCTGGCCTCTTTGAACCGGCAGTGGCGAGGTTCTTAGCACCACACAAGGCCGAGGCCCACTTCGTCCTCCCCGGGCGGCATATCCTCTTTGACCACCTGCGCCACCGCTGCCTTGCCCTGGCCCTTGACGACGACCCTATCCCCAACCTGCGCGCCCCCCTCTCTCCCACCCCACCCCACATCGGCCCCGTTACCACCATCCCCGATCAAGAGACCTTCCTCGGCCAGGTCCGGCGCACCAAAGCAGCCATCCAGGCCGGCGAGGCCATCCAGGTCGTCCTCTCCACTCGCTTCTCCGCCCCCTTTGCCGGCTCCACCTTCGAGGTCTACCGCAGCCTGCGCCGCCTCAATCCCTCGCCCTACACCTTCTACCTCGCCCTGGACCCGCAGTGCACCCTCCTCGGCTCCTCGCCAGAGCTTCTCGTGCGCGGCACCCACGGCCACCTCGAGCTACGGCCCATTGCTGGCACCCGGCCTCGCGGGGCCACCGCGGCCGAGGACGAAGCCCTGGCGCGAGAGCTGATCGCCGACGAAAAAGAACGGGCCGAGCACGTCATGCTCGTGGACCTTGGCCGCAATGACCTGGGCCGTATCGCCCAACCCAGCAGTGTCCAGGTAGATGCCACCATGGAGATTGAGCGCTTCTCCCACGTCATGCACCTCACCTCCTATCTCTCGGCCAAGCTTCGGCCGGGGTTGGGCGCCGTGGACGTCCTTGCCGCCACATTCCCGGCCGGCACCGTGTCCGGGGCGCCCAAGATCCGGGCCATGGAGCTCATCCACGAGGAAGAACTCCTGCCCCGTGGCCCCTATGCCGGAGGTATCGGCTGGCTGGGCCTTGGCCCGGAAGCCATGGACCTCGATGTGGGGATCACCATCCGCTCCCTGTGGGTGCGCGAGGGACAGGTCCACTGGCAGGCCGGCGCTGGCATCGTCTTTGACTCAGACCCCGAAAAAGAGTGGCTCGAATGCCACAACAAGGCCCGGGCCATCCTCGCCGCTCTAACCGAGACCGGAGGCAATGATGTTTTTGCTCATCGACAACTTTGATTCTTTTACCTTCAATCTCGTCCAACTCTTCCAAGGCATCGGCGCAGACCCCCTGGTGTTGCGCAATGCAGACCCCCAGCTCCTTGCCTTGGCCACGGACCCCCACCTGGAGGGCGTCGTCCTCTCCCCCGGACCAAGCCACCCTGCCAACACGGGCCTGTGCCTGCCTTTTCTCCAGGCCCTGCCGCCCCAGGTGCCGGTCCTCGGCGTGTGCCTTGGCCACCAGACGCTGGCCCATTTCGCGGGCGCCCCGGTGGGCGCTGCCCGGCGCATCATGCATGGCAAGACCTCCCTCGTGACCCACGACGGCACCGACCTCTTTGCTGGTCTGCCCAATCCCGTAGAAGTAGGACGCTACCATTCCCTGGCGGTCCTCGAGGCTGGTCCCCTGCCCTTTGCCGTCACCGCCCGCGCCGACGATGGCGAAATCATGGGCATTACCTTCCCGGACCGACCGTGGTTCGGCGTCCAATTCCACCCCGAATCAGTCCTCACCCCCCACGGCCCGACCCTCCTTGCCAACTTCCTTACCCTCATGCGGAGGACAGCATGACCATCGCCCCGCTCCTCGAAACTCTGCTCGCTGGCCAGGACCTCGACCGAGCCACCGCCACCGCCATCTTTGCCGCCCTGCTCGACGGGGAACTTGCCGACGGCCCGGCCGCCGCCCTGCTCATCGCCCTGCGCGCCAAGGGCGAAAGCGCCACGGAACTCGCCGCCGCGGCACAAGCCGCCCTTGCCCGCGCCCACCTCGTCACCCAGCTGCCAAGCCCCCGCATCGATACTTGCGGCACCGGAGGCGATGGCCGCATGAGCTTCAATTGCTCCACGGCCGTGGCCCTCTTCCTTGCCGATCTCGGCTACACCACGGTGAAGCACGGCAACCGCGCCGTCTCCAGCACCTGCGGCAGCGCCGATGTCATCGAGGCCCTTGGCCTGCCGCTCGCCGACTCCCCTGCGGCCGCGACGGCCTTGGCCCAAAAGGGGCATTTCGTCTTTCTCTTTGCCCCGCACTTCCATCCGGCCTTTGCCCGCATCGCCCCTTTGCGCCGGGCCCTTGGCGTGCGCACCCTCTTCAATCTCCTTGGGCCCCTCATCAATCCCGCCCGGCCCACCCACCAACTCCTGGGCGTGCCAGAGGCGCGCCTTGTGCCCATCCTCGCCCAAGCCCTGGCCCAGCTGGACATCCCCCATGCCGCCGTTGTCCACGGCGCCGGCGGCTTCGACGAACTGACCCCCTGCGGACCCGCCCAGGTCCTGCGCGTGGACCACGGCGAACTTCAGCCCCTTGCCCTGAACCCTGAAGACTTCGGCTTCGCCCCTGTCCCCCCGGAAGCCCTGGTATGCGCCACCAAGGCCGAGGCCATCGCCCGCCAGCGCGAGGTCCTTGCCGGCCAGGGCCCAGCCCCACTCCAGGCCATGGTGGCCCTCAACCTTGGCCTGGCCCTCCACCTCCTCGAGGCCCTTCCCCTTCACGATGCCATGGCAGCAGCGCGTGCCCGCGTGCGCCAAGGCCTCTCCCAGGAGGTGCCCCATGCTTGAACGCTTCCGCCAGGCCAAGGCCGCTGAAGTGGCCGAGCTCCTCGCCCTCCAGGCCGAAGGCCGCCTCCCGGCCCCGCGCCCAGGCCCACGACCATGCCTGCGTGCCGCCATCTATGCTGCCCGCTGCGCTGGTCGCAGCGCCATCATCGCCGAACACAAGCGCGCCTCCCCGAGCCGCGGCCTGCTACGCCATGTAGGCAGCGTGGAGGAAATATGCCGCGCCTACGCCACGGCTGGGGCCTGCGCCCTGTCCATCCTCACCGAAGCGCGCTTCTTTGCCGGCAGCCTCGAACACCTCGAAGCCGCCGCAGGCCTCAAACTGCCCTTGCTTCGCAAAGACTTCCTCTTCCATCCCCTCCAGGTGGTGGCCACAGCGGCCACCCCGGCCTCAGCGGTCCTGCTCATCGTCCGCCTTCTCGATGACCCAACCCTCGCCTCCTGCCTCCAGCAGGCCCAGAAGCTGGGGCTCGAGGCCGTGGTGGAGGTCTTCGACGCCGCAGACCTCAAGCGGGCCACCGCTGCGGGCGCCACCCTCATCCAGGCCAATGCCCGCGACCTCGATACCCTGACCGTAGACGTGGAGCGCTCCCTCGCGCTCGTGCAGGCCAAACGGCCCGGCCAAACCTGGATCGCTGCCAGCGGAGTGAGCGGCCGGGCCGATATCTTGCGCCTCGAGAGGGCCGGCTTTGACGCCATCCTCGTCGGCACGAGCCTTATGACGGCCGAAGCCCCAGAAGACGCCCTGCGCCAGCTTTTGGGAGAGACCCCATGCTGATCAAGGTCTGCGGACTGACTCGAAACGAGGATATCTGCCTGTGCGAGGGCCTTCCGGTGGACCTGGTGGGGTTTATCTTCCATCCAGGCAGCCCACGGCAGGTGGACCCAGCCTGGGTGGGCCGCATCACCACCCGCTGCCGCAAGGTGGGGGTCGTCACGACCCCGGACCTGCAGCTCGTGGCCCAACTGGCGGCAACAGCCCGAGTGGACATGCTCCAACTTCACGGGGACTATCCGTTGGAGGCCAGCCAAATCCTTGGCCCAGAACGGACCATCGCCGTGCTCTGGCCCGAGCGCTACGCCACAGCCCAGGACTTCCAAAGGGCCGTGGCCCGCTGGAAGGACGGCTGCGCCTTCGTCCTTCTCGATGCCGGCACCCGTGGCGGCGGCCATGGCCGGACCGTGCGCCTGCCCTGGCCCATGCCTTCCTTGCCCATGCCCTGGATATTGGCCGGCGGCCTGGGACCATCCACGATCCAAGGCGCCCTTGCCCTGCAGCCGGATGGCCTTGACCTCAACTCCGGAGTGGAAACAGCCCCTGGTCACAAAGACGCAACCAAACTCCACGCCACCCTCAAACGCATCCGAGGTACCTCATGACCCTCCCTCGCCATTTTGGCCCCTTTGGTGGCCGCTACGTCCCGGAAATGCTGGTCCCAGCTCTCGACGAGCTCGAGGCCGCATTCCTGGCCGCCCGCCAGGACCCGGCCTTTAACAAAAGCTTCGACGAGCTGTTACGCCACTACTGCGGCCGGCCAACGCCCCTCTACCCGGCCCACAACCTCACCCGCCACCTCAACGGCTGCCACATCTTCCTCAAATTGGAGAGTCTCAACCACACCGGCGCCCACAAGATCACCAATGCCCTGGGCCAAGCCCTCCTTGCTCTGCGCATGGGCAAAACCCGTCTCATCGCCGAGACCGGGGCCGGTCAGCACGGCCTAGCCACCGCCACCGTGGCGGCCCGCTGCGGGCTGGGATGCACCGTGTTCATGGGGGAGGTGGACGTCGCCCGGCAATACCCCAACGTCTTTGCCATGCGCCTCCTTGGCGCTGAGGTCGTGGCCGTGGCCGACGGTACCCGCACCCTCAAAGACGCGGTCAATGCCGCCCTCAAGGAATGGGTCCAACACCTCCCCTCCACGCACTACGTCCTCGGCTCTGCCCTTGGCCCCCATCCCTACCCCACCATCGTGCGCGAGTTCCAATCCGTAATTGGCCGCGAAGTCGCTTCCCAGCTCCAGACGCTAACTGGCCGCAAGCCCGACCACCTTGTGGCCTGTGTCGGTGGCGGCTCCAACTCCATCGGCCTCTTCGCCCCCTTTCTGGACGACCGGGAGATCCGCCTCTATGGCGCCGAGGCCGGCGGCCGCGGCCCGGCCCCCGGCGAACATGCCGCCCGCCTCCAAGGCAGGCCCACCACCGGCATCGTCCAAGGCTACAAAAGCTACTTTCTCCAGGACGAACACGGCCAGATCCAAGGGACCCATTCCATTTCCGCTGGCTTGGACTACGCCGGTATCGGCCCGGAGCTCGCCTGGCACTTCCAGCAAGGCCGCATCCAGTTCTCTGCCATCTCCGACGACGAGGCCCTGGCCGCCTACCAGCTCCTTGCCCGCCTCGAAGGGATCATCCCGGCCCTGGAGTCGGCCCATGCTGTCGCCCTGGCGGCCCGCCTGGCCCCTCGCCTCCCCAAAGACGACCTCATGGTGGTCAACATCTCCGGCCGAGGGGACAAGGACCTCTTCATCACCGCCCGCGCCCTCGACGAGGCGCGTTGGCGTGCCTTTCTCCACAGCGAGGTGCACCGTGACCAATAAGCTCGATACTGTCCTGCAGACAGCCCCCCGTCCCATCCAACTCATGACTCATGTGGTCGCCGGTTATCCGGATTGGGAGACCTGCAGCGCCCTCGTGCAGACCATGGCCCGCAGTGGAGTCCGGCTTTTGGAGGTACAACTGCCCTTCACCGACCCCCTGGCCGACGGCCCCACCATCACCGCCGCCAATCAAGCCGCCCTTGATGCCGGGGTGCGGCCAGAAGATGCCCTCAAGTGGATGGGCGAGATGGCCGCAGCCCTGCCTGAGGTGGCCTTTCTTGTCATGACCTATGCCAACATCCCTTATGCCATGGGGCTCTCTCGCTTTGTTGATGCCTGCTGCCGCGCAGGCGCCCAAGGAATCATTCTCCCAGACCTCCCCCTCGACGAACCCGAGGGGACTTACGCCGAGGAAGCCCGCCGCCAGGGCCTGCACCCAATCCTCGTCATCTCCCCCGACACCCCGGCAGCGCGCCTGGACTTCCTCCTCCCCCAAGCCTCAGGGATGATCTACACCACCCTCAAAGTGGGGATCACCGGCGCCTCAAAAGACCTTGCCCCCGCGTCCCTGGCTTATCTCGAGACCCTCCGCCGCCGCACCCAGCTGCCGGTGGCCGCAGGTTTTGGCATCAGCCAGCCCGAGCACGTGGCGGCCCTCCGCGGTCGGGCGGAAGTCGCTGTCGTGGGGAGCCATATCCTGGGGCTTGTCACCCGCGGGGATATTTCCGCGGTGGAGGACTTTCTCCGCGCCTGCACCTCTCTTTAACCTGCCGGGGAGGAGTTCTCCCCGGCCCCCCTGCCGCGCCCTGCCCATCCTCCTTGACGAAACCAGGCCTTTCCCCCAGAGCCGCACCATGCACCTGCTGCTCACCGCCCTGCTGAGCTCTGCCTTTCTTTGTCTTGTCCTCGTGCGCCTGCGCCACCTCCACGGCCAACTGACCGCGGACTGCGAACACGGAGTGCAGAAGGTCCACGTCGGCCAAGTGCCGCGCGTCGGTGGGGTGGGCGTCCTGGGCGGGATGGTGGCGGCGTGGCTTGTCCTCCTGGGGCGGGGCAGCAGCGAGGCCCCCCTCCTTGGCGTCCTGCTCTTGGCCAGCCTCCCAGCCTGGGGAATGGGCGTGGCCGAGGACCTCAGCAAACGAGTAGGACCTGGACCGCGGCTTGGGGCCACAATGCTGGCCGCGGCCCTTGCCGCCTGGTTTGCCGACGCCATCTTGCCTCGCGTGGACATCCCTGGCCTCGACCTGCTTTTAGCCCAGCAAATCGTGGCCTTGCCCGTGACTATCTTCTGTGTGGCGGGTGTGGCCCATGCAGTGAACATCATCGATGGCTTCAACGGCCTGGCCTCCATGGTGACAACCCTCATGCTTGCCGCCGTAGGCTACGTGGCCTTTCTCGTCGGCGATGCCCTCGTCTGGAACATGGCCCTCGCCGGCATGGGCGCCCTGCTTGGCTTTTGGTTCTGGAACTACCCCCGGGGGCTTCTCTTCCTTGGGGATGGCGGGGCCTACCTCGCCGGATTTTGGTTTGCCGAGGCCGCGGTCCTCCTCGTGGCCCGCAACCCCGAGGTCTCGCCATGGTTTGGGCTCCTCGTGGCGATGTACCCGGTATTTGAGACGGTCTTTTCCATCTACCGCCGCCGAGTCCTGCGGCGACGCAGCGCCGGCCAACCTGATGCCCTCCACCTGCACTCCCTCATCTTCCGCCGCATCGTCCGTTGGGCGGCAGGCAAAACCGCAGCTCGCGACCTCACCCGCCGCAACGCCGCCACCGCCCCCTATCTCTGGGGCCTGGCCATGGCCACCATCATCCCAGCAGTCCTCTTCTGGCGCTCCACCGCCGTCCTTGCCCTGTTCGCCGGGAGCTTTGTGCTCTTTTATATCTGGGCCTACCAGCGTCTGGTGCGCTTCCGCACCCGGGAGCTACGACCGTGGCGTAAGTCCAAGCCCGTGTAACGCCCGCAACCATCCCTCCTCAAAAGGCAACAACCCGTTCAGAACTACTCCGGAGAAGCTTACGTCGTACCATCCACAATGGCCCAAAAACCAACAAGAAATTCGAACGCCCCTCGCTCCCCAAGCCACCGCAGCGCCCGGCCCTCACGGTTTGACGCCTGAAGGGCAATGGCCCATGATGGGTTTGGCCACCCACCACTTGGCCAAAAACGCATCGCTCCCTCGCCCAAGGCCACCGCGTAAACGCGTAAAAAAGATGACGGCCTTGGGGTCCCGGCTCTATCTCATGGCATTTTGGAGGTCCTATCCATGCCCTATGCCCACCGCCGTGCCCAGCTGCGTGCCACCATGGCCGAAGCCGGGGTCACCCATCTGCTCGTCTCCAGCCCAGCCAACCGCTTTTATCTCACCGGCTTTGAACTCCATGACAGCCAATGCGCTGAGTCCTCAGGCGTACTCCTCATACGCCACGACGGACCGGACCTGCTACTGACGGACGCCCGCTTTCGCGAAACCGCCCTGGAGCTCCTGGCCGCTGAACAAGTCGTCATCTACCGCCGCCGCACAGAACTGGCGACCATCCTCCACGATGCTGGAGTTCGCAACCTCTGGATCGAGGAAGATTATTTGTCTGTGCGAGAATACCACGCCCTGGCCCAGAAACTGACGCTGCATGCCGCCCCCCCATTGGTGGAGCAGCTGCGCCAAATCAAGGGACCCGAGGAGATGGACCGCCTGCGGGCCGCCTGCGCCCTCAACCATAATGTCTTTGCCGCCCTACCGCAGCTCCTCACAGTGGGAATCCACGAGGCCGAACTCGCGTGGGAGCTCGAGCGCCGCTTCCGTGAAGCCGGGGCCGAGGCCCTGAGCTTTCCCACCATCGTCGGTTTTGGTCCCAACAGCGCCAAGGCCCATGCCATCCCCGGGACAACTCCCCTTTGCCCAGAAATGCCGGTGCTTGTGGACATGGGCTGTCGGCTGGCCGGGTATTGCTCCGACCAAACCCGCAGTCTGTGGTTTGGCCGCTCCCCATCCTCGGAATTTGCCCGCGCCCTGGACCTTGTCCAAGAAGCCCAGGCCCGAGCCATCGCCATCCTTGGCCCAGGGGTGCCAGCCGCAGAGCCAGACCGGGTTGTCCGAGAATTCTTTGCCCGCCATGGCGTAGCCGAGCACTTCACCCACAGCCTCGGCCATGGCGTGGGTCTGGAGACCCACGAAGCCCCGCGCCTGGCGACCCACGAAGAAACCCTCCTTGCCCCGGGCATGGTGGTAACTGTGGAGCCAGGGCTCTATTTTCCCTGGGGAGGCGTGCGCTGGGAATACATGGTCCACATCACCGAAGACGGCCACGAGGTGCTCTAAGCCAAAAGGAGCGCAGCACCACCGCCGACGCTCCTCCACGAGACGTCGAAGCACGATGCCCGCGCTCCACGCCCACGGAGTATCGAAGGGGCGCCCGCTCTACCACCAGAGCACTGCGAGCCATCACCGCGCGCGGCGCACAGGCTGCCTTCGCACTTTGGAATGGAGCCCGCTGCCACCAGAGCACCACGCTCCATGGCCCCCTCAAGCCCTGCTGCGAAGTCCTGCGGCACCACCTCCTCCCCGTGCACATCAACACGAGGAACGACAAGGCACACCTGCTACCCTTACGTTCCTTGACGCCTGCCAGGACCCCCGCCAAGAAGGCCTCCATGCACGACCGCTCAGGACCCAATCCCTTGCCAGCGCAGGACCGCCCCCAGGACGCTGCCAGCGCCCTCCGGCGCCGACGCAGCCGCATCCTCTACGTCGAGGTACCACGTCCGGCCATTGCCCGCTTTCGCTTTCTTCTTGAGGGCTATGGTCATCTGGCCGTGGCCACGGTCCTCGACCGCTTTCGGGCCGTGGTCAAACTGCGCTGCACCCGAGATGGCGAGGCGGCCCTCCGCGCCCTGTTAGCGGCCTTGCATGTCCCCATCATCTTCGATCCCGAAGAAGCGCCGCGCCGTAGCCCCACAACGCCGCCAGAGGGCTTCGGCGGTCTCCCCTCGCAGCCGGGCCACCTCCCGGGCAGTAAAGACCAATAACCCCGGCTCATTGCGCTGGCCACGGTACGGCTCGGGGGCCAGATAGGGGCAATCGGTCTCCAGGACAAAGCCATCCGGCGGCAAGGCCGTCACGGCGTCGCGCAAGGAGGTGTTCTTGGGAAAGGTCACCGGTCCAGGGATGGAGACGATCCAGCCACGTCCGAGGATTTCCGCGGCCCAATCCGCCCCGAGGCCAAAGCAATGCCAGAGCACCGGGGAGTGGACCAAGCCCATCTCTTCCAGGATGCGCAACGTATCGTCCTCGGCCTCGCGGCTGTGGACCACCACCGGTCGACCTACGCGCTGCGCGAGCTCCAACTGGCGCCGGAAGGCATCTTGCTGCACCCCACGGGGATGAAAATCATAGTGGTAGTCAAGGCCAATCTCCCCCACAGCCCGCAACTGCGGGTCCTGTTGGAAGGCGGCCTCCATGGCGGCCAGGGTTGCCGGGGTGACGTCTCCGGCCTCATGGGGATGGATACCCAGCAAAAAAAACACCCCAGGCTGGGCCAAGCGCTGCCGCTCAGCCGCATAGGCCGCCGGGCCCAAAAAGACATTGCCCACCGCCGTCACCCCAAGCCCGCGAGCCCGCGCCAGGACCGCGAGAGGATCGGGATAGCGGCTGCCATCCAGATGGGCGTGGGTATCGACCCCTCCTGCGGGCAGTGGCTGCGGGAGGGGTCGCGAAGGGTGTTTTTTGCTCACCGCTCTACCTCCCGTGCCCCGGCCTCCCACTTGGCCTGGGGCACGGCCTCCTCCACAAGCATGACCGGGATCTCGTCGCGCACCGGATAGACCAGCTGGCAGGCGGAGCACAGCAAGCCCTCCTCGGCCCCGAGCACCACAAGACCTCCTTTGCACACCGGACAACACAAAATCTGCAATAACTCAGGATGCAGGGCCATAATCACCTCCAAAAAACGTTCGCCAACGGCCTCGACACGTCGTTGGCGCCTCTATGCCGAAGTGCCTCCAAGCTCAAGGTCAGGCCGATCGCCGCCCACCCCATGCACCGGACCGCGTCCTCCGCATCCTCGCCGCCACCTGGGGACACCGCCTCTCCCCTAGCCTGCCGCGGCAACTACCCATCTGCGCCGCAGCCCCAGGACTGCGCAGGATGCGGGCCCCTTTTTGGGCACTACAAGGTCTCAAGCCTTCCACTAGCCTTGTCTTTTCTCCATAACAGCGTACAGAGCACCCCATGACAACGGCTTTTTTGCTCGACGCTGGCAACACCACCCTCAAGGTCTGCCCTGCCACAGCCCAGGGTCTCGGGCCAGTGTATACCTTGCCCACCTCCCGCCACGAGACCGCAGACAGCCTCGGCCTGTGGCTCGAGGCGATTGCCAGCCGCCATGGGATAGCCTCGGTCTCTGAGTTCGTGGTCTCCTCCGTAGTCCCTCCCCTGGATCCGCTCATCACCCAAGCAGCCCAGCGCTTTTGGGGATGTCCGGCACGTTTTGTTCTCCACGACATCACCCTCCCCATTGAAAACCGCTACGCCCGCCCCCAAGAGGTAGGGGCAGACCGACTGCTGGCGGCCTGGTCTGCCCGTGCCCTGCTCCATGCCGAGACCATCATCGTTGTCGATTTTGGCACGGCCACGACCTTTGACTGCGTCCAGGGGAACGCCTACCTCGGCGGGCTCATCGCCCCAGGCATCGCCAGTTCTGTTGCGGCGTTGGGGGCGCAGACCGCCAAGCTGCCGCACATCAACCTTGAGCTTGCCCAAACAGTACTCGAAATCGGGACCAGTACCCGCCAGAGCATGAACCACGGCGTGCTCTTTGGCTTTGCCGCCCTCGTAGAAGGTCTCACGGCCCGGCTGTGCCAACGCCTTGGTGCCCCGCAGGCTCAAATCGTGGCCACAGGCGGCTTTGCCCCAACAATTGCCCGGCTAACTACCGCCATCCATCAGTGCATCCCCGATCTGCTGCTGCGCGGGCTCCAGCGGATCGCCTTTCCCCATTGTTTGGCAGAACTACAGGAGGAAGTATGAGCACCATTACTGGCATTCTCGCCCGGGAGATCCTCGATTCCCGCGGCAACCCCACCATCGAGGTGGAGGTAACCCTGGAGTCAGGCGCCACAGGTCGGGCAGCAGTCCCTTCCGGGGCCTCCACCGGGACCCGGGAAGCCCTGGAGCTGCGAGACGGTGACACCACGCGCTATGCCGGCAAAGGCGTGGAGACCGCGGTCAAAAACGTCGTCGAAGACATTGCCGCAGAAATCGTCGGCATGGACGGCTTGCGCCAGACCGAGATCGACCATGCCCTCATCGACCTCGACGGCACGGAGAACAAAAGCCGGCTCGGCGCCAATGCCATCCTCGGTGTGTCCATGGCCGTGGCCCGAGCCGCGGCCAATCATCTCGGCCTGCCCCTGTTCCGCTATCTCGGCGGGGTCAACGCCAAGGTCCTTCCCGTGCCGCTCATGAACATCATGAACGGCGGGGTCCATGCCCCCAACAACCTCGACATTCAGGAATTCATGATCGTGCCCCTGGGGGCCGAGACCTTCCGCGAGGCCCTGCGCATGGGGGCCGAGACCTTCCACGCCCTCAAGAAGATCCTCCACAAAGACGGCCACGTCACCAGCGTCGGCGACGAGGGCGGCTTTGCTCCCAACCTCGCCAGCCACGACCAGGCCCTCGCCTACATCGTGCGCGCCATCCAAGAGGCAGGCTACGAACCTGGACGCCAAATCTCTCTTGCCCTCGACCCCGCGGCCTCCGAGTTCTTCCACGATGGTAAATACGTCTTTGCCGGGGAAGACCGTACCTTCTCTGCCGAGGCCCTCACCGACTACTACGCCGAACTGGCCGACAAATACCCCATCATCAGCATCGAAGACGGCCTGGCCGAAGGAGACTGGGATGGCTGGGAACACCTCTCCGAGCAGCTCGGAGATCAGCTCCAACTCGTGGGTGATGACATCTTTGTCACCAATCCCTCCATCCTGGCCGAGGGCATCGTGCGCGGGGTAGCCAATGCCATTCTCATCAAGCTCAATCAAATCGGCACAGTCACCGAGACCCTGGACTGCATCGAGATGGCCCGCAGCGCCGCCTATGCCACGGTCATCTCCCACCGCTCCGGGGAAACCGAAGATAGCTTTATCGCGGACCTCGCCGTGGCGGTGAACGCCGGGCAAATCAAGACCGGGTCCCTGTGCCGTTCGGACCGTATGGCCAAGTACAACCAACTCCTGCGCATCGAAGAGGCCTTGGACGAAGTGGCCACCTACTACGGCCCGGCCATGGCCGCCAATTGGTACGACGAAGACTAATGCCGCCTGCTGTGGGGCAGTCGTTGGACTGCCCCGCCAGGGTGTTGAAGGAGCCCCTATGCTTGTTCTCGACGGCAAGACCACGGCCGCCCGCATCCGGACGGATATCCAAGAAGCGATTACCGCCTTGCGCCAGGAGGGCAAACGGGCCCCAGGTCTCGTTGTCCTCCTCGTGGGCGACAACCCCGCCTCCCTGGTGTACGTGCGCAACAAGGAAGCCGCCTGTCAGGAAGTGGGCATGACCTCGCGGGTCCTGCGCCTGCCTGCGGACATCGCGCAAGCGGCCCTCGAGTCCACCATTGCGGAGCTCAATGCCGACCCCGAAGTCGATGGCATCCTCCTCCAGCTGCCGCTTCCCGCCGGGCTTGATGCCCAGCGTTGTCTGACCTGCATCGATCCGACCAAGGACGTGGATGGGTTTCACCCCGAGAACATGGGCCGCCTCGTCCAAGGGTTGCCCGGGCTTCGCCCCTGCACCCCGGCTGGCGTTATGGAGCTCTTGCGGCAATATGCCATTCCCTTAGCCGGCAAACACGCGGTGGTCGTTGGCCGGAGCACAATCGTCGGCAAACCCATGGCCCTCATGCTCCTGGAGGCCCATGCCACGGTGACCGTATGCCACTCCCGCACCCCGGACCTGGCGGCCATCACCCGCCAAGGGGACATCCTCGTGGCTGCGGTCGGCAGCCCGTGCCTCATCCGTGAAGGTATGGTCGCAGAAGGCGCGGTGGTGGTGGATGTGGGCATCAACCGCACTGCGGCAGGTTTGGTAGGTGACTGCGACTACGCGGCCCTCTGTGCCAAGGTCAGCGCCATCACCCCAGTACCTGGCGGGGTGGGACCCATGACCATCGCCATGCTCCTGCACAATACCCTCACCGCATACTACCAGCATACCGGAAGAACCGAGGCGAGCTGCTGTTGTTCCTCTCCCTGCACCCGTACCGCATCGCACCCGCGAACGGCCGGAACAACGACGAGCGCATCTTTCTCGCCGACCCAAAATCCTTCCACAGGTCAGATGGCTTGAAATAGCCCCACTAATCCCAATCAGATACTTTCTCGCCGACCCAAAATCACAGGCCAGGAACTAAAACACAAGCACCCCGCAATATCCCACAACACGGTCCATGTCGCCGTTAACTTCTCCAGAGGTGGAGTAGCCCACGAGCTTCGCCTGCCGCGCCCCCAGGAGCAAGGCGAGTTGCAGCCCGAGCGTCATGGGGAAGACCCCGCACATGGAGATGTCATGCTCGCGCACCGTTCCATAAAGCCCCATGGGGTCAAGGGCGAGGATGCGTTCGATGGCAAGGCGGTCGATTTGCCGCGTCGTGGCATCGTCGGCAAAGTGGTTCATATCGGAGCTTACCACCAGGCTCACCGGTGCCCCCCAGCGCTGGAGGACCTCGGCCATCCGACTTGCTGCCCCTGCCAGGACCTGCGGCCGAGGATCGGCTACCGCAATGGGGACGATGCGCGTTGCCGGATTGCGGCCATGCAAAAAGGGGAGGAGCACTTCAAGGGAATGCTCACGGCGATGGGCCACAGTATCTGCCGTCAGGCTGGGTTCGGCTTGAAGGAAGGCATCCGCCAGCGGCTCGTCCACTTCCAGGAAGCCTCCAGGAAAGAGCCATCGTCCCTTGGGCCATACCGCTAGGGGAGCGCCAAGGCCCGTGTGGTTAGGACCAAGGAGGACGACGGTGGGCGCAAGGTTCGCCGAACCAATCGTCGCCCCGGCCAACCGTCCCGAAAACATGTAGCCCGCATGAGGGGCCATGGCGAGGATCGTCGGTTCAGGGTGCGGCGTTCCCTTGGCAAGGGCCGCCTGGACGACGCCCCCTAAGGTGGCGGGGTCATCGGGATAAAACTGGCCAGCAACTATAGGAAAACGATCCTGAGACATAAAAGACTCCTTCTTGGGTCCTGGGGATTCGTCCACCCAAACCAAACAGAAAAAACCCTGGCGCTCAAGGCGACGGGAGTCAGCCCCTGTCTTCCACCTCCTGAAGGGATAGGGATTCCTGCCGTGGGAAGCAAGGAACCATCCTGTCTTGGTGCAACGGCCGAACGGAAGGCAGGCCTTCTACCCTGAAACGCGCAGGCTACGCATGCGTGCACCGTAAACAATACGCCTTTTGGCGGGCCCCCTCTCCTTGCCAGTGTTCAAGCCTGCACCAGCAGGTGCCCAAAGGAACCCTTCGCACTGGTCAAGGTTGCTATTGGAGACGATTGAGCCGTTGGAAAATGGCGGCATCGGTGAGTTCCGACTTGGCCATGCGCGCGTACAGCGAATCCGGAGCCGTATCAATGATGGCCTGAAGGCTTGCTCGCCACTCAGCCTCTCGGGCCAAGCGGCGTTGGATGGCCGCCTTGCGGTAGATCCACCTTGGCCAGTCGGGGCTGTTCGGTTGCACGAAGCGTTCGTACTCCATCGCCCATCCAAGGGCCTCCTCGAGACGGCCAGTGCCCTCGGTGATATCCACCAGCATGGCGAGCGTATCTCGAATCTTGCCAAGATCACTTCCTTTGTGGAGCAGGAGGGAGAGGGCCTCCTGGGCAGCAAGATACGCCCGCTCCCACTCGCTTTCGGCATAGGCGGCCCGAGCAAGAAAATATACGGCATGGCCCCGTTGGGTGGGAGGCAACTCCACATCGATGGCCAGGCGAGTCCACAGGCCGAGGGCATCCTCCTGGCGGCCTAAGTTCTCAAAGGCCAAGGCGAGGGCGTAGTCCAGTTGCCGCTGTCGTCCCTCGCCAAGGTCCCAGTTTTTCACCTGCGCTGCAAGTTCCACCACCTCGGCAAAGCGCCCCAAATCCACAAGCACGGCCAGGGCCAGGTCAAAGGCAGGTAGGGAAAACTCCCCCTGGGGGATGGCACCAAAGAAGAATGGTCGTGCCAGTTCGAGGGTGCGTTGGGGCTGGCCCAGCTTGAGGTAGGCCAAGGCCAAGGCAAGACGTAGCCGATCGCTTTGCAGGATCCGCTCGGCCATATCGGGATTGGCCTCAAAGCGGGTAACGAGCCCACGGAAATTTTCTTCCTCAGCGTCTCGAGCCATCCAACGGGTGAGTGCAGTAAAGATTGTTTCTTCAGCCCGCGGCGTAAGACTGTGCCCCTGGTAGTCGGCGAGAAAACGCCGCCCCTGGACAATGGCCTCATCAAAGCGGCCAGTCCAGAGGTACCACATGGCGAGTTTGAGGCGGGCCACCGGAGCGAGGGGGGAATCGGGGAAACGGGTGACAATATCCGTGTAGATCTGCTCAGGGCGAAGGGAAAACGGTCGGTCAAAGATCGCCGCCATACTCTCCAGGGTTGGGGCATCGACAATGCCTTCTTCTGCCAGGCGCATCTTGCTGATGAGGCCGCCTTCCCTCTCTGGAAATTCGGCCGCCGCCTTTTCATAGGCAGTTTTAGCGGCTTGGGTCTTGCCTTGGCGCAGATAAATATCGCCAATGCGCGCCAAGGCCATATCGGCAGAAGGGCCTTTGGTGCCGAGGAGGTTGTAGTAGAGCCACAGACGTTCGCGAGCGGCATCGAGCAATGCATTGTGCATGGCGATCTGGCCAGCAAGGGAGAGGAATTCCGGGTCGTCGATGTAGAAACGCGGCCAGCGCTTTTCCACAAAGTCCACAATCTCCCATGCCTTGGCCCAGAAACCCAACTCCGCCAGGGCCCGCACCAGACCCACGGCACTGGGCAGGACAGGTTGGGAGTCCGGATACTGCTGGATGACCGCCTGGAAGTGGTCCGCAGCCCGGGACCACTGCCCCCGACGGGCAAAGTATTCCCCCCAATAGTAATCGATGAGCGGCAGGTTGAAATCTTTTGGATACTTGCGCCGTAAGAGCTCGAAATAGCCCTCGGCCTCCGGTTCGTTGCCTACGCTGAGGTTAAGGTAGCCGAGGTTAATGAGGGCTTGCGGGGCCCGGACCGAGGTGGGGTTGAAATGAAGGGCTTCGAGAAAGGCCTCCCGTACCTTGAGGTAGTGTCCTGCCAGGTCGTCTTTGGCCTCTTTCATGCGCAGCTCGGCGAGGGTGTAGAGGACCTCCTCGCGCAACCGATCCGGGAGACGGGGATGACGGCGCAGGCCTTCCAGGCCGTCAAGGGCGCCGGCCAGGTCGCCACGGGCCAGGGTATCTTGGACGGTTTGGAAGAGGGCCTCCAGCTCCGCCTCATGGGCCGCGTCCGTGGCATTGTCCGCTGTGGCGTTGGCGGCGCTGGCTGGCGCAGCAGCCGTGACGCCAGCGGCAGGCGCTGGCTGGTCCGCTGGCACCATTTGGCGTGGGGCCTCCTGCGCTCCGCCCGCTGCAGGTGCACTGACCGGTGAGGCGGACTGCGATGGCGGGGAGGCGAGCTGGGCCGTGGCATTGGGGGAAACGGTCCCTGGTACATCCTGGGGAAGGCTCCGCGCTGGGGCAGACACCGTGGCGTTGGCATCCACCGCCGTGGCTGGTGGCAACTCGTGGGGGCGGGCCTCGCCCACCTGCCCTGACCCCGGGGACGGCGGCCCACCACGGATCCCTCCATCCTCGCCACTAGGCGCCCCGCCACTGCCGAAGTCCGCCGCAGGGACCGGACCGGCAACCTCCGGGGTCTTTGGCGCAAGCGCTACCACCTCCGCCGGCTGCTCCGGCGTGGCCGAAGCGACGACCGAGGAACGAATCCGAAAAGGTTGCGGTGCTGCCGCGTGCGGGGCGACCGCAAGGGAGGCGTTGAGGGCCGCGCGCAGCCTGGATCCAGCGGACGTGGACTCCGGGAGCGGAGCCGTCGTCGGTCCCGCGGAAGCGGGCGGTTGGGAATCGAGATAGGGGATGGCCGTGGCGTTGGCCACAGCCTGGGCGCTGGTATTGCCCTGCGGCCCTGGCCCTAGTGGGGCCTGTTCTGGCGATGGCGGTATGGCTTGGGCCGCGGTGGCATTGCCGGGGCCGTCCATGGCGCTGGCTGCCGGCATTTGATGGGTGGCATTGGCCGAAGCCTTGTCCCCCAGGGTAGTATTTTCTGAGGATTGGGTGGCGTTGGCTGGCGGGGTCTTGGGTTGGCGCGTGAGCTCGACGACAATGGCCTGCTCTCGCCCCATGGTGTAGACCATTTGCTCCACATCCGATCGCCGAAGGGTGATGACAATGGACCGCTCCTCGACCCGCACGGCGGCAACCAGGCGTGACGGACTCAAGTCAATGAGCGCGGGACGGGTTTCCCTCGCCCAGATATCCTCAGGCAAACGGAGGGTGATCTCCTTGTCCGAGGTACGGACAACGTCGAGGGACGGCAGGCCAGTGGCAAATCGGACGGTCAGGCGCTCATGATTGGGCTGCCGGGACCAAGCCAGACTCGCCGCTTCTCCTCCAGACGGCACGACAAGGGCAAGCACAAGAGACCAGCACGCGCTGGCAAAGACGAGTACACGCACGCCAGAGCTATTGCAAAAATCGGGCAAGCCAGAGGGTTTTTCCCCTCCCTGACTAATGCCCTCCTTCCTCGCGTTTTTTGAGCTTTTCGATTAGCGTCGTTCGCTTGATGCCCAAGAGTTCCGCGGCCCGGTTCTTGACCCCATCGCTTGCGGCCAAGGCCTCGTCCACCAGCCGGGCCTCGAGGGTGTCGAGAAATTCTTTGAGGTTCATGCCAAGGCGCTCGAGGTCGCTGAGCTCAGGCCAGCGGAAGGCCGAAACCGTTGCGACCGTGGGTTGCGGCAGCTGCTGGCCGAGCTCTCGCAGGACTTTTGGAGGGAGGTCCGCCAGGCAAATCTGACTGTCCTCACAGAGGATGGCCATTCGCTCCATGAAATTTTCCAGCTCGCGCACATTGCCTGGCCAGGAATAACGCAGCAAGGCATCTCGGACCTCAGGGGTGAGGCGCAGCAGCGGGATCCCTTGCCGTTGGCAGGCGCGCTGGAGAAAATGCTCGGCCAAAAGGAGAATATCTTCGCCACGCTCGCGCAGCGGCGGCAAATGGATGGGGATGACGTTGAGGCGATAGTAGAGGTCCTCACGGAAGCGACCTTGACGCACTTCTTCTTCCAGATCGCGGTTGGTGGCCGCCACCACCCGCACGTCGGCATGCAAAACCTTCGTCCCGCCAACGCGCTCGAACTCTTTTTCTTGAAGCACGCGGAGGATCTTGACCTGGAGGGCGAGGTCCATCTCGCCGATTTCGTCCAGGAACACCGTGCCGCCTTCGGCCAACTCAAATCGACCTACCTTGGTGCGGATGGCATGGGTAAAAGCCCCTTTTTCGTGGCCAAAAAGCTCGCTCTCCAAGAGGTCTTTGGGAATCGCCCCGCAGTTGATGGGCACAAACGGGCCGTCCCGACGCGGGCTATTGCGGTGCAAGGCGCGCACGAGCAATTCTTTCCCTGTGCCGGACTCACCGGTCACCAGGACCGTGGACTCGGTGGGTGCCACCTTGGCGAGAACCCGAAAGACCTCTTGCAAAGCCGGGCTCTTGCCCAGTATCCCGGATGTATCAAATGCCATAGTTGCCTGCCTTCTGGTCCGTTTCCTGATACGCGTGTGCCCTGCTGTCAAGAATATGACATTGCTTGCCTTTTCCCAACCCCTTGTGCCTGGACGATTTCTCGCTCGAGAAAAACGGTTTTTGATCCACTGTCATGTGGACGGCGTCCTAACTGGAGCCCACACCAACAATTCCGGCTCATTGCGAGGGTTACTTGTCCCGGGCATGGCCATCCTTCTTTCCCGAGCCACCAACCCTCGGCGCGCCCTCCCCTACACCCTGGAGATGGTCCGCCCGGCCAACTCTTGGGTGGGAGTCAACACCAGCGTCCCAGGACGGATGTTCCGCCTAGCGGTGGCGCAAGGCACTCTCCCGGAGATGGCAGGATATATCCGCCTCCATGCCGAAGTGCGCCATGGGACAAGCCGTCTCGACTTTGTCGTGGAGGGGACAGCTGGCCAACTCTGGGTAGAAACCAAAAATGTCACCCTCGCCGAGGAGGGGGTAGCCCGCTTTCCTGATGCCGTGACGGCCCGGGGAACAAAACACCTCAAGGCCCTCACCTCCATGGCCAAGGCTGGGGACGCCACGGCCGTCTTCTTTGGCATCCAGCGCACGGATTGCTATGCCTTTGGTCCTGCCGAAGGCATTGATGCGGCCTTTGCCCGCGCCTTCCATGAGGCCCTCGCCGCTGGCGTCCAGATGCTTCCTTATGTCCTTGAGCCAAGCCCCGAAGGGATTCGCCTTGGCCATCGCCTTCCCCTTGCCCCGGAGTAATGGAGTTCCCATGCCGGATCACCTCACCCGCGCCCTGATCCCAGCGGCCAACCTCCGCGCCCTGGCCTGCATCTCCACCGACACTGTTGCCGAGGCCTGCCGCCGCCACCGGCCAGCCCCCACCGCCGCTGTGGCCCTCGGCCGGGCCCTCACTGGCGGCCTCCTTCTTGGCGCCCTCCTTAAAGGCCGCCAACGCCTCGCCCTTAGCTTCGAAGGCAGCGGGCCCCTCGGCAAGATCGTAGTCCAAGCCGATGCTTTCGGCGGCGTCCAGGGCTACGTCGCCCATCCTGATGTCGATCTCCCGCTACGCAAAGGACGATTCGATGTGGCCACGGCCCTGGGAGCGGGAGTGCTTACGGTCACCAAAGACCTCCTCCTCAAAACCCCCTACCAGAGTATCGTCCATCTCGTCTCCGGGGAGATCGCGGAGGACCTCGCCTACTACCTGACGGAGTCGGAGCAAATCCCCTCAGCCATGGGCCTGACCAGCATTGCGGACGGCGATGGGAACGTTGCCGTGGCCGGAGGGTTCCTTCTCCAAAGCCTCCCTCCAGCGGACCCCAAGGCGATGGACACGGCACTCGCTCGCATCCACGCGCTGCCACCACTTGGACGCATCCTCCAGGACGAGCCTTCCGCCCAAAAACTCCTGAGGCGGATTGCCGGAGACTGGGAACTGGAAGTCCTCCAGGAATACCCCGTCTCCTTCCGCTGCCACTGCTCGCGAGAGCGGGTCGCCACCGCCCTGCGCACCTTAGGGAAGGAGGAGCTGCTGCGCCTTGCTGCTGAACGGCCAACGGTGGCGATCGATTGCCACTTCTGCCGACAAACCTTCTCCTTCTCCGCTGCAGAGGTCCGGGCCCTTGCCGAGCACGCAGCTCCGGCCTCCCAACAAGAAGCCCCCCTCTCTCCTTCGGGGGGCTAGGTCAGGGACAACGCAGACCTCGATACGGCCTCCGCCCATGAGAAGCCGTTCTTACTCCTCGAGGACTAGCCCACGGTATCAAGGAGGGTGCCCACCATCTCGGCCTGGGTGCGGATGGCGGCAGCATTGGCCGCATAGGCCACCTCGTCCCGAACGAGGCCGACCATCTCCCGCGCCAGGTCCACGTTAGAGCCTTCCCCAAGCCCGCCCTCAGGCCCCGGCACCAGCGGCCCAGGAGTTGGGTCCTCGCGGATCTCCGCCACGCGCACCCCCTGATCCTGCGGGCCACTTTCCAAACGGGCCTCTCGACCGCGGAATTCTGGGGTGTTGAGGTTGGCCACGTCGTGAGCCGTTACCGCCACGGACGTTCCTAAGGCATTCAACGCGCTGATGTTGGTATCCATAGCGTACCTCCGAACGTGCCTCGCCCAAAGTCCAGGGACTGCCATCCTGGTCCTTCGATGCAGGCATAGGCACTGTGGTTGTGGATCGATTCCAGAGACTCTACCTCCACCCGAAATCCCTGCACTCGGGGATGCGTCATAAGGCGCTGTGCCACAGCCCGGACGACATCCTCCACAAAGGCTGGATGGGCAAAGGCCGTCTCGGTGACGAACTTTTCATCCTCTCGTTTGAGGAGGGGATAGACCGGTGAGGAGGCCGACTCCTGGGCCATGGCAATGAGGTCCTCAATCCAGAGCATCCCAGTGAACTGCGCCTCCACCTGGACAAGGGCCCGCTGGCTGTGGGCACCTTCGCGGCTGATGGCCTTGGAACAGGGGCAGACCGTCATCACCGGCACCTCCACCCCCAGCGTCATGTGGTATCCCTCCTCGTGGAGGGTCCCACGGAGCCAGCAAAGGTAGTCCATGGGCGCCGGACTCCCGGTCACCGGGGCCTGGCGCTCAAGGAAATAGGGAAAGCGAAAACACAAAAAGGCCCGCCGGGCCTCGAGGCGGGCGCGGACATCACCCAGGAGCGTGCGGCAGGTCTGGGCATCCAAGGTAAAATCGGCAGCGGCCAGGGCCTCGAGAAAACGGCTCATGTGCGTGCCTTTGAAGTGGGCGGGCAACTCCACCCCGAGCTCCACCTGGGCCACCGTATGCTGCACCCCGCGGACCCGGTCGCGGACCCGCAAGGGCACGGCCACATGACGCACCCCCACCCGGTCAATGGGGAGGGGCACCTCTGCCGGATCGCGCTGCACGTCGCGCATCAGGGCAGGTCCTGGCCGGTCGTAGAGAGAGTGAGCTTGCCATGCTTCACCCCCTTGGTGGCGATAAGGCGCTCGGCCGTGGTCTTGAGCTCTGGTCCAGGACCACGCAGCACAAGGACCTCCATACAGTTATGGTGATCCAAATGTACATGCAATGAGACCACAATGACGTCTAAGGCCGAATGTTGGATCTCGGTCATCTTCTGGGCCAGGTCCGACTGGTGGTGATCATACACAAGCGTGAGAGTCCCCACCATTTCTTTATCCTTGTTGATGTCCTCCCACTCCTTTTGCACAAGGACATTGCGAATAAGGTCCCGAATGGCCTCAGAACGGGTCTGGTAGCAACGTTCTTCGCACAAGGCGTCAAACTTCTCCAGCAAATCAGAATCCAACGACACCCCAAAACGAATCGTCTGTCCCATTATTGGGCCCCCTTGCGTTGTAATTGCCAAATGCGCACGAGCGATGGCCCGCCATACCACGGCAGTTTCATTTCCTGCAGACAGGCAACCCGCCACCCTCTGGCCCGAAAGCGATCCCATACCCCGCGAGATATACTCCGATCCGGGTCCGCCAGCCATACCTTGCCTTCGGGGGCCAAAAGCTGACGGAACAACACCTCCAAGGCGGGAAAAAACCGGGTTTCGTAGAGCACGTCTGCACCCCAGATAGACGAAAAACTCCCTGTGCAAAAGGGCGGGTGGTTCCAATCACCGGCGATCCAGCATGGCCCAGCGGGCACCCCATTATGCCTGGTATTGACCTGGGCAAAGGCAACGGCATCCCATAGCAGGTCCATACCCACAACCTTTAGCCCCATGCTTGCCGCCACAAGACTCGTGAAACCAAGACCGCATCCCACTTCAAGACACCATCCGTCGCCGAGTACACTGGCCTTGCTTGCCACAAACCGCGCCAAAGCCACGGCAGCAGGCCACAGCTCCACCCAGTAGGGGATGCGATCCTCCGCTGTGGGGTCGTCTTCTGGAAAATCCGCCCATAGCCGTTCCAAGTCCGAGGGGCGCAGAAGCTCCCAGCGCCGGCCCGCGGCCTCGGCCACCAGCGTCTTCGTCATGAGCCCGCCCCCTCTTGGGCGGCGGCACCTGCCATATAGAGCCCAATACGGGCCACCTCGACTTCGTCATCAGCAGCAAAAGCGGCCACCACCCGTCCCCGGTAGAGGACGACAAGACGATCCGCCAACGCCAGCGCCTCGCTTACCTCGCCAGTTACGAGGAGCACCCCGGCGACCGTTCGGGCGGCAAGGAGCGCCTGCCACACGTCATGGGTCGCGGCCACATCCAGGCCCTGGGTGGGCTGGTCTGCCACCACGAGCCGTGGCCGCCGGAAGAACTCCCGTCCAAGGACGAGCTTTTGCAGATTACCGCCAGAAAATTGGCGTGCCGCTAACTGCGGCTGCGGGGGATGAACCCGGAAGGTCGCCATAAGCTCCACCACCTGCTGCCGGGCCCGTTGGCGCTGCAGCACCCCAAAGCGGCAAAATCCCTGCCGGGTAGTGAGGAGAAAATTATCCACGGCATCAAGTTCCCGGCACACGGCCACCCCAAGGCGGTCCTCAGGGATATAGCCAATCCCCCCTTGCCATGGCGCTGTGCGGTGGAACTCCGCCCACCCTTGGCCCAAGATCGTCACGGTGCCGCGCTCCGGGGCCCGCAGGCCACAGATCACGTCCACCAAAGGGCGCTGGCCATTGCCCGCCACGCCCACGACGGCAATGATTTCGCCCTGACGCACCGTAAGGTCCACGCCGTGGAGCCCACCACCCCACACCCCGGCCATGCGTAGCACCACCTGCCTCGGCTCCAACGGAACACGGTCCACGGCAAGGAAGTCATCGCGGCCCACCATGCGCCGGGCCAACTCCGCTGGCGAGGTCGTTGCCGCCACCGGGCATTCGTCCACCACCCGCCCCCGACGTAGCACCGCCACTTCGTCGGCCACGGCAAGGACTTCATTGAGCTTATGGGAGATAAAGACAACAGCCACCCCTGCGGCCGCTAGCCGCCGCAAAGCGGCAAAGAGCGTCTGTGTCTCTGCCGGGGTAAGCACGGCCGTAGGTTCATCGAGGATGAGCAGCTGGCAGCCGCGGGAGAGGACCTTGAGGATCTCCACCCGCTGCCGCTCCCCCATGGAGAGGTCCGCCACCCGAGCGTCGGGATCAATGGCAAAGCCCAGCGCTTCTGCCTGGGTGCTGACGCGCCGAGCCATGGCCGAGGGCGAAAACCATGGCCCGCCCTCCTGCCCCAAGGCAAGGTTCTCGGCCACAGTCATGGCCGGCACCAAGGTAAAGTGCTGGTACACCATGCCGATGCCCGCGGCGATGGCCTCGCGGGTAGAGCGGAAGCGCACCGGGACACCGTTTACCAAGACTTGCCCCTCATCGGGCTGGTACTGGCCCGCCAAGATGCCCATGAGGGTCGACTTGCCGGCTCCATTTTCTCCGAGCACCGCCTTTATCCGACCTGGCCATATGGCAAGGTTCACTCCTTGGCAGGCCGTGACCGCGCCAAATCGCTTGCCGATGCCCTCCAAGACCACGAGCGGCGTGGGATTCATCCGTGGCGCCTGCCGGCAATGGGTTGGACGAATTGGGACTCCGTATCCCAGGGAAAGAGGATCCACGTGTCCTGACTCACCTCGGTGATAAACGTATCCACCAAGGGCCGACCCGCGGGCTTGGCATAGAGGGTGGCAAAATGGGCCTTGGGATAGAGCTCGCGCACCACCCGGGCAGTGCGCCCCGTATCCACGAGGTCATCCACAAGGAGCCAGCCAGCGCCGCCATCGGTGACCGCACTTTTGAGGACCTGGACTTCCCCTTTGTGGTCCTGCCAATCGTAACTGGCGACGCACACCGTATCCACGAGGCGGATGTCGAGTTCCCGAGCGACAATGGCCGCAGGCACAAGTCCGCCGCGAGTCACGGCAATGATTCCTCGAAAGTACTCCATCTCCAGCAGACGCCAGGACAGGGCCTTGGCGTCGCGGTGGAGCTGGTCCCAAGAAACAGGATAAGTGCGTTGGTAACGGCTCATATCTTATTCCGAAGGTTCAGGGTTCGTGCCCAAGGCGGCAGGGGCGCCGGCCACGCCACGGAACCGGCTGCTGGCCGCCAGCACCGCCACGGTGAGTAGATAGGGTAGCATGAGGAGGAGTGACGAGGGCACGGTCGTCCCTGCTGCCTGAAGGCGCAATTGGAAGGCCATGACCCCGCCAAAGAGATAGGCTCCCACCATGGCCCGGCCTGGACGCCAAAAGGCAAAAATGACCAGGGCCACGGCGATCCAGCCCCGACCGGCAGTCATGCCATTGGTCCACAAATGGGTAAACGCCAAACTGAGATACGCCCCGCCGATGCCGATGAGCGCCCCCCCGAACAGGCAGGCCAGGAGGCGGAGGCGAAGCACCGAAAGGCCAGCCGCCCGGCAAGCCGTCGGGCTCTCTCCCGCAGCCCGCAGGCGCAGGCCAAACCGGGTGCGGCGAAGGCCCACAGAAACCAACACGGGCAGCAGGTACGAGGCATAAACGAGGACATCCTGGTGGAAGAGCACTGGCCCGAGTATCGGCAACGCCGAAAGGCCCGGTAGAGGCCGCTGGTCAAATCCTGGGGCGGGCAGACCAATGAGCGGTGTGCCAAGGAAATTGGCCAGGCCCGTGGCCAAAATAGTCAGGGCCAAGCCCGAGACAACCTGATTGGCAAGGGCCACGGTGGTGACCACCCCGTGGAGCAGGCAGGCCAGGGAACCAACCGCTGCTGCTGCCGCCAGACCGACCCAGGGGTTGCCGGTCACCATGCTCGTCCAAAACCCGGCCAAGGCCCCCAGGAGCATAGCCCCTTCCACCCCCAAATTGAGGATCCCAGCCCGCTCCATGAGGATTTCCCCTACCGTGGCATAGAAGATGGGGGTGCCGGCCTGGACTGCCGCAGCCACGATCGGGAGGAACCATTCCCAGCTCATGCGGGCCTCCGAAGGATCTGGTAGCGGGAGAAAAAGCTCCCTGCCAGGACGACCAGCAGCATCGTCCCCTCCATCATCCCCCCAAAGGCCGCTGGGACCTGGAAGTCGAGCTGCAAGCTCTCAAGCCCGACCCGGAGGGCCGCCAGCACGAGAGCAACTCCCGCCACGCCGAGGGGACGCAGCCCGGAGAGCCAGGCCACGACAATGGCCGTGTAGCCATAGCCAGTCATAATGCTCGGCTGGAGCCGCCCAAGGGCGGCAGAGACTTCCACAAAGCCTGCCAACCCGGCCAACGCCCCCCCAGCCACCAGGACGACTGCCATAAGAGCGCCATACGGCATGCGCGCATACCGAGCCGCCGCCGGGTTCTGCCCACAGACTGTGATTTCAAAGCCAAGACGCGAAGAGCGCATGGCCAGCGTCACGGCGACGCCCACCACTCCACAGAGGACAAGCCCCCAATGGATCCGCGTCCCAGGCAGGGCCGGGAGGATCGCCGCGGGGACAAATTCCGCGGTCATGGGGAAGCCAAAGCTTGCCGGGTCCTTCCAGGGGCCGAAAACGAGGAATTCAAGCACCAGGATACCCACGTAGTTGAGCATGAGGGTGACAATGGTCTCGTTGGCCCCCAAAAGCGCCCGCAAGAAGGCCGCCACCCCAGCCCAAAGTCCACCGGCCACCGCCGCAGCGAGCCCCATGAAGGGCAACAGTACCGCTGCGGGCAAATGGTCCAAAGACAAGGCCACCCACGTAGCCCCAACGGCACCAAGGGCAAACTGTCCCTCGGCGCCGATGTTCCATACGGCCATGCGGAAAGAGAGGCCCACGCCCACAGCGCACAAAAACAGGGGGATGGCCTTGAGGACACAGTCCTCCACCGCCCAGAGGGAGCCCACGGCACTGCCTATGAGAACGCTCAGTCCAGCCAGGGCTGGTTTCCCTTGAAGGGCGAGCATCGCCCCCCCGCCTCCCAACGCCAAGGCCACTGCTGCGAGAAAAATGAGGCAGGAGCCCCACCACGGGAGGGGCTCCCGCCGTTTGCGCACGACCAAGGCCACTGGTTACTCCAAAGTCCCCACCACGCCCTGCACAAACCAATTGAAGGCCAAAAGCTCGGCATCGGTCATAGTGACTCCCGCCGCGACGCGCTCTACCCCCTTCTGGTCCTTGATGGGGCCGGTAAAGATGTTGTTCTCCCCTTTGACGATCGCCTCCTTGGCAGCCAAAACCTGAGCGCGTACCCCTTCCGGCACCATGGGCCCAAAGGGCGCAATATCCACGACCCCCCGGTCCATCCCCCACCAATAGGCGTCGGCCTTCCAGGTACCGGCCTGGATTTGCCGGATCATCTCCTTGTAAAAGGGCGCCCAGTTCCAAACTGCAGCGGTGAGGTGGGCCTTGGGCGCAAACTTGGCCATATCCGAGTTATAGCCAATCGAATACACCCCCCGCTCCTGGGCCGCTTCTTGAGTTGCCGGAGAATCCTGATGCTGGGCGATGACATCGCAGCCCGCATCAAGAAGCGACTTGGCGGCCTCTTTTTCTCGCGCCGGATCATACCAGGTCTTGGTCCAGACCACCCGCACCTCGGCCTTGGGATTCACTGCCTGGGCACCCAGGGCAAAGGCATTGATGCCGCGGATGACCTCCGGGATGGGGAAGGCCGCCACATAGCCGAGCAAATTCCCTTTGGTCATGGCCCCAGCCACCATGCCGGTGAGGTAGCGCGCCTGGTACATGCGGCCAAAGTAATTGGCCATGTTGGGCGCTGTTTTATAGCCCGAGCAATGGAGAAATTTGACGTTGGGAAATTGCTTGGCCACCTTAAGGGTGGGGTCCATGTAGCCAAAACTCGTGGCAAAGATGACGTCATAGCCCTTGCGCGCCATGGTGGTGATGACCCGCTCGGCATCTTGGCCCTCGGCTACGGATTCCACAAACGAGGTCCGCACTCCCCCCATAGCCTCCAGCGCCAGGCGGCCCTGGTCATGGGCATAGGAATACCCCGCATCTCCCACAGGCGAGACGTACACGAAACCCACCTGCAGTTCTTTGGCCCACGCACTTCCGCACCACACCAGTAGCACTACAGCCATCGCCATCGTTTTGCGCATGACAACTCTCCTTTATGGTTAGCAAAGAATGGAGTGCTTCTCCCCCCTGGGGAAGCGGCTTTTTCCCATAGACAAAGGTCTGAGGCGAAGCAACGGCCCGCGCCAGGACAGCACCGCATCGCGGGCTTCACTTCTCCAATACGGCAGTCGTCCTCAAGGCAACGGGAATCCAGCACAGAGCGACTGCGGAAAGCAGTTGGTCGGGGTTAAGCTCAAGGCCGTGGTCCAAGGTCCACAGGAAACCAGCACAGAGCGACTGCGAAAAGCAGCGCTACCCACGCCGTGGACGGCTCGACCCGCCCCCTCAAGGGCATTCCTCAGTTTTCGAGTCAGTCCGCAAACCGCCCCCGCCGGGCGATCCAGACCGAGACCTCCCTGGCCTCGGCTTCCCACGCTGGAGAAAGGCGCACGGCCACAAATCGCGCCCACACCGCATCGAGAAAATCCATGGCCTTTTCGAGAAGAAACAACTTTTCGAGCACCCGGCTTTCTGGGTCTTCCCCTTCATCCAGGCGCATGTCCACCTTCGGGGTCTTCAGGCTTGTGGGCGACAGGGTTGCGGCATCGAGGGTCAACGTCCACACAGACATATCCTGCTCCAACCGCAGCCGGACACTGTCCACCTTTTTGCCTGCGGCAAGCCCCGTGCGAGCCTCAGCGAGGCTGGCCATGGGGCCGCTGCACACCGCGGTTTCTCGGCCTTCGCCCTCGCCGCCCGTCACGCGGACCCGCTGCTCCACGCTGAGGCGGAAGGCTTCGCCGGCAGCGGTTTGGAACAGTCCATTGTCTCGTTCCGAGAGAAACCACAACCAGGTGAGAAACTCCTGCCCCAGGGCGAGGCTGATGCGGGCAGCACGCTCCAAATCCATGGTCATACCCCTTGTGGTGCAAAGATGGTGGGTTGGTGCTCGTCAAGCAGCCGCTGGCCAGCCTCGTCCACGAGGGCTCGGGCAGCGAAATACGGCGTGAGCGGCTCCACGTGCAGGCCAAAGGTGAGGGAAAAGAGTTCTTGAAAGAGGTCAAGGACCTTGGGGTGTACCGAGGCAAAAAGGACCTCACGGCGCCGGAGGTTCCATACCACCTGAAAGACCGCGGGGATAGGAAGAAATCGGGCGCGCAACTGCAGGGCCACCCGCTCGCGGATCTCGAGCTTCTCCTCCTTGGAGAGGAACTTCTTGCCCTGGGCCTTGGCCGCGGCCAGGGCATTGGCCAGGGCGATGGCGACATGCTTTTTGAAAACCGCGGCCGGCACCCGCCGCGTATCGAGGCGCAGGGCAAAGAGCAGGACGTCACCCACGTCCACTGGTTCAGCTTCAAAAGAAGTATCGAGCATGTTACCAAAGGCCACCCAACCAAAGGATCGCTCCTCAGCAGTATCGTCGATGTCACGAAAGGCAAAACGGCGCAGACGCGCCGCGACGTCGGCGATGAGCGCCGAATCCACCCGGTCTTCCAGGAGGCGAAAACGAGTCAGGCTCGTGGAGCCAGCAGTCAGTCCCATAGGTCTTGTCCTTGCGAGCACAGGTTTGACGGAAAGACGTTTTTTTGGCTACCTTGGCCAAGGCGTCAAGATATATCGGTCAGGAGGAAAGCTATGCCACGAGCCCTCTGTATTCACGGTCATTTCTACCAACCGCCACGCTTTGACCCCTGGCTCGAAGACGTCCTCCCCGAAGGCAGCGCCGCGCCCTTCCACGACTGGAATGAACGCATCTGCCGCCAATGCTACTCCCCCATGGCCTTTGCCCGGCGGCTAGATGGCAGTGGCCTCATCACCGAAGCCCTCAATGCCTATGCCTGGATCAGCTTCAATTTCGGCCCCACACTCCTTACCTGGTTAGAACGCCACGCCGAGGACACCTACCGCCGCATCCTGGCCGCTGATGCCGAGAGCCTCGCCCGCTGGGGACACGGCAACGCCCTGGCCCAAGTGTACCACCATGCCATTATGCCCCTTGCCCCTCGCCTCGACAAAGAACTGGAAATTGCGTGGGCGATCCAGGACTTCCAGCATCGTTTTCGTCGCCCTCCCCAAGGGATGTGGCTTGCCGAGACCGCGGTGGATCTGGACACCCTCGACGCTTTAGCTGCGGCGGGCATCCAATTCACCATCCTTGCCCCACGTCAGGCCAAGGCCATCCGCATGCCCGGCGAAGCGGACTTCCATCCCGTGGAGGAGGGCTTTCTTCCCGTGCACCTGCCCTACCGCGTGGCCACGCCCAGCGGCCAGTCCATCACTGTGTTTTTTTACCACGGTCCGGTCTCCCAAGCCGTGGCCTTTGAGCGGCTCCTGCAAAATGGCGAACACTTCTGGCAACGATTGCTCGCCTCCTTTGAAAACGGACTGCGTGCGGTTGCCACAGACGGCGAATCCTACGGGCACCACTTTCCCTTTGGTGAGATGGCCCTGGCCTACGTCATCGACCAAGCCCGCCACGGCCGGGACGGTGTTTCGCTCACCAACTTCGCAGCCTACCTCGCGGCCCAACCGGCGACGGCCGAAGCCATCATCCACGAGAACTCCTCGTGGAGCTGCATTCATGGTGTGGAGCGGTGGCGATCTAACTGCGGCTGTACGACTGGGGACTATCCTCCTGGGAACCAAGAATGGCGCCGGCCATTGCGCCGCGCCCTCAATTACCTCAAATACTATGTGGACGACCATTACTTTTCGGCCATGGCCCGCCTTGGCCCGCACCCAGGCACAATCTTGAAAAACTATGGCCGAGTCCTTTGTGGCGCCGAAGACCTGGAAGGCTTCCTCCGTCGCCATGGGGTCGCCGCGGATCCCAAAGCCCTCACCCAAGCAGCCCGGCTCCTGGCCATGCAGCGCTGCTCCTTGGCCAGTTTCTCGAGCTGTGCGTGGTTCTTTGACGACCTCGCCCGTATCGAACCGCTCAATGGCCTTACCTGGGCCCGTCGCGCCTTGGATCTCCTGGCTGCCACCGGTGGCCCTGACGTGGAGGCAGGGTTCGTGCGCATTCTTGCCGAAGCCCAGGCCAATCGTCCTGGTGCGGGCACTGGTGCAGACCTCTGGGAGCACGAAGTCACCCCCCGGCGTCCGTCTGTAGAGGAACTCACCCATTTCCTCATGGTCAACAGCCCACCTGTGGTCGGCAAACGCGTCCTGTGGCCCGGCGTAACGCTCACGGTGGCACGCGTCCAAGGCGAAGTCCTCCACATAGAGTATGTCTGGCCCAGAACCCTCGAGCATGGCTCGGTTGCCACCACCATCTCCGCCCTCGCCCGTACCCCCCCAGGTCGCCATCGTCTGGCCCTCTCGCGGGCCATGGCCAGCCACCGGGAAGAGCTTCTCTTTCAAGCAAGTATTGGCCAGGCAAGCCGTCTGGCACGCCTCCTTGGCCCTATGGACCTGGGACAGCACCGCTTTGAGGTCGATATTATCTTGCTCGTGCCTGGTTTGGCTTGGAACTGGCTTGTGGGCGAAGCCACGCTGCCTGCGGCTCGGGTCACCGCTTTAGCCGAGATTCTTGCTTCCAATCCTGGTGTCCGGGAACTCCTCCAACGGCAGGCGGAATCCAAGGCCCTCCAGTTCGCCAACCACCTCCCCAACGAAAGTGGAGCTCTCGTGAATTTGGTGCGCCGCGCTCGGGAGATTGGCCTGCGCTGCACCTGGTGGGAGGTGCAAAACCGCGTTCTTGAGCATCCCCAACGCGGACGGATGCTTGAGCTCTGCCAGATCCTCTCCCTTCGCCCAGATCCTCCTACTGCGTATTGAAGCCCTCCAAAACACGTCGCCACCGCTGCTTGAACAAGACCAGAGCAAATGGGTCCTCCGCCCCGCACAAAAAAACAAAAACGCTGCGGGCCTGGGGCTGTCCGCAGCGTTTTTGAGTCCAGGATATACTACCGCCGGTAAGATGGCCGTGGCCACCGCCCTCCCCTAGGGCTCTGCCGGCAGCGTTTTTGAGCCGTAGTGCGGTTAGTGTCCGCCTTCACTGGCGGCCTGCTGCCGGGTCTTCATCCGGTGCAGGGCCCGAGCCAATGCCGCCTGGGCACGGGCGTGATCGATTTTTTCCTGCTGCTGGCGCATGCGCTGCTCGGCGCGCTCTTGGGCGCGACGAGCACGCTCCAGGTCGATTTCCTCGGCCCGCTCAGCCACCTCAGCAAGCACCGTCACCTTGGTGGGCGAGACCTCGGCAAACCCACCGGCCACAAACACATACCGCTTCTTGCCGTCCTTCTTGTAGTACAAGCTCCCGATGCCAAGGGCAGACAGAAACGGGATATGATTGGGCAGCACGCCGAACTCCCCGTTGATGCCCGGAGCGCCGACGTATTCGACCTCCTCGGCGAGCACCTTGCGGTCCGGCGTGACGATTTCGAGCGCAATGGTTTTTGCCATATGACTCCCCTGCTTCGTTGAGGATTACAGCTTCTTGGCGTTCTCGAGCACCTCGTCGATACCGCCCACCATGTAGAAGCAGGACTCGGGAATGGAATCGTGTTTGCCCTCGATAATTTCCTTGAATCCGCGGATGGTCTCCTCCAGAGGCACATACCGGCCTTCCTTGCCCGTAAACTGGGCAGCCACGAAGAATGGCTGGGAAAGGAAACGCTGGATCTTGCGTGCCCGCGCCACAGTGAGTTTGTCCTCGTCGGAGAGCTCGTCCATGCCAAGGATGGCGATGATGTCCTGGAGGTCTTTATACTTCTGCAGGATGCGCTGCACGGCCCGCGCGGTATTATAGTGATCCCAGCCGATGACGTTGGGATCCAGGATGCGGGAGGCGGAATCGAGCGGATCCACTGCCGGGTAGATGCCGAGCTCCGCAATCTGACGGGAAAGCACGATGGTTCCATCAAGGTGCGAGAAGGTCGTCGCCGGTGCAGGGTCAGTGAGGTCGTCCGCGGGCACGTACACGGCTTGCACCGAGGTGATGGAGCCCTTGGTGGTGGAGGTGATGCGCTCCTGGAGTTCACCGAGGTCCGTACCCAAGGTGGGCTGGTACCCCACCGCCGAAGGCATACGGCCAAGGAGTGCCGACACCTCGGAACCCGCCTGGGTAAAGCGGAAGATGTTATCGATAAAGAGGAGCACGTCCTGGTTTTCCTCATCACGGAAGTACTCTGCTGCGGCCAGGGCGGTAAGGGCCACCCGGGCACGGGCCCCCGGGGGTTCATTCATCTGGCCGTACACGAGGCAGGCCTTGTCGATAACGCCCGCGTCAATCATTTCATGGTAGAGGTCATTGCCCTCACGGGTGCGCTCGCCCACGCCAGCAAACACGGAGATGCCGCCGTGCTGCTTGGCGATGTTGTTGATCATCTCCATGAGGATAACGGTCTTGCCCACGCCTGCGCCGCCGAACATGCCCATCTTGCCGCCTTTGGGGAAGGGCACGAGGAGGTCAATGACTTTGACGCCCGTCTCGAGGACCTCGATCTTGGTGGACTGCTCGGTAAAGGTCGGGGCTGGACGATGGATCGGATAGTATTTCTCCGATGTTACTGGGCCCTTTTCGTCCACCGGACGGCCGACGACGTTGAGGATCCGACCCAAGGAGGCTTTCCCTACCGGCACTTGAATGGGGCCGCCGGTATCTTTGCCAATTTGGCCGCGCACCAAGCCGTCGGTCGTGTCCATGGCGATGCAGCGCACGACGTTATTGCCCAAGTGCTGAGCCACCTCCACCACGAGGTTGTCCTCGGTGGCGTCGATGGTGGGGTTAGTGATGAGAATGGCGTTCATGATGTGGGGAAGTTTCCCCTCGGGAAATTCCAAGTCCACGACAGGTCCGATGACCTGAACGATTTTTCCGGTATTCATTGCACTCATTGGCGTATGCCCCCTTATCCTTTCAGCGCCTCGGCGCCGCCGACGATGTCCATGAGTTGGGTGGTGATGCTGGCCTGACGGGCCTTGTTGAAGGCGAGGGTCAAGGTGCCCACCATTTCGTCACAGTTTTTGGTCGCATTATCCATGGCCGTCATGCGGGCCGCATGCTCACTGGCCGACGTATCGAGGAGACCACGGTACACCTGGACCTTCACATACCGCGGCAAAAGCTCGGCAAGGAGCCCTTCCACCGACGGCTCGAAGATGTACTCGCTCTGGGGCCCACTTACCTCCACGCCCTCTGTCTGGGCGGGAAGGATCTGGGCCGAGGCAGGCTCCTGTTTTACAAGACTCACAAACTTGCCATAGACGATATGCACTTCGTCAAAAAGGCCGGAGAGATATCCTTCAATGACCAAGTTCCCCGCCTCACTGGCCAGTTGAAAATCGAAGCTATTCATATGCTCCGGGAACTGGGCCACGATCTCGTAGGGGGTCTTGCGGATAAAATCCCGACCTTTCTTGCCAATGCAGATAAACTTGACAGTCTTGCCCTCTGCCTCCTTGTGCTGGGCCAAACGCAAGGCCGCGTTGCACAAGTTGGCATTGAAGCTGCCGCACAGCCCTTTGTCGGAAGTGACAAGGACGATGCCAATGGACTGCACGACCTCGCGTTTGGCGAGCAACGGGTGCACGCCGGGTTCGACGCGGGAAGCCAGATCGACAAGAATGTCATAGAACTTATCGGCATAGGGACGAAAGCGCTCGATACGATTTTGGGCGCCGCGCAGTTTCGCCGAGGCGACCATGTTCATCGCCTTAGTGATCTGCTTCGTCTTTTTGACGCCCGTAATCTTATTCTTGATGTCCCTGAGCGATGCCATGAATGACTCCTTCTCGAGCTAGGCTTTGAAGCCGGCCTTGAACTCCTCGATGGCCGCGGCGAGCTTCTTCTCGGTCTCGGCGCCAAGGTCCTTGGTCGTGGCGATCTCCTTCAGGACATCGGCCTTCTGGTTGCGCAAGAACTCCACGAGTTCATTGCCGAAACGGATGGCCAGGGAGATGTCGATGTCATCAAGGTAGCCGCGGGTTCCGGCATAGAGTACCGCCACCTGCTCCTCTACGGGCATGGGCTGATACTGGGGCTGTTTGAGGAGCTCCACCAAGCGTTCACCACGGATGAGCTTCGTCTTCGTGGCCTGGTCCAAATCCGATCCAAACTGAGCAAAGGCTGCCAGCTCGCGGTACTGGGCGAGGTCAAGGCGCAGGGTGCCGGCCACCTTCTTCATGGCCTTGATCTGAGCCGCGCCTCCCACGCGGGAAACGGACAGGCCGACGTTAATGGCCGGACGAATGCCCGCCATGAAGAGGTTGGGCTCCAGATACACCTGGCCGTCGGTGATGGAGATAACGTTGGTGGGAATGTACGCCGACACGTCACCCGCCTGGGTTTCGATGATGGGCAGGGCCGTCAGCGAACCAGCGCCGAGGCTATCGTTGAGTTTGCAGGCGCGCTCGAGCAAACGAGAGTGCAGATAGAAGACGTCGCCCGGGAAGGCCTCACGCCCCGGGGGACGGCGCAGCAACAGCGACATCTGGCGGTAGGCCACGGCCTGTTTGGAGAGGTCGTCATAGATGATGAGGGCGTGCCGACCGCTATCGCGGTAGTACTCGGCCATGGTACAGCCGCAGTACGCTGCGATAAACTGCAACGGGGCAGGCTCCGAGGCTGTGGCCGAAATCACGGTGGTGTATTCCATGGCACCATAACGGCGCAGCGCTTCCACGACCTGGGCCACGGTGGACTTTTTCTGACCGATGGCGACATAGAAGCAGTGGATATCGCTATTTTTCTGAGCGAGAATCGCATCCACGCAGACCGCGGTCTTGCCCACCTGCCGGTCACCGATGATGAGCTCGCGCTGCCCGCGACCAATGGGAGTCATGGCGTCGATGGCCTTAAGCCCCGTGTACATGGGCTCGTGCACCGATTTGCGGGCGATGATGCCGGGGGCCTTGATCTCCACGTTCCGATACTCGGACGCCTGAATCGGTCCGAGACCGTCAATGGGATTGCCCAGGGGGTCGATAACACGACCCGAGACCGCGTCACCCACCGGCACCTGGAAGATGCGGCCTGTGCGCTTCACGAGGTCGCCCTCGGTGATGTGATGGCCTTCGCCGAGCAAGGCCACGCCGACGGAGTCCTCTTCCAGGTTGAGCACCATGCCCATCAGCCCGCCCGGGAACTCAAGGAGCTCCATGGCCATGGCATTTTCGCAGCCATAGACGCGAGCGATACCGTCACCTACGGACAGCACCACGCCAGTTTCACTCATCTCGACCTTTTTCTCGTAATTCTTGATCTGGCCTTCGATGATCTGGCTAATTTCTTCTGCTTTGATCTGCATAGCCTCTACTCACCTCGTTTGATATTTTCCTTCAAAATCTGCAGCTGGGCCCGGATGCTCGCATCAAGGACCTTATCCCCGATCTTCAGCACCAATCCACCGATGATGTCTTGATCCACCTCGTAGTCGAGGACGATCTTGCGACCAGAGTCTTTCTGCAGCTTGTCGACCACCGCCTTTTGCTGGGAATCGGACAGCCGAATGGCGGTCACGACCTTGCCCCGCACCACCCCTTGGGCTTCGTCCAAAAGGCTGGCATAGACGGCACTGATTTCCGGCAAAAAACCGAGTCGGTTCTTGTCGGCGAGCAACATGCAGAAGTGGCGCATCACGGGGCTGGCGGCGATCTTGTCCAGCAGCGACATGATCACCCCCCGCTTTTCCTCGAGCGAGAAGATAGGGTTGCGAAAAATCCGCAAGACCTCGGGCGCCGCCTTCAGGACCTCAGCCAAAGCAGCCAACTCGGCCCCATACTTGGCCACCGCCCCCTCACCTTCGGACGTGGCCACAGCAAACAGGGCCTTGGCATAGCGTTTCGCAACGATGTTCCCTGTCAATTGAGCACCACCTTTTTGAGATATTCGTTGACCAATTCCTCATGCTCTTTTTTCTTGAGCTGCTTCTTGACCAGATCCTCCGCAGCCAGGATGATCTCCTCAGCCATCCGCTCGCGAATGGCGTCCACGGCCAACTTGAACTCCTGCGCCGCTGCGGCTTCAGCCTGGGCGACAATCTGCGCAGCCTGCGCCTCGGCCTTCTCCACGATGGCGGCCTTGATGGCCTCTCCCTGCTGCCGAGCGTCCTCCAGGATCTTCGCCTTCTCCGCCTCGAGATTGGCGATGCTCGCCTCGACTTCCAGCAGACGACGCTGAGCATCGGCCTTGCGCTCATCAAGATCGTTCAAATCAGCTTCAATCTGCTTGGATCGTCCCGAAAAAAAGTCCGCGGCTCGTTTACCCGCAAACTTGTACACCAAAAAGGCCACAATGCCGAAATTGATAAAGCGGTATACCAAATCGAGCCACTTGTTGTGGCCTTCCCCCTCGCCGCCGCCTGCGAAGGCCACCGCGGCAAAGAACAGCGCCGCCAGGGCCATCACTCCGACCGTTTTCCAACGTTTCAATCTTCAGCCCTCCTTACTCCACACCGACTCGTTCCAAAAGCAAGCTCGCTATCCCCGCACCAAGACCTTAGCGGCCACTTGCTTGGCAAAGGCCGCCACCTGTCCCTGCAGCGCCGCCAAAGCCGCACTCTTTTGGGCCTCGATCTCTTGCCGAGCCGCAGCGAGCTTCGTTGCGGCCGCCTGCCCGGCAGCGGCAAGCATACTCGCCTCCTGCGCCAAGCCTTCTTCCTTGAGGGCCAAACGCACGTTCTGGGCCTCGCCACGAGACTCCGCCAAGGCCTGGCGATAGCCACTCATTTTGGCTTCCGCCTGTGCCGTGAAATCCTCCACAGCCTTGAGCCGCTCTGCCATCACCTCAGCGCGTTTCTTGATAATTCCCCGAATGGGGCGAAACAGGAGGAGATTCAGCACGGTCAAGATGATCAAGAAATTCACCAGCTGGACAAAAAAACTCACATCAAGATCAATCATGCCGCCCCCTTGGATGAGTATGTGAATTTTTGTTCAAAGTCGGGTTGGCCCTAGCCGATTCCCCCCTTGGTGTCAAAGGCTTTTTGGCAAAAATACAAGCTGCCAACAGGTATGCGTCCAGGAGTCTTTGGGTTCTCGGCTCCAATCGTCCTCTTTTTCACGTATCAGCGTTTGAACATAAACCGCCGCATGGCCACGTTGACGACCACGGCGAGGAGAAAAAAATTCATCAGTAAAGAGCTTCCTCCATAGCTCATGAAGGGCAGCGGAATGCCGACGACAGGCATGATGCCAAGTACCATGCCGATATTGATGAGCACTTGCCAAAAGAAATAGAAAAATACTCCTGCTGCAAGACACTTCCCAAACGCATTTTTGGCCTCTTCAGCGACAAGGGCGAGGTGATACAAAAAGAGGCAAAAAAGCCCGATAAGGAGGATGCTGCCCACAAACCCCCACTCTTCACCAAATACAGCGAAGGCAAAGTCCGTGTGTTTTTCCGGCAAGAAGCGCAGCTGGCTCTGGGTCCCCTGTAAAAATCCTTTCCCCCAGAATCCACCAGACCCAATGGCGATCTGCGATTGGAGCACATGATATCCCGCCCCTCGAGGATCCGCCGTCGGGTCAAGAAAAACGAGAATGCGCTGCTTTTGGTAGTCTTTGAGGAAAAACCATCCAAAGGGTACGAGCACCGGGGCGGCCAGGATCAGGGTTTTAAGGACGGCAGGACGCAGTCCCTTGAAGAGGATCATCCCCCCTCCAATAAGGAGGATATTGAGGGCGGAACCCAAATCCGGCTGCCGAGAGATAAACAAGGCCGGCACCAAGGCCACGGCCAAGACGTTGAGGAGCTCTTTCCACCCAAGGCTGCCTTCCATGCGGGCGAGGATTTTGGCCGTCAGAATAATCACCGTCACTTTGACGAACTCCGTGGGCTGGAAATGTAATGGCCCAAGGTCAAGCCAACGTTGTGCCCCCGAGATTGTTTTGCCAAACATACGCACCCCGACCAGGAGCAATAAGCCCATCCCATACATCGGCCACGCCAAGGCCCGAAGATGGCGGTAATGGAACAAGAGAAGGCCAAGAAAGACAAGCAACCCCAATCCAGACCACACCAGCTGTTTGCGGAAAAAAGACTCTACCCCCAGACCATCTTCAAAGCGCAGCGAGCTGGCAGAATACAGATTGACGAGCCCAGCGCCGACCAGCAGCACAAAGAGAAAGAGTAAGGCCCATGGGGTATGGCTCAAGAGACGACGATCGATCATGGCATTCCTCCTCGGCCAAAAAGGGCATCGATCATGGCCCCGGCCACCGGTCCTGCTTCAGAGCCGCCGTGTCCTCCATGTTCCACAAAGGCCACGATGGCATAGCGCCGACCATCTTTTTCGGCAAAGCAGGCCAGCCAGGCGTGATCCCGGTATTTGTAGGGGATATCTTTTGTTTCCTTCTTTTCGTATTGATCCATGAGTTTGACCACTTGGGCAGTACCGGTCTTCGCCCCTATCCGAATTCCTGGCCGCGCGAGGACACGCGCCGTGCCACCTTCCTCATTCACGACGGCCACCATGGCCTCGAGAATAAGCCTGCGCGTGCTTTCTTTCATCGGTAATTGCCCCTGTACCTCAGGGGCATCGGAGGAAAGGAGCAGCGGTCGGAGCAACCGCCCGCCATTGACCAAGGCCGCCACAAAACGGGTGATTTGCAGGGGTGTGGCCACGGTATACCCTTGGCCAATGGACATGTTGATCGTATCCCCACCGACCCATTTGCGCCCCAAGCGCTCCAGCTTCCATGCGGGCGAAGGAACAACGCCAATCCGCTCATGGGGGAGATCCACTCCTGTAGCCTGCGCCCAACCGCACCTCCGGGCAAATTCACTCATGGCCCAAGGGCCAAGACGCTCCCCCACGGTGTAGTAGTACACATCGCACGATTCCCGGATGGACTTGCGCAAATCCACCCTCCCGTGCCCACCCCGTCGCCAGCAACGGTATTCGCGATCTCCTACTGCGTACTTGCCATTACAGTAGATGATGGTGGACGGCGTCACCACCCCGGCCTCAAGGGCCGCGCCCGCAAGGACGAGCTTAAAAACCGAACCCGGAGGATAGACGCTTTGGATTGGCCGATTTTGCATCGGATGCAAGGGGTCTTCCTGAAGGGCATTCCAACGCGCTTGCGAGATGCCGGCCACGAATTCATTGGGATCGTAACTCGGGGAACTTACCATCGTGAGGACATGTCCCGTGTCTGCATCCAGGACCACCACCGTCCCGGCCTTACCCATCAAGGCCCGCACCCCGGCCCGCTGCAGGGGCAAATGAATCCCCAGCTGCAGGTCCTCCCCAGGAACGGGGTCGCGCAGTCGCGTGGTCCCGAGTACCCGCCCCGCGGCATCGACCTCGAAGGACTCCAAACCCTTCTTCCCCCGCAACCGACGCTCCAACGCCAACTCGACCCCAAGCTTCCCCACATCATCCCCCAAAAGGAGTTCCGGGTCTCGGGCGAGCTCCTCTTCATTGGCCCGGGCCACATAGCCAAGGACATGGGCAAGAAGGGCTCCCGTGGCATAAAAGCGCTTTGGCCGCACCACCACGCTCACCCCAGGCCACCGATGGCGTTGGCTCTCGATGAGGGCCACGGTGTCAAAAGTGACGTTGGGAACCACGACCTGTTCTTCAAAACTCTTCGTCCGGCGCTTACCGAGCTCGAAGCTTTTCTGCAGCGCGTCCCGATCCACTCCGGTCCACCGGGCGATCTGATCCAAGGTGGCTTGGATATCCCCGCATTCCTCGCGGACCACGGCCACGGCATAGGCAGGGACATTTTCCGCCACCAACGTACCCTCGGCATCGCGGATCACTCCGCGTGGGGCATAAAGGACCCGCTGGCGGGTGCGATTTTCCTGGGCCTTGCTGTGGTAGAAATCGGCCTTAACGACTTGCAGATACCACAAGCGCACCCCAAGCACCGCAAAAAGGACCACGGTCAACCCAAAGAGTACTGTTGGCCCGGCCCACAGCGGGGCATCACGTGGCGGCCGAAACCGAGACATAACGATCCTGTCGCGCCACCAACCAGTTGAGGATGACCCACACCAGCCACGTCACACTGGCTTGGACAAGGATTTGGAAAAACGAAGGCAACGGCACAACGACGTCGTGGAGCATGGCCACCGTCCCATACGCCTGCGGGATCCACCATGCGGCGTAAAGAGAAAAACCGGCCATAAAGAGCGGGTTGAAGGGATCAAGCCGCCATGCCGCGAGAACAAACCCAGCCCACAAACCTGCCGTGGCGAGTGTGGCCCCCAAAGCGAACGAAGCGAGCCCTTCCTGAACCAGGGTAACCAACACCGCGGCCACGAAGGCAGCCCCCATACGCCCTCGTTGGAGCCATACCAAGATAAACGGCACAAGGACGTCCCGCCCGCCCAAAAACTCTTGGCACCAAAGGGCCGCACTGCCCATGCCCAGCCAAAACACCGGGGCAGGCACGCGCCACCGACGCCACCTCATTGCCCCCCAGCCTCCACAGCGGCAGCCTGTGGCCGTTGCAGGACCACGACTTCTTCCACCGCGTCGATAGGCACGACCGGACGAGCCTCCACCTTCTGGAACAACGCGCCTTCCCCAACGCTGACCGCCGTAATCCGCGCCACCGGGATCCCCCGCGGGAACACCCCATCCATGCCCGAGGTCACCAGCAATTCTCCGACTGCTACAGGCTGCCCCAGGGGAACATAGCGAACATCCAAGGGTTCATCCGCTCCCTGACCGCAAACCACGCCGGGCACCCGTCCCTCTTGAGAGATCACCGGCACCCGACTCACTGGGGCCGTTACGAGCAGCACGTGGGCAAAAAAACGTCCCACCCGAGTCGTCCGTCCCAAGAGCCCGGCCGCGGCCTGCACCGGCGCGTCTTCATGCACCCCGTGGGCGTGCCCGACGTCCAAGATCACCCCATCGAGGACCATCCCCGGACCCGGACGCTGGGCCACGACCCGCGCCCCACGGCGCTCCCATCCCTCCAGAGGGGGCAACGCCAAAAGGGCGGCCAGCCGTTTTGCCTCTGCACTTTTTTCGGAGAGCTGCGCCACCTGCTCCTGGAGGGCTCGCACCTCGGCCCGGAGGTCCTCATTTTCCTGACGCACCCCCACCAAATAGACGTAGCGCTCCCACAGTTCTCGCCCCCCGCGCTCCAGGGCGCGGCCTGGCCGAAACACCCAACCCGCCACATCCAAACCAAGCACAGCGGTGAGCCGGTCTATGACACCGGTCTTGGCGTTCCAAGTATATAGCCCGACATACACCACCAAGGGCAGGAGAACGGCAAGGACAAGGGCGCGCGGACGCACGTTAGTCGATGGTCACTTCACGAAGAACATCGAGGTTATCGAGGACCTTGCCGGATCCCAAGGCCACGGTGGACAGGGGGTCGTCCACCACGGTGATGGGCAAGGAAGTCTCCTCCCGCAAGAGCTGGTCTAACCCCCGCAGTAGGGCCCCGCCACCTGTGAGGACAATCCCTCGATCGACGATGTCGGCGGCCAACTCCGGAGGGGTCTGCTCCAAGGCGATGCGCACCGCTTGCACAATAGCATCCACTGGTTCCGCGATGGCCTTGCGCACTTCCTCCGAGGTAATGCTGATATTCTGCGGAATGCCGGAAACCAAATCACGGCCCTTGATATCCATGGTGAGCTCCGGAGTCAGCGGATAGGCCGAGCCAATGGACATCTTGATCTCTTCCGCCGAACTTTCGCCAATGAGCATGTTGTACTTGCGCTTGACGTGCTGGAGAATGGCATCATCCATTTTGTCGCCACCCACACGCACCGACTTGGAATAAACGATTCCGGCCAAGGAAATGACCGCCACCTCCGTGGTCCCACCACCGATATCCACTACCATGTTGGCCGTGGGCTCGGTGATGGGAAGGTTGGCGCCAATGGCCGCGGCCATGGGCTCTTCCACAAGATAGACCTCCCGAGCCCCCGCGCTCTGGGCGGACTCACGCACCGCCCGCTTCTCCACTTGGGTGATGCCAGTGGGCACGCAAATGACAATGCGCGGCCGCACCAAACGACGAGAGTTATGCACTTTGGAGATAAAGTGCCGCAACATGGCCTCCGTGACCTCGAAGTCAGCGATGACGCCGTCTTTCATCGGCCGAATGGCCACGATGTTGCCCGGCGTGCGACCAAGCATGCGCTTGGCTTCAGCGCCCACAGCGAGGACCTTGTTGACCCCGCGGCTATCGCGCTTCACCGCCACCACCGAGGGTTCGCGCAAGACAATCCCCTTGCCCCGCACATACACACAGGTATTGGCCGTGCCGAGATCGATGGCCAAATCATTGGAAAATAGACCTAAAAAGGCATCAAAGAGTCTAGACATGGTCTCCTCAATGGGAAGTTGTGGCGCCCAGGGATATGCCCCCCGCGATCATCCTTCTTGGCCTAGCACAACGCCCCACCCGGGGCAACCGAGGGCGCGTTGACAACGAGCGATTCAAATTTTTAAACTCCGCCATGAACACTACCGAACCCTACCGCCGCCTTGCCCCCTGGCTACGCCATCGCTTTGGCGCGGCCGTGCGCATCATCGCCCTTGATGGTGGCGGCACGTGCCCCAACCGGGACGGCACCCTCGGGCAAGGCGGCTGCGCCTTTTGCAACCCCCATGGCTCGGGTTCAGGCCTGGCAGCCCAAGGGCTGAGTCTTACTGAGCAATACCTCCAGGCCTACCATCGCTTGGCGCAGCGCGTGCCCCAGGCCATCGCCTACTTGCAGTCCTACACCGCCACCCATGGCCCGACAGGGCGCCTGACGGCCCAACTCGCCGAGCTCGTTGGCCTCCCTGGCCTTCTTGGCGTCACCGTTGGTACTCGACCCGACACGCTCACGCCCACGACATGGCAGGTACTTTGTGCCAGCCCTGTACCGGTCCTCTGGCTTGAAATGGGACTCCAATCCGCCCACGACGCCTCCTTGCGCCGCATTGGACGTGGGCACGATGCGGCCACCTTTGCGCGCGCCTGCCACGAGGCCCAGCGGTACGGACTGCCGGTCTGCGCCCATATCCTCCTTGGGCTTCCCGGGGAGACCCTTGCCCACCTGCGCGCCACCATCGCCTTCCTCAACGCCTTGCCCATAACTGGGGTCAAACTCCACAATCTCCTCGTGGTCCGTGGCGCCCAATGGGAGGTCTCCTGGCGCCAAGGACGCCTGCCCCTTCTCTCCCGCGCCGAGACGATCGCCTGGGTCGTCGAGGCCATCGCGGCCCTACGCCCAGACATTGTCATCCATCGCATCACGGCAGACCCAGCCCCTGGAGAGCTCATCGCCCCCGGCTTTGCCGGGGACAAGCGCGGCCTCCACGCCGCCATCCATGCCGCCCTCAAATCAACCGGCACCACCCAAGGCTGCCGCCTTGCCCTGCCCAACCCAACCGCATGAGTTTCTCCGGCTCCGAAACCTTCTGCCACCCTCGCTTTGCTGCCCGCTTGTGTTGGCAGGACGGTCGCCTTCTTGCCATCCACGTCTTGCCGCCAACCACCGCGGCCACACCGCCCCGCTCCCCGTGGGGAGAGGCCCTGGCAGCAATCATCGCCTCCTTCGGCCCCCACGCCCTGCCATGGCCGGCTCTGCCCCTGGCCCAGGACCGTATCTCTCCTTTCGCCTGGCGGGTCTTGCACTTCCTTGCCCAAACAACCCCTCCTGGACAGACCACGACCTACGGCGAGCTCGCCCAACGCCTCGGCACCAGCCCGCGAGCCATCGGCCAGGTCATGGCCCGCAACCCCTGGCCACTCCTTTTCCCTTGCCACCGGGTCATTGCCCGCCAGGGCCTTGGCGGCTACGGCCCAGGGCTACCCCTAAAGGCCGTCCTCCTGGAGTTGGAACAGGCCCGCTAGTCTCCAAAGGCCGGGGTACGCAGCTCGTCATCCACCTGGTCTGCATCTTCGGCATAGAGGCGAACCAAATTACGTAAGTGGGCGAAGTCTTTCTCCTCCAACCGGATAAAGTCCACCGCAGCGTCCTGACCCGTGCGCACCACCCGGCCCTGGGCGTGGATGCGTACGCCCGAAGCCAAAGCGAGCGTCACTGCACATTCCGCTCCGAGGGTAAGCGGGCCATCCACCGAACAGGAAAGCCCTTTGAGACTAACGTCATGAAGTTGTCCCTGGACCTGCCGCCCCCCTTGCACGAGGATGACCGGCACCGCTACATGGACCCGACTGCGCCGACGTCGTTCCGGACTCATGGGGACCTCCTTGGGGCTTATTCGAGAAAAATCTTCTTCTTGCGCGACCGTGATGGCCCCTCCTCCTGGAGGGGAGCTTTCGGCGCTACCGCAGGAGGGGCCTCGCCCCCCTGGGCACCACCCCCTTCTGCTGTCCGAGCCGCACTGCCCTTGCGTGGCCGGCGCCGGCGCCGGCGGCTTTTGGGCTTGGCTTCCTCTCCTCCGCTTGCCACAGCGTCCCCTCCCTCTCCCATTGGGGACACGGGCGATCCTGCCTGTTCTTCTCCCTTTGGCGCTGCGCCATCTACCACGGCCTCACCGCTAGCACCCTGGGCCCTGACGGCCTGAACTCCCCCACCCACCAAAGACTGGGCGCTCAGGTCCTTCTCGACTTCCGCCTCCTGGGGCGCGCTTTTTGACGCAACATCTCCAAGAACATCAGCCGCCGGCTTCTTCTTGCGGGAGCGCCGACGGCGGCGTTTTTCCCGGGATATCCCCTCCTCCGCTCCATCGACAGCACCTCCCGCCGCATGGCTCGCTCCTCCACCCACGGTAGCAACCACCGGGGCATGGGCTGGCAGTTCCAAGGCATGGAACGTGGCCTGGTAAAATTGATCCACCAGCAGCGCGAGAAGCACCCGGCCCTCTTCGCTCCCGGCCAGGTCTGCCACCAGAGGCTCAAAGCGCTGCAGCCGTTCCTTCTGGATATTGTCGGCCCGCCGCAGGGCGGCTTCCAAAAGGGATACGGCCCGTTGGGCCACCATGGCCTGAACCTCGGCATCCGCGGGCAAGGGACGGTCCTCAATGGCAATCCCAAAGCGTCGGCCAATGGCTGCCAAATCCAACTCTTCTACCCCAGCGACCAACGAGATGGCGACCCCAGCAGCGCCGGCCCGTCCAGTGCGGCCCGTACGGTGGATATAGGCCTCCGGGTCCTGCGGGGGCTGGTACTGGAACACATGCGAGAGGTCCGGAATATCGATGCCCCGACCCGCCAGGTCTGTGGCCACGAGGAATTTGATGCGCCCTTGGCGTAAGTCTTCAAGTACGGCCTCGCGCTCTGTCTGGGAGAGGTCCGCCGAGAGCTCTCCGGTTTCATAACCAAAACGACGCAGAACGACGGCAACAAAATGGACGTCAGTCTTGGTATTGCAAAAAACAATGGCCGAGGAAGGGTTTTCCATTTCAATGATCTTCACCAGGGCACGGCTCTTTTGTAGCGCCGGGACACGATACTGGATGTGCACAATATCATGCACATGGATTTGGTCCTGGCTCAAAGAAATATGTACAGGATCTTTGAGAAACTGTGCGGCAAGCCGTTGCACATATCCTGGATACGTCGCAGAAAACATGGCTGTCTGCAGCCCAGCAGGCAGATAGCGCTGCAACTGCTTCATGTCGGGGTAAAAGCCCATGGAGAGCATCCGGTCCGCCTCGTCGAAGACAAGTAGGCGCAGGCCATCGAGATGGAGGGTGCCCCGCAGTAGATGGTCGAGAATGCGTCCTGGAGTGCCCACCACCACCTGTGCCCCGGCCTCGAGGGCCTGCACTTGCGGACGAAAGCCCGCTCCGCCGTAGAGGGCCACAGGGTTGAGCCCCAAATCGGCAAATAAGACCGCTGCATCGCGCGCAACCTGGAGGGCGAGCTCCCGCGTGGGGGTGAGCACCAAGGCCTGTACCCCTCCGGCCTGCGCCACGAGGCGCGCCATCGGCAACAAAAAGGCACCGGTCTTCCCGCTGCCGGTCTTGGACTGGACCATGACATCCCGACCGGCGACGACGATGGGAAGGACACGGCGCTGCACCGGCATGAGGTCCTGCCAGCCCAAACGCTGGGCCCCCCGCCGCACGGCGTCATCCAAATCCTCCCATCGGGCTTCAAGAGCCGCGGAAGGCTCTGGTTGCATCTGTGATGTACCATCATGTTCGTTGGTCATATCGTTCTATCGAGCCTCCATGGTTTTCGCCCCCTGGCGCACCCAGCTATCAAAGTGGGCGAGCAGGTGGGCGCTCACTGCATTACCAACCAACATTCCCTGGCGGGTGAGCCAAAACCAACCCGCATCGAGCTGCGCTAGGCCTGCCTGCACCAAAGAATGCCACACATCTCCACCAGCGTTGAGGAGATCCACGCCCACAGCGCGGCCCAAGGCCAGCAGATCGATCCCTTCCCGGGTCCGTAACCCGAGCATAAGCCGCTCCTGCGCCACCACCTGTGCGGTCAAGGCCTCGGCAAGTGGGCAGCGCTCCCCAGCCACAACCGCAGCATAGTCCTCCACCCCGCCAGGGTTCGTCCAGCGCTCTCCCCGCCACGTTGATACTGCCCCCGGACCAAAACCGAGATAGTCCTCGCCGCGCCAATAGCCGAGATTGTGCTGGCACTCCTGCCCAGGGAGGGCCCAATTGGCGAATTCATATTGGCGCAAGCCATGGCTTTCGAGAAGAACACAAGCGAGCTCGTACTGCGCCGCGGCATCTTCCTCGCTTGGCCAGGAGAGCTGGACCTGCGCCAACGGCGTCCCTGGCTCGGGGGTCAGGGCATAACACGACACATGACTGACCCCCAAGGAGACGGCCTGGGCCACATCGGCGGCCCATAGGGCACGCGTCTGGCCGGGGATATTCCACAAAAGATCCACATTCACCGCAAGGCCCGTGGTCACAGCAGCCTCCACCGCTTTTTGCGCCTGGAGCCCATCATGAGGACGCCCCAAGAAGGCCAAGAGCGCATCGTGAAAGCTCTGCACACCCAAACTGATGCGCGTCACGCCGAGCGAGGCAAGCCCCTTCAACCACCCGCCGTGGAGGGCCGACTCAGGATTGGCCTCCACCGTCACCTCCACATCCCCCGGGAGGTTCAGATACCGGGCCACGGCGTCCACAATGCGTCCCAGCTCGGCAATAGGCCACAGCGACGGCGTCCCTCCTCCCAGATAAAGGGTCCGTGCCGTCAGGGCTTCCCGCCCTCCCCAGCGCGCCACATCCGCCACAATGAGGTCCACGATCCGGGCAGCGGCGTCTTCACGGTACTCCCAAGAAGGGAAGGCACAGTAGCGGCACTTGCGTCGGCACAAGGGCAAATGGATATAGACCAGCATTAGGCCTCGAGCTCCCGCCGATAGCGCTCGGCTTCGCTATAAAGACAGCCACAGTACTGCTGGCGGTAGATTCCCATGGCCTTGGACTGCACGACGCCTTCTTTCCATCCCTCACGAAAATCCTCGTAATAAAAAGGGATAGCCCCTCCCAAGCCTTCGCCGATACGGCGAATTTCCTCATGCTTCTGGAACTTGCTATAGAGCAGCGTCGTGGAAAAGGCATCAAAGAGACCGCGGCGGGCAATCTGAGCCGTCCGTTCCAAGCGCAAGGCATAGCACACCTGGCACCGGTGCTCTTCCCGAAAGGCTACGGCGCGAAAATAGACCTGCGGATCATAGCGCTCTGGGCAAAGGAGTGGGACCCCAAAGGCCTGCGCCACCTCGTGCAGGCCCTGACGCCGGCGAGCATATTCCTGAAGCGGATGGATATTGGGATTAAAAAAGAGCAGCGTCACCGCAACGCCACGCTGGAGGAGCAGCTGCACAGGGTAGATGGCGCATGGACCACAGCAGGCATGAAGCAGCAGCCGCATGGTGTCCTCTAACAAAAAGAACACTGCTCTGCCGCCGATGGCACGATGTGGATGCTGCGGCCGAGGCGTTGCTCCAATTCCACAAGCTTTTCTCGCTTCCGATTAAGCAGGTAAACGGCAAGTTCTGGATCCGCGCTATAGGAGAGCGGATCGGTGCCTGTTCCGGCACGCAGGGAGCGGAAGATCTCTTTGAGGGCCCGCATGGCCCGCCATTCGAGATTCCGGCGGAAGCCAGACCCCCCACAATGCGGGCACGGATCAAGACTTGCGGACAGCGCCGAGGTGCCGAGGCGTTGGCGCACAATTTCCATGAGACCAAACTTGGAGATCCGCCCCACATCAGTACGCGCCCGGTCGGCTTTCAGAGCTTGGCGCATCTCTTTTTCTACCTCACGGATATGCGCAGGGTCCTTCATTTCGATGAAATCGATGACAATCTGACCACCAATATCCCGCAACATGAGCTGATGGGCGATTTCCCGAGCGGCCTCCACATTGGTGCGCAAGGCCATTTCCTTGAAATTTTTCTCTCCACCGATTTTTCCAGAATTGATATCGATGGCGGTCAACGCTTCGGTATGGTCAAAAACAAGCTGACCACCACTTGGAAGGTTGACGGTGCGCGACAGGACCGTGGCCAATTGTTCTTCGATGCGGAAGCGCTCAAACAAGGTGTGCTGGAGGTCCGTATGGACGCGGACAATGCTTTTGCGCCGCGGGAACACGAGGCTCGCGAACTCGTTGATTTGGGCCGCCGTGGCCTCGTCATCCACCCAGCACTCTGTGATGTCGGCCGTCAAATAGTCCCGAATGGCCCGGAAAGCGAGGTCCCTTTCCTCGTAGACAAGGGCTGGGGCCGTGGCCTCATTGGCCCGCTTGCGGATATCTTTCCACAATCGCTTGAGAAACTGGAGATCCCGGGACAAGGCCGCCTTACTTTGACCTTCGCTCACCGTGCGCACGATGACGCCTATCCCTTCTTCAAGACCCATTTCCTCAACAATTTCCTTAAGACGTGCCCGTTCCTTTTCCTCTTCGATCTTACGCGAAATGCCAAGCTGTTCGCGACCGGGGGTGAGGACAAAATAGCGCCCTGGGATGGAGAGATAGGTGGTGAGAAAGGCCCCCTTGGAGCCCGTAGGCTCTTTGACGACCTGCACCAGGACGTCTTGCCCTGGACGCAAGGCCTTTTGCAGGGGCGGATAGCCTCGTGCCGGCGGATCAATGAGGTAGTACTCCGGATGGACCTCATCGACCTGGAGAAACCCGTTCTTTTCCGCGCCGTAATTGACAAAGGCGGCCTGAAGGGCTTGATCAATATTATGGATTTTCCCTTTATAGATGTTCCCTTTGGCCTTGGACTGATGGAGCATCTCGACGTAATACTCCATCACCACTCCATCCTGCGTAATCACGACTTCCACTTGCTCACCAGGCAGGACGCTGATGAGCATGATGCGAGTCTTTTCTCCCATGCATTCCTCGAAATGAAATATAGTTCTCTCGCGCAACGTCTTCATGCAGGCAACGCACGACGCTTGCACCCGCTCAACAACACGACAATCCCCGCCGCACTGGAGCGAAAACAGAAAAACTGGGCGCCTCGGGCCGCGCTCCTTGACAGACAAAAAAGGCGGCGGCTACTGCCCTCGCTCTGCCGCCACAAGGGGGACCCTATGATCGAGCCAGGCCAGCTGGTACTGCTCCAAAGCCCAAAGGACAAGCGCTATTTCATCGCGGCCACACCAGGCGCGGTACTCCATACCAATGACGGCATGATCGCACTCGACGCCGCGCGCGAGGCCGGGTGGGGCAATACGGTCGCCTCCCACACCGGCGTCCCCTATCTCGTACTCCGCCCGACTCTCTATGACCTGGTCAAAAGCGCTGTCAAACGCCGCACCCAAATCATCTATCCCAAAGAAATTGGCTATATCGCCCTCAAGTTGGGCATCGGCCCTGGTTGCCGCGTCATTGAAGCCGGCTGCGGGTCGGGCGGGCTCACCACGGCCCTGGCCTGGCTGGTGGGAGACGGGGGGCGTGTCTTCACCTATGACCGCCGAGAAGAGTTCCTCAACTTGTGCCGCGCCAACCTCGAGACCATCGGGCTTGCCCACCGGGTGGACTTCCATCTTCACGACATCGAGCAGGGATTTCTCCACACCGACGCTGACGCCCTGTTCCTCGATGTCCGCGCGCCATGGCAGGCCGTTCCCCACATCCCGGCCGCAGTCACACCAGGGGCGCCGATAGGGTTTTTACTCCCCACGACCAATCAAATCAGTGAACTCCTCCGCGCCCTCGAAGGAGGACCCTTTCTCGACATTGAGGTCCTCGAGATCTTGGTGCGCCGCTACAAACCCGTGGCCGACCGCCTGCGTCCTGAAGACCGCATGGTCGCCCATACCGGCTACCTTGTCTTTGCCCGTACCGCACCTGTGGGATGGAAGACTGAGGGCGTCGCCAACGAAGTTCCAGAAATATCCTAAAAATTCAAATCGTTATAAAAAAATGCTTGCATCTTCAACGCATGCACCTATAGCTATGGCATTTTCTGCGGCCCATGGCCGCGGAAATCTTTTTGCGTCAGGAGGTAAGGCATGACCCGTAAAGACCGCACCGAAGGCATCTTCAGCCGCCGCGAAGTGCTCGACCCCACCGAGCGGCAAAAATACTACCAAATTCAACTCAAAGAGCTCCTCACCTATGCCTACCGGTATTCCGAAGATGTGAAAAAGCGCTTTGATCGTGCTCAATTTTCTGTGGACAAGTTTCGCGACCTCATCGACCTCAAGCACGTCCCGATCCTCAAGAAAAAAGAGCTCATCTTTCTCCAATCCATGGGGCCGCGGTTGGGGGGACTGCTCACCAAAGACCTAGGAGACCTGCGCCGCATCTTCCTCTCCCCTGGACCTATCTTCGATCCAGAAGATCGCAGTGATGACTATTGGGGATGGACAGAAAGTTTTTATGCTACGGGGTTCCGTTCAGGAGACGTCGTTCAAAATACGTTCAATTACCATCTCGCTCCTGCAGGGCTGATGTTCGAGGAACCTCTCCGTGCTTTAGGCTGTGCTGTCATTCCTGCTGGCCCAGGTAATACGGCAACGCAACTGGAAATCATGCGCAAATTACGGGTAACAGGATACATCGGCACACCGAGTTATCTCATGCATCTGGCGCAAAAAGCAGAAGAAAAAGGGATGAATCTGCGCAAAGACCTCTTTCTCGAAGTAGCCTTTGTTACGGGTGAACGATTCTCGGAAAAACTTCGTTCGACGCTCGAAAAGAAATTCGATCTCATCATGCGCCAGGGATATGGGACTGCGGACGTTGGCTGCATTGGCTATGAGTGCTTCCACAAAACGGGTCTCCACATCGCCGGTCGGGCCTACGTGGAAATCTGCCATCCGGACACCGGCATTCCCTTGAAGGATGGCGAGACGGGCGAAATCGTGGTCACGGTCTTCAACAAAACCTATCCCCTTATCCGCCTTGCTACAGGCGATTTGTCGTATATCGACCGCTCGCCCTGTCCTTGTGGACGCACGAGCCCGCGCCTCAGTGCCATTGTAGGCCGCGTCGATACGACTGCACGCATCAAAGGGATGTTCGTCTATCCCCATCAAGTGGAGCAAGTGCTCTCTGATTTCGAGGAGATCAAACGATGGCAGATCGAAGTCACCAATCCAGGCGGTGTGGACGAGATGACGCTCATCATCGAAACCTCTCAATTCAAACGAGAGGAGGAGCTGCTCCATCTCTTCCGCGAGAAAATCAAAATCCGGCCTGTCCTCAAGATCGTCCCCCCCGGCACCTTGCCTCCGCAGATCAAAGCCATCGAAGACAAACGTTCTTGGGATTAGCCCTTCTCTTCCTGGTGGTTTGGGGAGGCTGCGCCCCACGGCCGCCCAAACCCCAAGATGTATTGCCCCCTGTGGGGGCCTTTCTTCGCCAGGACGGGGCGGAGCTCGATGCCGCTGGACTCAGCAGTCTGGCCCAACAGGCCGATTACATCCTCATCGGAGAAAGCCACACCAATCCCTGCGACCACGCTGCGGCGGCCGATATCCTCCACACCCTGGCCGCCGCCCACATTGCTTGGGACCTTGGCCTGGAGATGCTGCCTCGAGACAGCCAAGGGTTTCTTGACGCCAGCCCATCTCGAGAAGCCCTGGCCCGCCATTGGGACGACATCTGGGGCTATCCCTTGAGCCTCTACGCCCCGATTTTCGACGCCGCCCAGCGCCATGGCGCGCGTCTCGTGGGCCTCAATGTCCCCTGGTCCGTGGCCCAGGGCGTTCGCGATGGCCACATCCAGCCCCCGGATCACCGGCTCCCCCAAACCATCATTCCCCCCTGTCCAGAGCAAACCACAAGCCTCGAGCAGCAGTTTGCCCTGCACCAGCATCTGCGGGATGGTTCAGCCCCCCAATTGGACGGCTTTATCCGCGTCCAATCCTTGTGGGACTCCGTCATGGCCGAGACCGCCATTGCCTGGAGACAGCAGCATGGCCGCAAGATGGTCATCCTCGCAGGCGCCGGGCACCTGGAGCGGGGCTGGGGCATTCCCTACCGCATCCACCGGCTCGATCCTGCGGCGCGGATGCTCGTTGTCCTGCCCTGGCGCGATGCCAGCAGCCTCACCGACGCCCAGTCCTCTTGTGTCCCCCATCTGCGCTTTGCGTTCTTTGCCTGCCCTGCGATCCATCGCAGCCGCCTCGGCATGACCCTCGATGCCACCGAAGGCGGCCTTGTCGTGCAATCCGTGGAGGCAAGTTCGCGAGCTGCGGCCATGGGGTTGGCGCCCGGGGATCGCCTGATGGCCGTCAACGAAACGACCGTCCACAGTGCCGAAGACCTCCACGCGGCAGCGGCCACAGCAACACGTCGGGGCGAGCCCATGCGCTTTACCGTGGAGCGGGGCGGACGCATTCTTACCCTCACGGTGCCACGCTGATGCCAGAGCTACCCGAGGTGGAGACGATTGCCCGGGGGCTGCGGCGCACGGTAGTGGGCCAACGGTTCGTAAGCGCGCAGCTTCTCCATCCCCAAGTGGCTCGCTTCACACCGCCTGTGGGCCTTAAGGGCCGCACCATTGTCGCGGTGGATCGCCGGGCAAAGCTCCTTCGCCTCCATCTGGACAACAGATGGATGCTCGTTGTTCACCTCAAGATGAGTGGTCGGCTGTGGGTGATGGACACCACCTCCCCAGTCATGCGCCATACCCATTGGCAGGCACGGCTGGAGCACGACAACGATCTTCGCTTTGTCGACCCGCGACGCTTTGGCTTCGTCGCCCTCCTGTCTGCCGAGGACTGGAGGAGTTGGGCGTTTGCCCAGAGCCTTGGCCCCGAGCCCCTGGCCACGGCGCCCGAGACCCTGGCCGCCCGCTTGACCGGACGTCGGGCCATCAAAGCCGTCCTCCTCGATCAGCGCTGCATCGCCGGTGTAGGCAATATCTACGCCGATGAATCGCTTTTCGCCGCCGGCATCCACCCCAACACGCCGGCGCACCACCTCAGCGCCCCGCAGCGGCTCCATCTGGCCCTTGCCCTGCAAGACGTCCTGCGTGCCGCCATTGCCGCAGGTGGCAGCACCATCAGCGATTACCGCAACGCCCATGGCCAGCCAGGCCTCTTTCAAGAACGCTTTGCGGTGTACGGCCGCGCTGGGCAGCCCTGCCCGCGCTGTGCCACGATCCTGGTGCGCACGCAGGTCGCCAGCCGCGGGACAGTGTTCTGTCCCCAGTGCCAGCCATTGGCGCGCTAACTGTATCAAGCGCAGGGTGTTTTTTCTCAACACCACGCCACCCCGCCTTCCTTGTTGGGGGCGTCTCTCCCCCCCACTGCGCCCGCACCCCTTCAGGGGATTGGACGGAAACAACGACCTGTCAGGAGGGAGCCATGGGCCGAGCAACGGGGCCGAGCAAAGCGGGAGAACGCCCCCACATGGAGGCGCGAAAAAAGGACAGCGCTCTGCTCAGGGCTCGCCCGAGCATCCCCTTTCTGGGCCTGCCTGCCGCTCCAGCATTGCCCCGATGGCGCTTCGCAGGGCGCACGCCAAGCGCAGGGCATCGTCGGCCTGATTGGCCTGAACGGCCTGCTCCAAGCGGCTCGCGGTACGGCCAAGCTCTTCCAGCCCCATGTTGGCCAAAGCGCCTTTGAGAAAATGCGCTGCCGCGGCGAGCGGGGCGCTCGCGCCGTCGTGCCAGGCCTCGATGGCTGTATCCAAGCGCTGGTACCCTTGGGAGAGGGTGTCCTCCGCCAGGCGCAAAAGGCGCTCCACCGTGGCGTCGGTAGCGCGAAACATCGTCCTCAGGTGCTGGGACACCTGGATGTGCCATGGGAGAGACGTCATACCAAGGCCGCGAGAAAAGCGTCCGTTGTCGTCTGGGCGGTACGGGCGGCCGCCACAAGGTCTTCAGGGCTCGTATGGGCAAGGTCCATGGCCTTGGCCACGGCCCGCGGCGGGAAACAATCGCCCGATGCCCCGAGGGCCGCGGCGTGGGCCAGGCAATCGGCCGCATGGACCACCGCGTCCAAATACCCCTCAGGGCGGTGGTGTCCGGCCACGGCCTGGGTCAAGGTCTCTGGGAGCTGCCAGGCGCTGAGCAATTGTCCGCCCAGCGGGGCGTGCTCCATGCCAAAGACAGTCGCCTCCACAGCTCGCGCCGAACGGCCGTGGGCCTGACACCACGTAAGGCAGACGCTGGCCCTTTCGGGAAAAACACTCAGGCAATAGAGACGGCCGATATCGTGGAGCAAGCCAGCGGCAAAGGCGGTTTCAGCCAACTCTGGACGGGCCCCTTGGGCCAGGTGGCGGGCGGCTGCCGCCACCGCAAGGCTATGGGCAAAAAACGAGCGCACATCGACGAGGGTCTGGGGCACCAGACCAAAGTGCTCGATGAGAAGCAGGCTCGAGGCGAGCAAGGTGAGTTCGCGAACCCCCACGAGGGCCACGGCACGGTCAATGCGATCCACCGCCCGGGGCAGCCCAAAGGCCGGGGAGTTGACAAGGCGCAGCAGCCGCGCCGTGAGCCCTGGGCTCTGCCCAACGATGCGGGCAATGGCCGCAGCATCGAGGCGGTCCTCCGCGAGCGCCGCCACGAGCTGCTGGGCCACGGCAGGGAGCTCCGGTGGTTCGAAGCCGTGGGCATCGAGGACCGGGGAGGAGCGAGGAAGGGCAACAGTGTCGGCGCGAGGTGCTGGTGGTGCCAACGGCGGCAAGCGGCGCAGGATGCGTTCCGCCTCCGCTTCGGCACGCAGATGGAGAAGCGCCTGCCCCAACGGGGAGAGGACATCCTGGCCTTGATACGCCCGCAGGGCCGCCGGCATGGCTTGGGCGAGGACCGCCGGGTCCACGATCAACCGAATCCAAATCCCAGGCAGCGGGGCGAGGTCTTCGATGTCCTGCGCACAAAGGACCTCGCCAGGGGCAATGGTGCGGCCCGAGGCCGTGCGCACGGCCTGGGCGCAAACATCGCCCGGGCGCACAAGGCAAAGCGGGGAAAAACGCGTTATTTCCATATCTGGCCACGTTCAGGACGCTGCCCCCTATCGGAGAGCGGTACCCAGCGCAAGCGCAGGGCGTTGCCCACCACGAGAAGAGAGCTTGCGGCCATGGCGGCCCCGGCAAACATGGGGCTGAGGCTCCAACCCAAAAAAGGCTCAACAACGCCCGCCGCCAAGGGGATCCCCATGGTGTTGAAGGCAAAGGCCCAAAAGAGGTTCTGGCGCACGTGGCGCATGGTGGCCCGGGCCAGGACAACCGCCTCGCCAAGGGCGGTCAGGGTCCCTCGCACCAAGACGACGTCTCCGGCCTGCACCGCGATGTCCTGTCCCGAGCCCATGGCCACCCCCACCCAAGCTGCGGCCAAGGCCGGGGCATCGTTAATCCCATCGCCGACCATGACGGGCCTTCGGCCCGACTCCCGAAGCGCCTGGACCCAAGCGGCCTTGCCATCGGGCAGGACTTCCGCCTGGACCGAATCGATCCCAAGCTGCCCAGCCACGGCCCAGGCCACGCGGGACGTATCCCCGGAGAGCAAATGAACGGCGAACCCCAAAGCTCGAAAGGTAGCCACCGCGGCAGGGGCTTCAGGCCGCAGGGCATCTCCCACGGCCACAAGCCCAGCAAAACGTTTGGCCACAGCCACGAAAACCACCGTAGCCCCAGTTGCCTCCAAGCGAGCGGCCTCAGCCTCGGCCTCGGGCGATGGGACGACCTCATTTTCAAGAAGAAGGCGCCGCGAGCCCACCAGGACCCTCTTGCCCGCCACGCTCCCGGCCACTCCACGGCCAGGAAAGGCCTGAAACGCTTCTGCCTCCAGGGCAGAATGCCCTGCCGCGGCAATGGCCCGCGCCACGGGGTGCTCGCTGCCGCGCTCCACAGCCGCTGCCAGCGCGAGGAGCTCCGAGGCCTCGAGATGGGCAACGGGTAGGACGGTCAGGACCTGCATCCGGCCTTCGGTGAGGGTGCCGGTCTTGTCCAAGACAATGTCCGTAGCCGCCGCCAAGCGCTCCATCGCCGCCCCACTTTTAAAGAGCACCCCCAGACGCGCCCCACGGCCAGAACCCACGAGGATAGCCGTGGGCGTGGCCAGACCCATGGCGCACGGACAGGCAATCACCAGGACCGCCACTGCATGGCGCAGGGCCTCCACCGCCGGGGCCAAAGCGAACCAGACCAGGGCAGTCAGCAGCGCAATGCCGAGGACAGCGGGCACGAACACCGCACTAATGCGATCCGCCAAGGCGGCAATCGGTGCCTTCGTGGCTTGGGCCTGGGCCACAAAGGCCGCCACTCGAGCAAGCAGCGTCTCGCGGCCCACGTGGGTAGCCGAGATAAGGAGACTCCCATCCAGGGCGATGGTCCCTGTGAAGACCTTATCTCCAGGGGCGCGGCGCACGGGTCGCGATTCGCCGGTCAGCATGCTCTCGTCCACATGGGCCTCGCCCCCGGCTACGGTCCCATCCACAGGCAACCGTTCCCCGGGACGCACCCGGACCTGCACTCCAGGGACAACAAGGCGCACCGGCACCCGGCGCTCGCTCCCATCTGGGGCCACAAGGCTTGCCTCTTCCGGGGCAAGACGCAGCAGGCCGCGCACCGCCTCCGCCGCCTGGCGCATGGCCCGCGACTCGAGGGCCCGACCAAGGGCAATCATGGCCAGCACAGTGGCAGCAGACTCGAAGTACAGGTCATGGGCCGTGGCCTCCCCCCTCCAGACGGCAGGCACGGTCCCCACCGAGTGGAGAAAGGCGGCGCCAGTGCCCAAGGCCACGAGGCTGTCCATGGTGGGGGCGCGGCGCAGCAGAGCCTGCAAACCATCACGGTACACGGCCCGGCAGACCCAGGCCGTGGCCAGGGCGAGAGCAAACTGGAGCACAGTCGCGGCCTGGGGGCTGCCGTGGGGGTCCACCAGGGCGGGCAGTCCCACCATCGGCCCCATGGCTACAACAAGCAGGGGGCCGGCAAAGACCCACGCCAGGGCCGCGCGGAGGGAGAGCTCCCCAACGCGGGCGGCCTCCCGCGCATCCTGCCGGCGGAGTTCCTCGTCCGGATCGGCTTCCTCAATGGGAGTGGCGGAAAACCCAGCCTCTTCAATGGCCTTTTGGATGGCCGCAGGATCCACCATCCTGGGGTCAAAGGCAAAGGCCCCTTCTTTGGCCGGCAAGGACACTGCTGCAGCGCTCACCCCCGGCAACCGCCCAGTCACCCGCTCGATGCGTGCCGCGCACGCCGCGCAGTGCATTCCGTCGATGGCCAAGCGCACGGTGGCAGATGGGGAAGAGGAAGAACTCTCCGGCATGAACAACTCCTCTACTCTTGCGGTTCACGGCGGTCCCAAAGGATGAAACCAGAGGCGATATGACCCATGGTTGGCAGATGGGCAATATCCGCCCCTCCATCCCCAAGACGGCCCAAGGCTCCAAGCCCGCCTGCAGGCAAAAGACGGCTTGCCGAGACGCTGCCATACCAGTACATTCCCTTCACCCATTCCCCCAGGACACGGAGGACGTACCAATGGCTCTTGAACCAATTGGGGCGGTCAACGCCCTTTATCCCTCGCTCACTGTCATCGTTGGGGCACGGGTCCGTGGCAAGGCCAATTGGATGACCGTGGCCCACCTCGGCGTCATGAACCACGCCATGGGCAATATCCCCCAGTATCTGGGCATCTCGGCCCATCCATCCCACTACACCAACATCGGCATCCGCGAGCATGGAGAATTTAGCATCAACATCCCTTCCCGGGCCATGCTGGAGGTCACGGACTACGTGGGCATCGTCAGCGGCAAGACCACCAACAAAAGTGATGTCTTTCCCATCCTCGAGGGCGAGCTGCCCAATGCCCCGATGATCGCCACCTGCCCCGTGGCCATGCAATGCCGGGTAGCACAAAAAGTCATCGTCGGCGAGCACGAACTTTTTATTGGTGAACTCGTGGCCACCTATGCTCAGCCCGAAGTCCTTGTGGATGGCAAGATCGATCTCGTGCGCGTGGACCCTATCCTCTTTGACTTCCGTCAGATGGCCTACCACGCCCTGGGCGAACGCATCGGCAAACCCTGGAATGCCGGCAAGGCCCTCAAGGAACAGCGGAAAAATCCTCAGTCCGCCGCCTGATGGCCTGCTCGAGGGTAGCTGTTAGCGTCGTGGCGTCCACCGGCTTAACAAGATAGGCATCGAAGCCAGCAGCAGCGCAGGCCGGGGCATGGGTGTCGCTCGCCGTCAGGGCGACAAGGGCCATGCCCGCGTGCTGGTCTCCGACCTCGCCCTGGCGGATACGGTGGGCCAGGGAGATGCCGTCAATGCCCGGCATGTGGAGGTCCACTATGGCCGCGTCAAACGACTGCATTTGGCTTCCTAAGGTGGCGAGGGCCGCTTCACCACTCTCCACGGCCTGGACTTCCATCCCGGTCTTGGCGAGCAGGGCCTGGAGCACTGTGCGACTCACAACATCATCTTCGGCCACAAGCACCCGGCACCGCAGGAGGTCTGCAGCAGCGGCCTCCATGGCCCGAGGAAGGGGCAGGCGCACCCAAAAGGAGGCCCCCTTTCCCGGGGTACTCTCCACCCCGATACTGCCGCCCATGGCATGGGCAAGCTCCTTGCATATGGCAAGGCCAAGGCCCACGCCTTGGGCGGAGTCGCACTCCGGACAGGCCTGGCCAAAGGGCTGGAAAATACACGCTTGCTTTTCTTCCGAAATACCCGGGCCAGTATCTGTCACCCGAAACTCCACAAGGACGTGTTCTTCCTCTTCTTCCAATATGGCGGCAGTCACAGTCACGGCGCCCCCAGCAGGGGTAAATTTAAGGGCGTTGCTGAGAAAATTGACCAAGATTTGGCGCAGCCGCCGCGGGTCTACTTCCAGACGCGGCAAGGGAGCAACGTTGGCCGAGAGAGAAAGTCCCTTTTCTTGAGCCAAAGGCAGACAACCCGCCACGGTAGCGGAGATTAACTCCCCAACATCAGAGGGGCGCGGCTGGATGGTGATCCCCCCTTGCTCCAATCCTTCGAGGAGCAAGGTATCTTCAAGAAAATCGAGCATGGCCTGGGCATTGGACCCCAAGCTCTCCACGAGGGAGCGGGCAGAAGGAGAAAGGTCTTGCTGGGAGAGAAGCTGGGCCGAGGCAAGGGCGCCAGCGGCCAAGGCACGCAGGTCATGGCTGAACATGGCCAAGAGGCGGCCTTTGGACCGGCGAGCATTCTCCGCCTCGCCAGCGAGGCGGGAGATGCGCTCCAGCGCCTCTTCCAGCCGGGCGTTGGTCTCGCGCAGGCGCTGGGCGACCTCTTCCTGGTCCGTGATGTCCGTCATCGCCCCGACCAAGGTCGCGGGCCGGCCCTCCTCGTCCACGACCACCCGCCGATGGAAGAGGACTTTGCGCGGTTGGCCATCGATGCGAACAAGGCTTGCCGTGTACACCTGGGAACCACCAGTCGCCCAGAGTTCGTTATCTTTTCCTTGGATCAGATCCGCCATGTCCCCGGAAAAGACGTCCGTCAGCGTCTTGCCGACGTAGTCAGCAGGGTCCCCACCAAAAAAGGCACAAAAGGCCGGGTTAACCACAAGATACCGGCCATCGCGATCCTTAATGAATACCGCCACGGGCAACGCATCCAGGATGGTGTGCAGGAGCTGGGTCTGCTGGCGCAGGGCGTCTTCGGTCCGATGCCAGACGGTGGTGTCAAGGAACACGGTAGCAAAGGAGTCCTTTTCTCCCAGGGGAAAGGCATTCACAAAGAAGTGCCGCTCAAGGGGGGCAAAGTATGTCGTAAAGCTCACCGGGTCCTGGCTCTCCACCACCTGGACGTAGGTGGACAAAAGGGGAGGCTCCTCCAATCCAAAGACCGTCTCCACTGTTTTGCCGACAACATCTTGGGAGGCAAGCCCTGTTTGCACCCCAAAGGCCGGGTTGACCTGGAGATAGCGATAAGTGACCGGGACCCCCTCGCCGTCGCGCACAAGCTCGTGGATGGCAATGCCAGCAATGGCATTGGTAAAAAGGGCCTTCATGCGCTGCAAGGCGCGGAGCATTTGCCGAGTACGGCGGACCACGAGGGCCTTGAGGATCTCCTGCCGACGTTCAAACCCATGCACAAGATGGGCCGCCAAGAGGGAAATCACCATGCCAGCCACCATGGTCGCCAACGGCCCGTAAACGAAATAGAGGGCGAGAAAGGCCGCAGAGGGAAAAGCACGCAGGGTCACGGTTTGATCCCCAACGAGAAGGGGGATCTCCATCGCCTCAGCGCGGTCTGTGGCCGTGGATTTTTCTTCGGAAATGGCGAGCTCCAGCCCTGGAGTGGCCGATTGAATCAAAAACCCCACATCGAGCCCCACCACGACAAAGCCCTGGAACCGTCCCCCATACCACACAGGCTGGAAGAGAACGAGACTTGGAGTGCTCCGGCCAAAGAGCGGGATACGGGCCGTGCTTAGCAAGCCTGTTCGGCGGGCCTCTTCCTGGGCAGCGGCAAGCTCGGGGATAGCCGACGTATCCAGCCCCACGAGACTCGGATTGGTGGCTGGGGCAAGGATCGTGGTATTGCGATCCACGAAGCCGGCGAAATCGATGCCCGGCACATTCCGCCATTGGGTGGTGAAGGAAAAAAAATGGCGGTAGGCGACATCGGGAATGCCCGCGTACAATCCTTCCAAGGACCCGAGCAGGTGATCCCGACCGTTCGCAATGATGGTTTGCAGGCGTTGGGCCTCGCTGCGGGCAAGGACCAGGAGGGCGGTACGGCGCTCGCCACTCTCCACGACCCTGGCCATGAGGGTGCCGTGGAACGTGAGCGTCAGCCCCACGATGAGGGTGGTCACGGCCCCAGGCCAGCGGCACCGGACGGACACGGACACCAAACTGATACCGAGGACGGTCAGGAGTGCGGCCGGCGCGGCTGCCTGCACAAGGATCTGGCGGTAGACCGCCGCGGCGACATGAAGGCCAAAGATCGTTGGCTGCCGGGCCGCCACCGGGACCCACACCGACAGCCCCTTTTCCCAGGCCCCCCATAGCCCTCCCTCCACCGCGGGCTCGCCATAATCAAAGACCCCCCGGATCTTCTCTCCCCCGTGCTGGGCCAATTGGCAGGAGGGGGGCTCCCCGCGGCCACCCTCCTCGTTCGCCGCAGCCAAGCAGACCAGACGCCCCTCCGGTTGCCGCCGTAGTACGAAAACGCCGTTGGCAACCGCAATCCCCGCACGGGCAGCATGCAAGAACCGAGAGAAGCGAGCAGAGAGAGGGCTTTCCTCTTCTGGCCTCCCCATGGGGATTCGGTCGAGGAACGCCGAAGGAATTCCCGTGGCAATGATGGTGGCGTGGTGGATGAGCTTAATGCGCAGTTGGCGGTCTGCTTCTCTCACATGCCAGCTGACCATCAGGACCATGAGCAACACCGCGCCCAGACCCCACAACCACATCCGTACGCGCATCGAGTCCCCAAACGCCACCGACATACACGGCTCCTCTGTTGGCAATGCGAGTCTGCCGAGGGATACACCCGGCCCATCGTCAGGGCAAGTCATCCGCACTCCCCGGAGCACCCTGCTCGTTGCTCCAGGCCCCTGCCCAGGGCTGGCACGGAGCTCTGCCTCTGGAGGGCACTACCCCCGACGGGGCCCTTTTGGGGACAAGAGGAGGCAAACCATAACGAGTTCAGCGCAATCGCCGTTGCGTTGTCCCCAACCCCTGCCACTGACCGGCCATTAGCAACCTTCTACCGCTTGACCGCGCCCCCCATGATTGACCGATCAAAAGCCCAGGGCTAGCTATGCCGTGCCGCTTTTTGGTGCGGTCATCAACGCTTCTGCCTGGAGGCACTCTATGTCGACTTCTTTTGTCCTTGTGGACCGACCCGAGGTGCGGCGTCTGTCCCGCAGTCGAGCCGATGCCCTCTGGGACCTCATCCAGGTCCTCTCCGGTCTGGGACTCGCCCTGTTCTTGGCCTTCCACACCCTGCTTACTGCCAGTGTCCTTTTGGGGGCTCGGGTACTGGACGCCGTCGCGGGCGGTCTGGAGGCCATCCATCTCGATACCCTCGCCCATTGGAGCGTACCCGTCCTCTTTCTTGTTCATTTCGTGGCCGCGGCACGCAAGGTCCCGTTCCGCTGGCGGGAGCAACAAGCGCTCTGGGCCCAGGCCCGGACCTTGCGTCATGCCGACACCTGGGCCTGGGTCTTCCAGGCGGTCTCGGGCATGGCGGTGCTTCTCTTGGGCGTCATCCACATGTGGACCACCATTGGTGCGGGTGCCATCCAGGCCGCGAGCTCGGCCGCGCGGGTGCAAAGTGACGGCTGGGTCATCCTGTATCTTCTCCTCGCGCCCCTTGGACAGGGCCACGCCGTGGTGGGGGTCTATCGGGCCGGGGTCAAATGGGGCGTTTTCCAGGATGTCCATCGCGCCCAGGTGGTGCGGGTGGGGCTCTTCGTCCTGGGAGGCGGGGTCCTGCTCTCCCTTGCGGCCCTCGTGCGCTACGCCACCCTTTAGGAGATGGTCATGGAACGCTATCATACCGATTTGTTGGTCATAGGTGCCGGCCTGTCCGGCGAACGCATCGCGGTCGAAGCCGCGGAGGCCGGGTTTGACGTCATCTGCCTCTCCATTGTGCCGGCGCGGCGCTCCCACTCCTCAGCGGCCCAAGGCGGGATGCAAGCCGCCCTCGGCAACTGTGCCATGGGCGAAGGCGACTGCCCAGACGTCCACTTTGAAGATACGGTCAAAGGCTCGGATTGGGGCTGTGACCAAGAAGTGGCGCGCATGTTCGTCGAGGCCGCGCCCATCGAGATGCGGCGTCTTGCCCATTGGGGCGTGCCGTGGAACCGGGTCGTGCCAGGGAAGTCGTGCTACTTCAAAGGCGGCGAACTCTTTGAAAAGTACGAAAAGGAAGAAAAGGCTGGCCTCATCACTGCCCGCTCCTTCGGCGGCACGGCCAAGTGGCGCACTTGCTACACCTCGGACGGGACCGGACATGCGGTCATGTGTACCATGGACAACCGCTGTGCCCAACTGGGCATCCGCGTCCTGGACCGCAAAGAGGCCATTGCCCTCCTCCACGACGGCGAGCGCGCCCTGGGCGCGATCGTGCGCTGCCTGCGCACCGGCGCCCTGGAAGTCTTTCTTGCCCGAGCCACGGCGGTGTGCACCGGTGGCTTTGGTCGCCTTTACCGCGCCACCACCAACGCGATCATCTGCGATGGGGCGGGCGCAGCTATGCTCCTTGACACCGGCCGAGTGCCCATCGGCAACCCGGAAGCCATCCAGTTTCATCCCACCGGGATCGTCCCCACGGATATCCTCGTCACTGAAGGCTGCCGCGGCGACGGCGGCACCCTCCTTGACGTGGACGAATACCGCTTCATGCCCGACTATGAGCCAGCCAAGGCCGAACTTGCCTCCCGCGACGTTGTCTCCCGCCGCATGATCGAGCATATGCGCAAAGGCAAAGGCGTGCCCTCGCCGTACGGCGAACACCTCTGGCTCGATATCCGGCATCTGGGCGATGCCCATATCTCCACCAAGCTGCGGGAAGTGGATGAAATCTGCAAACACTTCCTCGGCATCGACCCGAGGGCCAGCCTCATCCCCGTGCGGCCCACCCAGCACTACACCATGGCGGGCATCCGCACCGACAAGACCGGGGCCGCCTATGGCCTTGCCGGACTCTTCAGTGCGGGCGAGGCCGCCTGCTGGGACCTCCATGGTTTCAACCGCCTCGGCGGCAATTCCCTCGCCGAAACGGTCGTCGCTGGCGGCATCATTGGCCGGCACATCGTCGAATACCTCCAGGGGACACCGGCCCCCACCTTCCCCATGGCCCTGGTGGAGGCCGAAGTGGCCCGCCAGCAGGCGCGCATCCAGGACCTTATCTCGGGCCGGCTTGGTCGAGAAAACGTCTTCACCTTGCGCGGGATGATGCAAGACGCCCTCATGGAGGGCTGTTTCGTCTTCCGGAACGACGCGGGCCTGCGCGCCTGCATCGCCCGCCTGCAGGAAGTGCTCGAACGCACGAGCCGCTTAGGCTTGCGATCCTCGGGGCTCGGGGCCAATCCCGAACTGGCCGCAGCCCTCAAGCTCCCCGGCCAGGTACGGCTTGCCCTGTGCATCGCGGCGGCGGCCCTGGCGCGCACGGAGAGCCGTGGCTCTCACAACCGCGAAGACTATCCAGAACGCAATGACCGTGATTGGCTCAAACGCACCTTGGCCTACTGGGACGAAGGGGCCTCGCTCCCCCGCCTGGCCTACGAAGAGGCCACGGCTGTCTTTGAACTGCCTCCTGGAGATCGAGGCTATGGTGGCGGCAAAATTATTCCCGCCGATCCAGCACACATCGCGGCCAAGACCCGCCGCCCCCACAGCGCCTGTTGAGTCACCCCCGGAGGAAACCATGTCGCGTACGCTCACCTTCCATATCTTCCGCTACAATCCCCAGGACCCGGCCTCTCAGCCCCACCTCCAGGATTTCTCCCTGGAAGAAACGGCCAACATGACCCTGTTCATTGCCCTCAACCGCTTGCGCGAAGAGCAGGACCCAGGGCTCATGTTCGACTTCTGCTGCCGCGCGGGCATCTGCGGGTCCTGCGGCATGGTGGTCAATGGCCGTCCTCGCCTGGCCTGCCAGACAAAGACCAAAGACCTCCCCCACGAGATCACCCTCCTGCCCCTGCCCGTCTTCAAACTCATTGGCGATCTCTGTGTCGATACAGGCTCCTGGTTTCGGGAAATGTACACCCGCACCGAGTCCTGGATCCACACGAACACGCCCTTTGACCCAACGAAAGAAGAGGCCCGCATGGACAATGCGGTGGCGGAGGCCATTTACGAGATGGAACGCTGCATCGAATGTGGCTGCTGCATTGCCGCCTGCTCCACGGCACGCATGCGGCCCGACTTTCTTGGTGCCGCAGGGCTTGCCCGCATTGCCCGTTTTGCCCTTGACCCCCGCGACGAGCGCACGGACCGAGACTATTTTGAACTCATTGGCAATGACTTCGGTGTCTTTGGCTGCATGGGACTTCTTGCCTGTGAGGACGTCTGCCCGAAAAACCTCCCCCTCCAAAACCAGCTCGGGTTCTTGCGCCGCAAAATGGGCATTACAGCCATCAAGCAGCTTTTCCGCAAGGACTAAACCATGCGTATCATAGAACCGGAACGCATTACCCACGCTGTGGCCACCATGTGTGTCCATGCCTGCCGGGTGTTACCTGCTGATGTGCGCACGGCCCTCGAGCGCGCCTTGGCCGAAGAAACCCACCCCGCCGGCCGAGCTATCCTCAGCCAGTTGGTCGATAACTACCGCCTGGCCGAGGAACAAGGGCTCCCCTTGTGCCAGGACACCGGTCTGGCCGTGTTCTTCGTGGAAATGGGAGCAGACGTCCACGTCCCGGGCGGTATCCGCGCCGCCATCGAGGCCGGGGTGCGCCAGGGGTATGATGAGGGCTTGCTGCGCAAATCAGCTTGCCATCCCCTGACCCGTTGCAACACCGGCGACAATACCCCAGCCATCATCCACCTTGAGCATGTCCCGGGGGACGGGCTGCGCATCGCCTTTATGGCCAAAGGAGGCGGCAGCGAGAACATGTCACGAGTCACAATGCTCGCCCCGGCCCAAGGCTGGGAAGGTGTGCGCCGCTTTGTCGTGGAGCGGGTGGCCGAGGCAGGCCCCAATCCCTGCCCGCCCGTGGTCGTGGGTGTTGGCATTGGCGGGACCTTCGAGCTCGCGGCTCGCCTTGCCAAGCAGGCGCTCCTGCGCACGCTCGACGACACCCATCCTGACCCGACCATCGCTGCCCTGGAAGCAGAACTCTTGCACGACATCAACGCCCTGGGCATCGGCCCCATGGGCTTGGGGGGGCGCACCACGGCCTTAGGGGTGAAAATCGCCCTCCACCCCTGCCACATCGCTAGCCTCCCTGTGGCCGTGAACATCCAATGCCACAGTGCCCGGCATGAGGAGGTGCGCCTCTAATGGCCGAGTACCACCTGCATACCCCTCTCAACGAAGAAACGGCTCGGATGCTGCGCGCCGGCGACCTCGTCCTCCTTTCCGGGACCATCTACACCGCCCGAGATGCGGCCCATAAACGCCTCATGGAACTTCTCCACCGTGGTGAGCCCCTTCCCTTTCCGTTGGAAGGCGCAGTCCTCTACTATGTCGGCCCAACCCCTGCCCCGCCGGGCCGCCCCATCGGTTCCGCTGGCCCAACCACCAGCTACCGCATGGATGCCTATGCCCCACAGCTTTATGCCCTCGGCGTACGGGCGACGATCGGCAAAGGCCGCCGCAACCAGGCCGTGCGCGATGCCCTTGCCCACTATGGCGGCGTATATTTTGGAGCCACCGGTGGGGCCGGGGCGCTTCTTTCGCGATGCATCACCAATGCCCAGGTCATCGCCTTCGAAGACCTAGGGCCAGAGGCGGTACGGCAATTGGAAGTGCACGAGTTTCCTGTCTTGGTCATTAACGATAGCGTCGGAGGCGAGCTCTACGTCCAGCCAGATCGCGCTGCGGCCCGCATCGGCTAACCACTTTGCAGCAAAAAGACCACGGAGAGCGCCCAAAAGGAGAACGATTGTCCGCCCGGAAGGGGTCCAATGCGGATGAGGAGACCACGGACGGCAGAACGAGCAAAAAACATCGCTCCGAAGAGGCCAACGACCCCCAACCCCAAGTCTACCACCATTAGCCTCCACAGGGAGGAAAAACCATGGCCTTATTTACAAAAGAAGAAGCCCTTGCGTACCACCGCGCCGTGCGACCGGGAAAACTCGAGGTCGTTCCGGTCAAACCCTACCATACGCAAAAGCACCTGAGCATGGCCTATAGCCCAGGTGTGGCCGAGGCATGCCTGGAGATCGCCCGTGACCCTGAGGCGAGTTTCACCTACACCGGACGCGGCAACCTTGTGGCCGTGATCTCCAATGGCACAGCGGTCCTCGGTCTGGGCAACATCGGCCCGTATGCTGCCAAACCGGTCATGGAAGGCAAAGGGCTGCTCTTCAAGATCTTTGCCGACGTGGATGTCTATGACATCAACATTGCTGAGACCGATCCAGACCGCTTTTGCGCCATGGTGCGCGCCCTCGAACCCACCTTTGGCGGTATCAATCTCGAGGATATCAAGGCCCCGGAGTGCTTTGCCATTGAGAACCGGCTCAAGGCAGAAATGGCCATTCCGGTGTTCCACGACGACCAGCATGGTACCGCCATCATTTCTGCAGCGGCCCTGCTCAATGCCGTGGAAATAACCGGCAAGCGTCTCGAGGACCTGCGCCTCGTGGTCTCGGGCGCAGGCGCGGCGGCCATCTCCTGCACCAGGCTCTACAGCGCTCTTGGCGTCGACCCCGCGAACATCGCCATGTTCGACTCGCGTGGCCACATCCACCAAGGCCGCACGGACCTCACCCCCGAAAAACGCCTCTTTGCCACGGAAAAAAGCTATACCTCCTTGGGCGAGGCCCTGCGGGGGGCCGATGTCTTCCTCGGTCTCTCCAAAGCCGGGCTCGTAACCCCAGACATGATAGCCGCCATGGCCAAGGAACCCATCATCTTCGCCTGCGCCAATCCCGTGCCGGAAATTGGCTACCACGAGGCCAAGGCTGTGCGTCCTGACGCCATCATGGGCACGGGTCGATCCGATTTTCCCAATCAGATCAACAATGTCCTCGGCTTCCCCTTTATTTTCCGCGGCGCCCTCGACGTGCGGGCCACCACCATCAACGAGCCCATGAAACTCGCCGCGGCTCGCGCCCTGGCCGCCCTGGCCAAAGAGCCGGTCCCCGACGAGGTACTTGCGGCCTACGGCCTGAGCCACCTTGCCTTTGGCCCGGAGTACATCATTCCCAAACCCGTGGACCTTCGGCTCATGGAGTTCGAGTCCGCGGCGGTGGCTCAAGCAGCCATGGATACCGGTGTCGCCCGTACCCCCATTGCGGATATGACCGCCTACCGGGCGAGCCTGCGAGAGCGCATCCAAACGTCGCGCGCCCGCCTGGATGCCTTCATGCAAAGCTATCCCCAAATCTTCTGAGGGAAGAAGGAGTCCTGATGCAACCCATTGCCATCCTCCGCTTTGCCGCCTCGGAAGGCCCGGGTTTCTTTGCCGAATACATCCACGCCCAGGGGCTGGCCCTCGAGCTGGTGGCCGTGGACCAGGATGCCGCGGTTCCTGAGACCCCAAACCCCTATGCGGGCCTTGTCCTCATGGGGGGCCCCATGAGCGCCAACGACCCGCTGCCCTGGATCCCGCAGGTCCTCAGCCTCGTTCGTCAGGCCGTCGCCGCGAACATCCCGGTCCTTGGCCATTGCCTTGGCGCCCAACTCCTAGCCCGTGCCCTGGGGGCGTCGGTGAAACCCTCCCCCACGCGCGAAATGGGCTGGCACCCCGTGCGGCTGCGGCCCGGGGCCGAAGCCTGGTTTGGCCCATTGCGCTCCTTTGTCGCATTCCATTGGCATGGCGAGACCTTCGATATCCCGGCAGGCGCGGCGTGGCTCGCCGAAAGCGTGGCCTGCCCCCACCAGGCCTTCTCCTTTGGTCCGCATCTTGGACTCCAATTCCATTTGGAGATGACCCCCTCCATGGTGGTCGATTGGGCCGAGGCCGGCCAGGACGAGGTCTTGGCCCATTTCGGCCCCTGGGTGCAGGAGCCCTCGGCGATGATGGCGGCAACACCCCAATGGATGGATGCTCTCCAGGCCGTGGCCCGGACTGTCTATGGCCGCTGGATCGCCGGTCTCCAGCATAGCTACCCCCCCCAGCCACCGCCCGCCCCCGTGCCATAAGGCCCCGCAAGAAATCGCCGCCTCCCCACGAAGGCCGCCGTCGCGAGCAACCTCGCCGCAGGCCGCAGGCCATCTTCAACGGCCTCCCCTGCCAGACGTTTCCTCTCTCGCCGTCCCCTCCGCAGCTCTGGCTTGAGCCTGGTGGCCTCTCCCATTCAAAAAACAAATTTTGCCAAAAATAGCAAAAACGTCCCGCTTTCTCCGGACGATATTTGGGGTTTTTGAAGAAAAATCCCGAACTTTTGGGCGCTGTTCCGATTTCTTTGCAGAAAATCAAAGCATTACGGCATCGGCATACCCGCTGCATTCTCTAGGCTATCATCCCCAACCCGATGGAGGTAGCCTATGTTATTCGTGTCGCATTCTCGGCTGCGGCCCCTCGTGCTGACAGCCCTCGGGGTCCTGGCGACTCCGACCCTGGCCTTGGCAGAAGAAGAGGTCTCGTTCCTCACCCAGTCCAATGCCAACCTGTTGTGGACCTTGGTGGCGGCCATCCTGGTCATGTTCATGCAAGCCGGTTTTGCGCTGGTGGAAGCAGGATTCACCCGCGCCAAAAACGCCGCCAATATCATCATGAAGAATCTCCTCGACTTTGCCGCGGGTTCGCCCGCCTATTTTCTGCTGGGGTTTGCCCTCATGTTCGGGACAGATGCCGCCGGGATCATCGGCACCTCGGGTTTTGCCCTTGCGGGCATTGATGCCCAAACCCCGGAGGGCCAATGGAACCTGACCTTCTGGTTCTTCCAGTCGGTCTTTGCGGCCACTGGCGCCACCATCGTCTCGGGCTGCCTGGCAGAACGCACCCGCTTTAGCGCCTATATCGTGGCAAGTATCGTCATCTCTGCCCTCATCTACCCCATTTCTGGGCACTGGGCTTGGGGCAATCTGTGGTTGGGGGATGAGGGCGCAGGCTGGCTCGCCCAAATGGGGTTCATTGATTTTGCCGGCTCTTCGGTCGTCCATGCCTTAGGCGGCTGGATTGGCCTGGCTGGGGCCATGATCCTGGGGCCGCGCTTGGGCAAATACGCCCCGGATGGCACTGCCCGGGCCATTCCAGGTCATAGTATCCCTCTTGCTGGTCTTGGTGTCTTTATCTTGTGGTTCGGTTGGTTTGGCTTCAACCCCGGCAGCACGACCACGGCTAATGGGGATATCGGCTACATCGCCGTCAACACCAGCCTGGCCGCCTGTACCGGCACCATTGGCGCCATGATCATGGCCTGGCTGCGTTTTGGCAAACCGGACACCTCCATGGCCCTCAACGGCACCCTAGCGGGTCTGGTGGCCATCACCGCAGGCTGCGCCGAGGTCTCTCCCCTCGGCGCGCTTCTCATCGGCCTCATTGCTGGCCTTATTGTCGTGCTCTCCATCGAGTGCCTCGACAAGGTCTTCATGATCGACGACCCAGTGGGCGCGTCCTCCGTGCACGGCGTCTGTGGCACCCTCGGGACGATCCTCGTGGGGTTCTTTGCCGCTCCTGGTTTTGGTTCGGCCACCGGCCTTCTTTACGGCGGCGGTGCCGAGGTGCTCATCCACCAAATCATCGGTGCCTTCGCCATTGCGGCGTGGGGCTTTGCCACGGGCGTTGCGCTCTTTAAGACTCTCGAGGCCGTCATGGGTCTGCGCGTCTCGCAGGAAGAGGAGCTCAAAGGCCTCGACATTAGCGAACACGGCATGGAGGCCTACAGTGGCTTTCAGATCTTTGCCACCGAATAGGAGGACGCCATGAAACTAATCATTGCCTACATCCGGCCCGAATGCCTCAACGCCGTGAAGCAAGAACTCTACAGCCGGAAAGTCTATAACATGTCCGTCACCAATGTCCTGGGAAGTGGTCGCCAAAAAGGCTTCACCGAGACCTACCGCGGGATCATCATGGAGGTGAACCTGCTTAAGAAGGTGCGCTTGGAGATTGGCGTCAACGACGACTTTGTCGAAGCGGCGGTGGAAGGCATCAGTGCTGGGGCGCGCACCGGGAAAGAAGGTGATGGCGTGATCTTTGTCGTGGAGTGCACTGCCGCCATCCGCATCCGCACCCAAGAGACCGGCCCCTCGGCCATGGGCTAACCCCCATCCCGGCGCCTCGCCAAAGGTCAGCGCCTAGGTCTCCTTGCCAGGGCGCTGGCCTTGCGCATCCTGCTTTCTGCCGGTATGGCAGGGACACCTATCCGCCTGCGGAGGAGCGATGCGCATTACCTGCCCCAATTGCGGCTTTTCCCGCGATGTCCCGCCAGAGAAACTTCCTCAACGTCCGGTGCGGGCCACCTGTCCCCAATGCCGCCATAAATTCCCTTTTACCCCCGCGCCCCCGGCGGCTGCCCCTGCACCTGCCGCCGAGCCAAACACGCCCCCTCCCTCGGCCAATGCAGACGTATGGGAATCCCTGGAAGCCATGTCTGGCCCGCTCCAGGTCTCGTCTCCCCCCGCCGACACAGACGCAACCGAGGAAGACTCTTCCCCTCTCCGGCACAAAGAGACACCGTTCCTCACAAATGAGGAAGATATCCCCGATTCCACTTCCTCGGCAGGGGACGTCGAACCCATACCGCCAACCTGGGAGACCGAGACCGCGAGCCCCCTAGCTGCCTATCTCGATACCCTGCGCACGATCCTTTTCTCACCGGTGCGCTTTTTCCGGACGCTCCCGGTTGGGGCGGGCTATACCAAGCCGCTGCTCTTCTTTCTCATCCTTGCCGAAGCCGTAGCGATCGCCCAGGCCCTGTGGCAGTTGGCGGGAATCCTCCCGCCCGCCCCACTCACCGAAGGCCTTGGCCACACGGGCCAGGCCACCGTGGCCCTCCTCCTCTATCCGCTCCAAATCAGCTTCTTTTTGTTTTTGGATACAGTGGTAAACCACTTCTTTCTCCACCTCTTCCGTGGAGCGCGCCGCGGGTTTGAAGGGACCTTCCGTGCCCAGGCCTACAGCGCGGCCCCTATGCTCTTGCTCATCATCCCCTACCTTGGCCTTCCCATGGCCATTGTGGCCACCACTGTGTACAAATTCCTCGCCTTACGCCATGTTCATGGTACGGAGCCCTATCGCGTGCTGGCTGCCCTCGTGGTGCCCATCGCCCTCATGTTTGCCGTGGCCATCCTCCTCACCTGGCTCACAGGGACCATCACATGAGTTGGAAAGACCTCCTCGCCCGCTTGCTGCCGCGTCGGAACCCCAAACCCAACGTTCCGCCCTCCTTGCCCGCGGTGCTGCACGAAATCGCCACAGTGCTCGACACCCTGGCGCGGATGCCCCACCCGGATCCATCAATCCCTCGGCGGCTGCGCCGCATCTGCCAAGAACTGGCCGAGGTGGAAGCGGGATGCCGCAATCCGTCCCTGCCGCCAGACGCTCTTCCCACCCCTCCCCCGACACGGCTGCTGCAATAAGGCCCTCGCCTTTCCCGGCAGCAGGCCGCCGTGACCGGGGATGCAAAGGTCGTGCGCGGCTGCTGCAATAAAAAACTCGCCTTTCCCGGCAGTGCGGCTGGCAGGGTCCTTCCAAAACTCGCTTGTTCCGACAGTGACCGTGGCCCTCCCCTGGCAGGGCAGACTCTTTTTGCTTGGTAATCAAGGAGACGTGCCCCTGCTCCCCCATAGCCGGGAGGGGCTTACCGAGAAGTTCCTGGCTTCAATTCCCAGGGCTCTTTGCCAAGGGGCAAAGGGTCTGCTCCCACAAGAGGACCTCCCCTTTCGCCGCCCTGGACTCCGCCCCGTTATGGCGCAACGAAGCTACGACACTACGCTCCCGGGTGGTACCGGATGTGTCGGCGAAAGAAGCGCCAGTCCAGATGCGCTTTTGACCGCCAAAATCATCCCTTGGGAGATCTGACCGCGTAGCTTGCGGGGTTTGAGATTGGCCACAAAGGCCACCTGCCGGCCCACGAGGTCAGATGGCTGCCAGCTGTCGGCAATACCCGCCACCACCTGGCGTGGGACTGCGCCTCCGTCATCAATGCGCACGAGAAGAAGGCGGTCTGCTTGCGGATGAGGCCGGGCCTCCACAACAGTCCCCACCCGCAGCTCAAGACGAGCAAAGTCCTCGATGTCCACCAGGGCTTTTTCCTGCTCACCTCCAGGGACGGAAGGAGGCCCTTCCCGCCGCACGTCCTGCCGCGGGAAAAGATTAGAGCTACTTGCCACGGCCGATCCTGGCTGGAGCCCAAACCACGACGAGGTCTCACCTTCGAGGTCCACGGCGGCCAAATTCCACTTCCAGCCCAGCTGGGCGAGCATGGCCTCGGCCAGCGATGGCATGATTGGCCACAAATGGAGCGCGATCTTGCGCATCCCTTCCAGGGCCACGTAGAGGACCGTACTTAGACGGTTCGTTTCACCGGCCTTGAAAAGGGCCCACGGCGCGCTTTTATCAATGTATTTGTTGAGATGCCGCACCAGCTCCCATAGTGAGGCCAAAGCGCGCGAAAAATGGAAATGCTGGAACTGGGTCTGGAAATTGGCCAAGGCCGTATGCCCGACATGGAGGACCTCGCGGTCAAATTCGTCCAATTCCCCACACTCCGGGACCTGTCCCCCACAGTATTTGTGCGTCATCGCCAAGGTGCGGGAAAAGAGATTGCCGAGGTCATTGGCCAAATCAGCGTTAAAGCGCTGCACCAACGCCTCTTCCGTAAAAGAGGCATCCTGACCGAAGCTCATTTCGGCAAGGAGAAAATACCGAAAGGCCCCCACTCCAAAACGCTGCGCCACGGCCAAGGGATCGACGACGTTACCAAGGCTTTTGGACATCTTGGTCTCCCCCACCGTCCAGTACCCATGGACCCGGAGGCCCTTGTAGAGCGGAAGCCCCGCGGCCAGAAGCATCGTCGGCCAGAAGATGGCATGGGGTTTGAGGATATCCTTGGCCACGATATGGTGGGCTCCAGTCCAGAACTTCCGAAAGCGCTCGTCCTCAGGATAGCCCAAGGCCGAGATATAATTGATAAGGGCATCGAACCAGACGTAGGTGACAAAATCCCGATCAAACGGCAGCTCAATGCCCCAAGTGAGCCGGCTCTTGGGTCGAGAGATGCACAGATCCCCCAAGTCCTCCCGCAGCATGGCAAGGACCTCGTTGCGGTAGCGCTCGGGCTGAATAAATTCCGGATGTTCCTCAATATGCCGCCGCAGGGCATCAAGGTACTTGGTCATGCGGAAAAAGTAATTTTTTTCTTTGAGGAGGACCGGCTTTTCATTGTGATCGGGGCATTTGCCGTCAACAAGCTCTTTTTCGGTGTAAAACCGTTCGCATCCATAACAGTATAAGCCTTCATACTCGGCAAAATAAATATCACCACTCTCGTAAACCTTCTGAAGAAAATACTGCACACAAGCTTTATGATGCTCCATGGTTGTTCGGATGAATGCATCGTTCTCAATCTCCAGATGGGGCCAAAGATTTTGAAAACTTTGACTCACCTCATCCACGTAGTGTTGGACATCCACGCCAGCCTTTTGCGCCGCCTGGACAATTTTGTCGCCATGCTCATCGGTGCCAGTCAAAAAGAATACCGTATCTCCGGCAAGCTTATGAAAACGGGCGACGCTATCCGCCACAATCGTAGAGTAGGCATGGCCGAGGTGCGGCCGGGCATTGACGTAGTAAATGGGTGTGGAAACGAAAAAGTATTTCACGATGCAGCTCGCTTCGTCTTAATAGGTTTTCTGGCAACTCCTTTGCCCCGCCCCCCCTGACGAGGCCCACCGGCCTGCCCAACAGGCGAAGGAGACGGCGGACTGGGCTGAACACAAGGCTCACCTTCTGGGGCCGATTCGGTGCGCCCAAAGCGGTCGTCGGGCAACACGAGAGCGTGCCATTGCTCCAAGGGGATATCCACTTCATCACCTTCGTCCGTGAGGACGGTCACCGTATCGCGGAACATGTTGGCGCGCAGGGTCTTCACTACACCCTGAGAGGTCCGGTAGCGGCGGCCAATCTTGGGAAGGCGCTGCTGGAATTCGGCATAATTTTCCACCTCATAGGCAAGACAACACAGCAGCCGACCACAAGCACCAGAAATCTTGGTGGGATTGAGAAACAGGTTCTGGTCTTTGGCCATTTTGATGGTCACTGGCTCAAACTGGCGCAAAAAGCGCCGGCAGCAACACACCATGCCGCAGTTTCCCAAAGCACCGAGCATCTGCGTCTCGTGGCGCACGCCAATCTGACGCAGCTCAATGCGGGTGCGGAAGGTGCGCACCAGGTCCTTCACCAATTCGCGAAAATCGACCCGACCCGGAGCTGTAAAATAAAAAAGCATCTTGCTCCGATCAAAGCTCACTTCCACGTCTACGAGCTTCATCTCCAGTCCCAAACGAGCGATAGCCTGCTGGCAAATGGCCCTCGCTTCAGCGGCCCGCTGCCGGTTTTCCTCCATAATGGCAAAGTCTTCTTGCGTCGCTGGCCGGTAAATGGGCTTCACCTGTTGGGGATCCAACTCTGGGGGTAATTGGTCCTTGATGCAGACAATTTCACCGCAGCCAATGCCCTCTTCGGTCTTCACCAGGACCCAGTCATGGACCCGCAGCACAAATGGGGTAGAGAGAAAATAGTAGATGTGGCCCCCCCGCCGAAAAGCTACACCCAGGTACCGACCCATGGCATTCTCGGTCATATGAGTCCCAGACGTTGGGCGATTTCCCGTGCCGCACGCCGCCCGGCCCCCATGGCCAGGACCACGGTTGCCGCACCGGTCACGATGTCGCCCCCTGCAAAGACCATGGGGATGGAGGTCTCCCCGGTGGTCGGATCCACGTCGATATATCCGCGAGCATTGAGGCGCAGCCCAGGAGTGGCCCGGAGCAAGACTGGATTGGGGCCAGTACCGATGCCAATAATGCACAAGTCCGTGGCCAAGACTTCGGTCTCCCCTGTGGGCACGGGCCGGCGTCGGCCGGATTCATCCGGCTCCCCTAAGGCCATGCGCTCCACCCGCAGCCCCGACAGCCACCCGTCTTGGCCTTCAAAGGCCACTGGAGCCAAAAGTTCGCGCACCCGTATCCCTTCTTCCAGGGCATGCTCCAGCTCCTCCGCCCGGCACGGCATCTCGGCCTGGGTACGGCGATAGACGACGGTGACCTCCTGCGCCCCGAGCCGCAAGGCAGTACGCGCTGCATCCATGGCCACATTGCCCCCGCCAATGACCGTCACGTACCGACCTTGCGGCAGAGGAGTGTCGTAGCGCGGAAAGGCATAGGCCCGCATGAGATTGACCCGGGTGAGGTATTCATTGGCGCTATAGACCCCCAGCAGGCTCTCCCCTGGAATCCCGAGGAACTGGGGCAGGCCAGCGCCCGTACCCACAAACACGGCCCGGTAGCCCTGGTGGAAGAGTTCTGTGAGGCCCACAGTCTGCCCTACTACCCAATTGGTGCGAAACTCTACCCCGAGCCGGCGCAGGTGCTCCACCTCGGTGGCGACAATGGATTTGGGGAGACGGAACTCCGGAATGCCATAGACCAGCACTCCCCCCACTTCATGCAACCCTTCAAAAACCGTCACCTGAGCCCCCAAGGCCGCGAGAAAACCCGCGGCCGTAAGGCTGCTCGGCCCCGAGCCCACGCAGGCTACCCGCACGTCCTCTCGTGGCAAACGGCACTGCTTAGCCGCAGCAATTGCCGAGGCGCAGGCATCCGAGGCATAGTAGGTATCGGCTACGAAACGTTCGAGCCGCCCAATGGCCACTGGCTCGCCCGTGGGGGCGAGCTTACAGGCCCGCTCACATTGCTTCTCCTGCGGGCACACCCGGCCGCACACCGCAGGGAGGCTATTGGTGCGCTTGATGACCGCAAAAGCGCCCTCCACATCCCTGTGGACCAGATGGGCAATAAAGCCCTTGCAATCCACTTCCACCGGGCACCCCCCCTGGCAGGTGGGTTTTTTGCACTGCAAGCAGCGCCTCGCCTCGGCCACTGCCTGCTCCAAGGAATAGCCAAGGGCTACCTCCGTAAAATTGCCCCGCCGCACCAGCGGGGGCTGCATGGGCATGGGGACTCGGGGACGGAGTTTACGCGCGCTCATGGCAGGCACACCGGCATCCATAACTTTGGCGCTCCTGGGAAACAAAGGCCCTAAGCCGCGCCGCCAGCTCGTCAAAGTCCACCGCATGGGCGTCAAAATCCGGGCCATCCACACAGGCAAAACGGATGACTCCGCCCACCCGGACCCGACACGCCCCACACATCCCCATCCCATCCACCATGATGGCGTTGAGGCTCGCCACCGTAGAGATGCCGAGCGGCCGGGTAAGCTCCGCCACGGCGCGCATCATGGGCACCGGCCCCACAGCGATCACTTCGGCCACCCCAGGATGGGCCGCAAGATGCCCCCGCAGGGCATCGGTCACCAACCCCCGCACCCCCCGGGAACCATCGTCAGTGGCGACAATGACCTTCTCGCAGAAGCGACTGAGCTCTTCTTCAAACAGGAGCAATGAGGCCGTGCGCGCCCCAATGATCGCAGTGACTCTATTGCCCACCTGGGCATGGCCTTTGGCGATGTGGTGCATGGCGGCAATCCCTGTCCCGCCGCCGACACACACCACCTCGCCCACCGGCCGGATGGGAGTGGGCTGGCCGAGAGGACCACAGACATCGAGGATCGCCTCTTGCTCCTGAAGACGGGCGAGCAGCGCCGTGGTGGTGCCTACCACGAGAAAAACAAGGGTAATTGTCCCGGCCTGGGCGTCAGCATCCGCAATGGTGAGCGGAATGCGCTCACCTTCCGGGTGCACCCGAAGGATAACGAAATGTCCTGGCCGCGCCTTGGCTGCAATGGCCGGGGCATGGAGAACCAGCTCAATGGTCTGGCCCGCAATGATCTCCCGACGACGAAGGATAAGGGTCATACACCTTCTCCTGCAAGGATCTGGCGCAGCTGGGCGAGGGCCTCGGGGATGCCTTCGGGCCGAGTTCCGCCAGCCTGGGCAAGGTCTGGCCGACCACCACCGCCTCCTCCCAAAGCCGGGGCAATGGCCTTCACCAAGGCCGGGGCCGTTAGGCGGCCCTGCAAATCCTTGGAAACCGCGACCACCAATCCGGCCTTGCCGCCAAAGTCTGCAGCCAAGGCCAACACCCCACTGGGGACCCGAGAGCGCAGGTCATCCATGAGCTGGCGCAAGGCGTCCATGTCTGCCGCCTGAACCTGACGGGCAACAACAGCGACTCCGGCCACAAGCTCCGGAGAAAGGTCTGCACAACTCTGTTTGGCGGCCGCCGCCCGCAAGCGGATGACCTCTTTCTCCAAGGTCCGGGCCTCGTCCCGCAAGGCCGAGACCTTGCGCACAAGCTCCCCCGGTGCTGCCTTGAGCAGTCCTGCCACGGCCTGTACCTCGGCGCGATACCCCTGCAGGTGCCGCAACGCCCCCCAGCCCGTGAGGGCCTCGATGCGCCGCACCCCTGCCGCCACCCCAGACTCGGCGACAAGACAAAAACACCCGGCCTGGCCAGTGCGCTCCAAGTGCGTGCCACCGCACAACTCCATGGACTCTCCCGGCACTTCCACGACCCGCACCGTTGCGCCGTACTTTTCGCCAAACAAGGCCACAGCCCCCCGGCCCAGGGCTTCTTCATGGCTCATGGTCGAGGCGCATACCGGCTGATCCGCCAGGATAACTCGGTTCACCTCGTCCTCAACCCGCGCTATCTCCTCAGGCGTCAATGGCGCGCCATGCTTGAAGTCAAAACGCAGCCGCTCAGGGGTGACCAACGAGCCGGCCTGGGCCACATGCTCGCCGAGGACCCGCCGCAGCGCGGCATGAAGGAGATGGGTCGCCGTATGGTTGCGAGCTGTGGCCAAGCGCACGCCTTCCTCCACCGTCAGGACAATCTCTTGGTCGGCGAGGACCTCGCCACGCACGACCTCCACCTTATGTACCGTCAACTCAGGGATCGGCTTTTGCGCATCCGTCACCCGCACCATCCCGGTCACGGTCTCGGCACGGCCCGTGTCGCCGATCTGGCCACCAGACTCCCCGTAAAACGGTGTTTGGGCCGCCACCAGAAAGCCCGAAGAGCCTTCGCCAAGGCGCTCGCATGGGGCGCCATCGGCATCAAGCAAGGCGACGATGCGGCTGCGGGCCGTAAGCGCCGTATAGCCAACAAAGACCGACTCCAGTCCCGCGGCCGTGAGGGCAGCAAAACGTTGCGCCAGCCCCTTATCCCCCGAACCGGCCCACGCCTCTTTGGATTGGCGTTTTTGGGCCGCCATACGCTCCTGAAACCCGGCCTCGTCCACCCGAAAGCCCGCCCTTCCGGCCACATCGTTGACGATATCCAACGGAAATCCATAGGTATCGTAGAGCTTAAACACGACCTCGCCAGACAGGACCCCGCCTGCGGGCAGCGCAGCCACGGCGTCTTCGAGCATGGCCAGACCGCGATCCAAGGTCTGGCCAAAGCGCTCTTCCTCCTGGAGCACGGTGCGCACAAGAAAATCCCGCGCCGCCACGAGCTCCGGATACACCTCCCCCATCTCCTCCACTACCTGGGCACAGGTGGTGTGGAGAAACGGCTCTGCAAAGCCAAGGATCCGGCCAAAACGAAAGGCGCGGCGAATAAGGCGACGCAGTACATAGCCGCGACCCTCATTGGAGGGCAGCATCCCGTCCGCCAGCAGAAAAGCGATGGCCCGGCTGTGATCCGCAATGACGCGCAGGGCCGTGTCTGTATCCTCGGCCGCGCCGTACGCCACGCCTGCGCGAGCCGCCATGGTCCCAATGAGCCCCTGGAAGAGGTCGGTATCAAAGTTGGAGCGCTTGCCTTGACAGACGGCGGCAATGCGCTCCAGCCCCATGCCGGTGTCGATACTTGGCCGCGGCAGCGGGGTGAGGGTCCCATCGGCCGCTCGCTCGTACTGCATGAACACCAAGTTCCAGATTTCCAGAAAGCGGTCGCAATCACAGCGGCCAATACCACAGTTTGGGCCACAGGCCATGTCTGCGCCTTGGTCCACATGGATCTCCGAGCACGGTCCACACGGCCCGGTATCACCCATGGCCCAAAAATTATCCTTTTCGCCAAGGCGATAGATACGCTCTGCCGGGACACCAGCCACTTCTTGCCAAAGAGAAGCCGCCTCGTCGTCTTCCCGATAGACCGTTACATAGAGCCGTTCCCGGTCAAGGCCGAGCTCCTCGGTGACAAAGGTCCAGGCCAAACGGATGGCCTCACGCTTGAAGTAATCGCCAAAGCTAAAATTGCCGAGCATCTCAAAAAACGTATGGTGGCGCGCAGTTCGGCCCACGTTCTCCAGGTCATTATGCTTGCCACCCACGCGCAGACACTTTTGGGCCGTGGCTGCCCGCGTGAACGGCCGCTGCTCCAGGCCCAAAAAGACCTTCTTGAACTGCACCATACCGGCATTGGTAAAGAGCAGGCTCGGGTCATCCTGAGGGATGAGCGACGAACTTGGCACAACGCTATGGCCGTGCCGGGCAAAAAAGGCCAAAAATTGATTTCGAATCTCGTTGGCTCTCATTCCAAATTACCTCGACATATCCTCTACTTCGGCCACGGGGGTTGCCTCTGGCACCGACAAACCCAGGCGCTCCAGGAGGGTGTGATGGATTTGCGCACGCAGGTCGTCATTTTCCTGGAGCAATGCCCGAACGTTCTCTTTGCCCTGGCCAAGGCGCTCAGAACCGAAGGCATACCAGGCACCGCTCTTGTCGATCACCCCATGCTCCACACCCAGGTCGATGAGCTCGCCCTCGTGGGAAATGCCCGTGCCATAGAGGATATCGAATTCCGCTTCCCGGAACGGTGGAGCTACCTTATTCTTGGCCACCTTCACCCGCACTCGATTGCCGTAGGACTCCTCTTTGTCTTTGAGGGTCTGGATGCGGCGTACATCAAGGCGCACCGAGGCATAAAACTTGAGGGCATTGCCGCCCGTCGTGGTCTCGGGGCTGCCATAGCCCGTCACCCCGATCTTCATGCGCAGTTGGTTGATAAAGATAAGGGCCGTGCGCGACTTGTGGATCGTCCCTGTGAGCTTGCGCATGGCATGGGACATGAGTCGGGCTTGGCCGCCCACTTGGGCCTCGCCCATGGTCCCCTCAAGCTCCGCTTGGGGAATGAGGGCGGCAACGGAATCCACTACCACCACATCCACTGCCCCCGAGCGCACGAGCATATCGGCAATCTCCAGCGCCTGCTCGCCATAATCTGGCTGAGAAATGAGCAAGTCATCCGTGCGCACCCCCAGGCGCCGAGCATAATTGACGTCCAGGGCATGCTCAGCATCGATAAAGGCAGCGATCCCTCCTTGCCGCTGGGCCTGGGCAATGACATGCAAGGCCAATGTCGTCTTCCCCGAGGACTCCGGGCCATAGATCTCTGTGACCCGACCTTTGGGGATTCCTCCCACGCCCAAGGCCAAATCGAGGGCAATGGAGCCAGTGGGGATAACAGCAATGGGCTGATGGGTATCGTCAGAGAGCCGCATAACCGACCCTTGGCCATAGCGGCGCTCGATGGTTGCCAGCGCCGTGGCCAAGGCCTCGCGCCGGGCGTCTTCCGGTTGTTTGGGGGGGATGGTTCGGGCCATGGGTTCCTCCGCTGCACGGGATGAAGACTCAGATAAACCAAAGGAATTTCGTTTGATACCCCAAGGACGTATAAAGGGCAAATCAACCTCTTGGGGCTAACTAACGAGAAATTTTGCTTTTTTATGCCGACACCAAACGTCGGCATTCTCCTTGCCAAGCTTTTCCCTTCTTGGCTAGCGGGAGGCGTATGCCACATTACCACGCCCTTGCCCTCTTCTCCGGCGGCCTCGATAGCATCCTCGCCACCCGGCTTATTATGGCCCAAGGGCTGCGGGTGCTCGGCATCCACTTCGTTTCGCCATTTTTCGGCAAGCCCCAGGCCGTGGAGTCCTGGCAACGCGACTACGGCGTAGAGGTGCAGGCCTTCGCTATCGGCCAGGCCTTCGTGGACATGCTCGCCCGCCGCCCCCCCCATGGGATCGGCAAGGCCCTGAACCCCTGCGTGGATTGCAAAATCCTCATGCTGCGCCAGGCCCGGGAGCTTTTGCCCCGCTTTGGCGCCCAGTTTCTCGTCTCAGGGGAGGTCCTTGGCCAGCGCCCCATGTCCCAGCGAGAAGACACCCTCAATACCATCCGCAACGCTGCCGGCGTCCGCGACCTTCTTTTGCGGCCGCTGTGCGCCCAACACCTGCCGCCCACGCCCATGGAGACCTCTGGCCTTGTGGACCGGCAACGCCTCGGCGCCATGCATGGCCGAGGGCGCAAGGCCCAACTGGCCCTGGCTCAGTCCCTCGGGATCACACGCATCCCGGCCCAAGGCGGAGGATGCCGCCTCACCGAACGAGAATCGGCCCGGCGCTATTGGCCGCTGCTGCACCTCTTCCCGCCCCGGGCCGAGGATTTCTCCCTGGCCAATATCGGCCGCCAGCTGTGGCACGGGCGCCGTTGGCTCGTTATCGCCCGCAACAACCACGACAACGCCCGCTTGGAGGCCCTGCGCCAGCCCGAAGACCTGCTGCTGCGCCTCACCCACCTGCCCGGTCCCCTTGGGCTTATCCGCCCCCATCCCGGGGCCGAACCCTGGGATGCGGACGCCCTCCGGCAGGCCGCCGCCACCTTGGCCCATTTTGCCCCCAAGGCACGCGCCAGGGGAACTGCCGTAAGCATCACAGTGGAGACTGCCTTCCACCAAACCACGGTGGATGTCCTGCCCGCGTGTCGCTTTGATGCTCCACCCTCCTGGGAGGATGTCCGCACCGCCAAGGCCGCATGGATGGCTGAAGCCACGACGGCCACGGCGTCCCCTCCCGAGGGGCCCTTATGGTAAGCCTCCTGGCATCGAGCCCTCTTGAACCCAAAAGGTGGCAAACGCTGACCACGGGCAAAATGGATGATGTCCTCGGTATGGGATGTCGTAGCGGGCGACTTGATGAAGGAAGCGCTGCCAGCAGTGCTGGAAGGCAAGATGGAATTTCTGGGCCCAGCCCAAACGAGCAGACAGCGGGCCCAATGGGCTATCGCACAGGCGACGCCCTTTTCGGCACCAACAGCGCGAACACCCCCCATTGCCGGCTTATCTTGTTGCCCAACTTGACGTGCACGACGCTTTGACCGTGAGCCCTGAGGCAAAGATGGGCCGGCAGGAAGGCAGCCCTTCCTGCCTCAGTGCTCCCGGAGACGGCAACGCCCCTCATTACCCCTCGAGCTTGAACCGCCGCACGTGGCTTTGGAGCTCTTCCGCAAGGGCCGCCAGCTGACTCGCCCGCCCTTGGACAAGGGCCACGGCCTCAGCCATGTGGCTGATGACCGACTGCGCTTGTGCCATGGAGCCGGCCACCTCTCGCACCTGGTTCGAGGCCGCATCAATGCGCTTGCCGACATCATCCATGGCCGAGGCGGCCTTGGCCACATTACCCGCAATCTCTGCCGTCACCCCGGCCTGTTCTTCCATGGCCGTATTCACACCATCGACCATTTCTGAGACATCGGCCACGGCTTTGGTCATGGTGGCGAGCTCGGCCACCACCTCGGCACTTACCTTTTGGATGCCTTCAATTTTTGCGCGAATATCCTCGGTGGCGCCACCGGTCTGCCTGGCCAGCTCTTTAATCTCACTGGCCACCACGGCAAATCCTTTCCCAGCCTCGCCGGCGCGGGCCGCCTCAATGGTGGCGTTGAGGGCAAGGAGGTTGGTCTGCTCCGAGATCGCACTAATCGTTTCAGTAATTTTTCCAATATCTTGCGCTGCCTGACCCAGCTGGGCGACAACGCGCTGGATGGCCTCGGCCTTGTGGCTTGCCGTCTGGGTGGTGGCACGGGCCTGGTCCATATTGCGGGCAATCTCGGCCACCGAAGCGCTCATCTCCTCTGCCGCCGCGGCCACAGAAGCGATGTTGTGGCTCGCTTCATGGCTTGCCGTTACCACCGGCTCCATTCCGGCTTCCATGTCCGCAGAAAGCTTCTGAACATGCGAAATGCTCGATTGGGCTTGATGGGCATTGTGGCTCAAATCCTGGGCCGTGGTTGCAAATATAGCGGATGCATCCGCCAGCTGATGGGCGCCCTCGGCGATTTCTCGCAACATCCCGCGCAGCATGGCCACCATCTGGCTGGTCGCATTCATAATCCCCCGGCATTTCCCCGTGGCACAGTCAAACTCCGTGGTGAGATCGCCCCGCGCCACCTGATCCACCACCGCGGCAATATGCGCTGGTTCTCCTCCCACCGTGGCCATAACACCTCGGATGATCCACCACGCTACGCTTCCTGCCACTACAACGGCCACAACCAACAGCACTGCCGTCCAGAACACAAACGCCCCCACGGCCTTTTGCGCTTTGGCGAGCGAAGCCTTGGCAACGTCGCGGTTAATTTGGACAAGGCGTTCAAGGAGCTTTACAGCCTTGGCTTGGGCCTGCGCCACCGACCCCATGACGACGGCATCCAAGTCTTGCTCGAGCTTCTCAGCTTCTCCTAAAAACGCATCGATTTTGCGGGCCAGGGCCTCGATGGCCGCTATAATGGGCCGATCAATGACGCGAATACTGGCATCCACTCGCCAGGCCGAGGCAGGATCTCCAGGGACAAAGGTAGCAATGGCGGCACGATAGCGTTCGCCCAACTGACGTTGTTCTTGAAGGAGAGCCGCTGCTTCTTCTGCGCCTAAACCTGCAGCTTGGGTCTGACGCGCAAGCTCTTCCGCTACCGCTTGGGCCTTGGCTTCATTGGTTTCGAAGGCGCTCCAGTATTTATCGTAAAGCTCCTTCGATCCTCCCCGCAACAAGACATTCTTCCACTCCTGGACTTGCGCAAGCAGGAGCCCTTTGAGTTCCTTCGCGTTGTTTCGAATCTGAGCCGCCTCCCGGAGCAGGCCCTCATGCCCTCCTTCTAGCTCGATGAGTCGTTTGACGATAGCCAAGGCTTTATTATTTTCCTCCTGCCATGCATTCCACGCCGGGACAAATTCCTTCCAAATGGCCGCTTCTTCCTCGGTTTGTGGCAATGGTTCATAGATGGCCCAGGCTTCTCCATAGATTTTCCGGATCGTGCCCAGTTCCTCAATCAAGGCCTGCCGCTGCCGTGAAGTAAGCTTCGGATTGCCCAAGGACAACATGATGCCCCGGGCTCGTTGGGCTTGCTCGCTGATGATGAGCAACGAATCCACACTGGGCAGCCGTACAACGCCGATCTCTTCCACATCGGCCTTCATGGAGCGCATCCCGAAGAGTCCCATTCCTCCTAGGAAAACGGCCACGGACACCATGATGGCAAAACCCGTGATAAGCTGGCCACGCAACGAGATATTCATGGTATTCTTCCTCCAAAAAATATATTTTGTGCCCTAGCTAGTGGGATTCTCCCTCTTTTTGCAAGAAGAAAAAAAATGATGGGTGCTGTACAAACCTCTTGGCAGCGCCAAGGAGGACAATGCACATGCCCTCATGCCAAGGGGGGATGTCTTCATGAAAAACGCGGCGGCTGATGGGCATCGAACGGCGTTGGCCCGAAGGCATGGTGGGGGAGACACATGCCCGGGCCGAGCTGTCGGCGTCGTTCCACTGCTCCGAGGAGAGGGTTATGCGCGGCAAGGAGCCGCCAGGTATGGGAACGATCCCTTCCAGGGGCACATTGTCTTTTGCAAAACGGATGAAGGATTGCCATTCCCCACCCCTTCCCGCTAGGCGTTGTTCCCTAAGGCGGCACGATCTACCCTTTCCCTTACCTAAGCCAGGACTCCTTTTGCCATGCATCCCGCCATGTGCTCCGTACACCTTGCTCCCCAGAGCCCGCTTCTCGGGACCCCCCTGGTGGATGCCCATTGCCATCTCCAAGATGGCCACTTGCGCGCCGACATCCCGGGGGTCATTGCCCGTGCCCAAGCTGTTGGGGTGGTGCGGTTGGTGTGCAATAGCGATGACGAAGGGGATTGGGACCTCATCCTGCGCCTTGCCGAGGATCATCCAGAAGTTGTCCCTTGTCTTGGCATCCACCCCTGGTTTGTAGCTGGCCGCAGCCCTGGGTGGCTTTCTCGCCTCGAGGCCTTGGTGGCGAGCTATCCGGTGGCCATCGGCGAGATCGGCCTCGACCGCCAGATAGCTGGCCGAGACGATGCCCTGCAGGAAGAAGTCTTCCTTGCCCAGATGGACCTGGCCGCCCGCTACCAACGGCCCGTGAGCATCCATTGCCGCAAGGCCTTTGGCCGTCTCGTGGAACTCGTCTCCGCCATGGCGGTGCGGCCCCAACGGATGATGCTCCATGCCTATTGTGGCTCCCATGAGATGGTGCCGGTATTTGAAAAGCTCGGCTTCCACCTCTCTGTGGCAGGCTCCGTCACTTGGCCGGCGAACCGCAAGACGCGGACTGCCGCCGCCCGCATCCGCGCCGACCGCCTCCTGGTGGAGACCGATAGCCCAGCCATCGCCCCTGCTGGCGTGCCTTATGAGCGCAATGAACCGGCCACACTCCCCTGGATCGCGGCCGAGCTCGCCTGCATCCGTGGCGAAGACCCCATCGCCCTCGCTCGCCGCACCACCGCCACAGCACTGGCCTTCTTCTCCCTCTCCAGCGGAGGCAGCCCATGATGCCCAGCTTGCGCCATGGACGAGCGCTGTGGCTTCACGCCGTCGCCCCCTCCAAGGAGGACGGCGTATGATGCCCTTTGCCCGCACCCTTCAGCTCCTCGGGCCACAGGCCATGGATCGCCTGCGCAGGGCGCGGGTGGCGGTCGTCGGTCTCGGCGCCGTGGGCTCGTATGCCACCGAGGCCCTCGCCCGCGCCGGAATCGGCGAGCTCCATCTCTTTGACCATGACCAGGTAGGGGTCACTAACCGCAACCGCCAGCTCTTCGCCCTCGTGTCCACCGAAGGTCAGCCCAAAGTCGAGGTGGCTCGGCAACGCGTTCTTGACATCAATCCCGAGTGTTGGGTCCTCGCCCACCAGGTCTTTGTGGCCCCAGAGACAGCGGCAGCCTTTCTCGATCCTCGCTGGGACGCCCTTATCGACGCCATCGACGGGGTGAACGCCAAGGTGCACCTCATCGCCGCTGCCGTTGGCCTGGGCATCCCGGTGGTCTCCAGCATGGGGGCCGCGGCCAAGGTGGACCCCACAAAAATCCACGTGGCCGACCTTGCCAAGACTCGCGTCTGCCCTTTGGCGCAGATCCTGCGCAAACGCTTGCGCCGCCTAGGGATTCAAAGCGGCGTGCGCTGCGTCTTTTCCACGGAAGTCCCTCACAATACGCGGCCCCCGCTCCTTGGCGAAGAACCCGAAAGAGGAGCCCAGGGCAGACCACGGACTCCCCTGGGCTCCATCTCCTACCTCACGGGGATCTTTGGCCTTCTGGCCGCAGCCGAAGTCATCCGCATCCTCCTGCCTGAAGTCTTTGCCGCAACGCCATAGGTGAGAGGCCCCGGGCGGGGGACCGCCCTCCCTTTGCACAAACCAAAGCCCACCACACGCCCCGCCACAGGGAGTCCCTTTGGTCTTGGATCGCCAAGAGCCCCCCATCAGAGAGGATACCGCGCAGAGCCGTGGCACCCGGGCAAGGGAGAGGGCACTGCGCCTACGGCTGCGGCCACGCCCCTTGGAACAAGATCTCAGCCAAAGGCTTGCGGGGAGAAGGAACCTCCCAATCAATGTAGGGCTTGGGGAGGGTCTCCCGTGCATCGAGGACGCCAATGGCAAAGCCCGCCACAACCTCAAAGCGTTCTCGGTCGATGCCAAAGGTCGTGTAGATGGCGTCTTTTTTGATACCCGCCATGCCATGAGTGTACAGCCCCAAAAGCCGCGCCTGGAAGGTCATGGACATCCAGGCCGAGCCACAATCGAACACGGCGCAATCGTTGGGTTTGTCGTTGTGGGTAAAATGGCGCTTGGCCACGACAAAGCCGAGGACCGAGGCATTTTGGGCCCATTTTTGGTTGGCCTCCACCAAGAGGCCAAGGAAGGTGTCGAAGGTCTCCGTCGTGGAGACCAGAAACCGCCACGGTTGCTCGTTGTAGGAGGAGGGTGCCCAGCGGGCGGCGTCGAAGATGCGCAGGAGATCCTCCTCGGCAATGGCGGTCTTCACCAATGCCCGTGGCGACCAGCGGGTGGGGAACATGGGATCCACCCCAGGATAGGGGTCGCGTTTGCTGAAATCCGGTTGATACGGCGAAGGATACATACCAAAACTCCTTACGGCTCAAGGGTGGACAATGCTTCATCCCACTACCTGAGGAAGGACTTTTGTCAACGCATGCGCCCTTGACGCCCAGCGTTTCACCGCTATGCAAGAGAGACCATCTTCCTTGGAGGAGGAACCATGCCCCCTCGTTTTCTTCTCATCCTCACGACCGTCTTCTGGCTGTTGTGCGCTTGCCTGGCCCAAGCCATTATCTCCCCACCAGACGACCTGCGCCAGTTTCGTTATGTTGCCCTAGATACTGGGCTCACGGTCCTTCTCGTCCATGACCCAAGCGCCACCAAGGCCGCTGCCGCCGTAGGCTTACCGGTAGGCAGCCTCCATGACCCAATGACCCATCCCGGGCTGGCCCATTTTCTCGAGCACATGCTCTTTTTGGGCTCTGCCGCTTACCCTGAGCCCGGGGCCTTCCAAGCATACGTGGAGCGCTTTGGAGGAAACACCAATGCCATGACCGCCTATGGCTCCACGATCTATGTGTTTGAAATCGATCCCCCGGCCTTGGCCGAAGGCCTGCTCCGCCTTGCTGACACCCTCGCCTTTCCCCTCCTTGATCCCACATTTGTGGACAAAGAACGCCACGCCGTCCACGCGGAAATGGAGTCCAAAAAATTCGAAGATGGCCGCCGCCTCGCCATGCTCGCCCTCAGTGCCCTCCATCCTGCCCATCCGGCTACTCGATTTACCGGCGGCAATCTCGAAACCCTGGCGGATAAGCCTGGCGCTCCCCTCCACCAGGCCCTGGTGCAATTCCACAGCACCTTCTATTCCGCGCCTCTCATGAAGGCCGCGGTCCTTGGTCCCCAGGATCTGGACTCTCTCGAATCCCTAGCCCGAGACGCCTTTGGCCGGATACCGGTGCGCGCCCACGCCGTACCCGCCATAACGGCCCCTGTGGCCACCCCGGCCGAGATGGGCCGCTGGATCGATGTCCGGCCGGTGCGGCCCCTGCAAAGCCTCCGCATCGATTTTCCTCTCCCCCTTCGCTTCGATGACCGCCGCACCAAGCCCCTGGAACTGGTGGCTGCTGCCATCGGCGCCGAGACTCCAGGCAGCCTCGTGGAGACCCTCCGCCAGGATGGACTCGCCTTGTCTCTCTCTGCTGGTGTGGATACCGAGACTCTCGGCAATGCCGCGCTCCTCTCCATTCATATCCAATTGACGGACAAGGGGGCACAGCAGCGCCTGTCCGTGGCGGCAGCTGTTTTTCGCTTTCTCAAAACCCTTGCGCAGGCCCCAGACCCGTGGTGGGAGGCCTTTTTCCACCAACAGCGCCAGCTCGCCGAACTCCATTTCCGCTACGACCCCCCAGGCCGTGGCTTTGACCTGGCGGCCAAGCTTGTTGGAAATATGCTCCGCTACCCTCCAGACGACGTCCTCTTTGGTCCCTATCGCCTCGACGACCTTGATGCGCATCAAATTCAGGCCATCCTTCGCGTTCTTATCCCAGAACACGCCCGTGTCTTTTCCGTGGACCCCACAGCTCCCACCGACCAAACAGCGTATTTTTTCGGCACTCCCTTTGCGGTGCGTCCCCTCCCGCCAGCCCTGCGGATACCAGCCTCCCCCTCAAACCGCCTCCCGGAGCTCAATCCTTTTGTGCCCACCGATCTCTTCTTGCGTCCCAACGAACCCCAAACGCGGCCAGAGATGGTTTACGCGGCCCGCGGCCTGCGCGCCTGGTGGATGCCGTCGCGTTTTATCCATCAACCCAAAGTCGCCTTGTGGCTGCGGGCCACGGCTCCTCTTTTGGGTAAAAGTGCAAAGGATGCGAGCTCTGCGGCCTTGCTCGCCGAGTATTGGCGCCACGAGCTGGCGCCCCTGCGGTTCATGGCGGCTGATGCTGGACTCTCTTTGAGCCTCGATGCCGAGGCCGAAGGCTTCACCCTCCAGGTGGAGGGCTTCCACCACCATGCCCCAGAGCTCATGGTCCGGACCTTGGCGTTATGGACCAAGCCCATCTCTGCTCAAGGGTTTGCCAAGGCCAAGGCTGAGCAGATCCGTCTTCTGGAAAGTGAACGGACGCGGGGCGTCTTTGGCCAAGCCACGGGCCAGCTCCAGCGCGCCTTGCGCCTGCCGAACTTCTCGCGAGAAGAACGCATTGCCGCTACCCGCGCCCTAACTCGGGAGCAGGTGGAGCGTTGGCGCCGGCAGATGCTCCCAAGCCTCGCCTTCCAGCTCCTCGCCTTAGGCAATCTGAGCCGCCCAGAGATCCAAGAACTGGCCAAGACCGTGATCCACGTCTTTGGTTTTCGAGATACCACTCCTCCCCAGCTGGTTCGCCTCCTACCGCAGGCGGGAACCCGTCTTACTATCCAGCGCCCTGTAGAGCTGGAAGACAGCGCCGCCATCCTCGCGGCCTTCGCTCCGGAGCCAACTTCAGAGCGCCGGGCCGCCAGCCTTGTGGTCGCAGACTTGGTAGGGGCTCGCTTTTACCACCAGCTCCGTACTGAGGCCCAACTGGGATATATCGTCAGTGCCTTTCCCCTGCAGGTGGGACACGTGGCAGGGATAGGCTTTGGCATCCAGAGCCCTGTGGCTGGGGCCCAAGAACTTACAGCCCGCATCGAAGAGTTCTTGGCTTCCCTCGACGTTGCGGACCTAGCGCCGGCCTTTGCCTCGGTGCGGGAGGGTCTGTCTGCCCGCCTGGCCACCCCTCCCCAGACCCTCCATGAAGAATTGGGCTGGCTCTCCCGCGACCTTGTCCTTGGCCAGGCCAGTTGGCAGGGACGGCAACAACTTCTTGAGGCCCTTGATACCTTGCGGTGGGAAGACGTGGCCTCCTTCTGGCAGGAGGTTGTTCGTGGTGCCAACGGGATGCACCTTACCGTGGCCATGAGCGGCACGCGGCACCGGGATCTGCTCTCCCCTGGGGCCTTGCCTGACGCCTCGCACATGCCCCGCTTCCTCCCTGCTGCGGTGCTGGCACCACTCTGGGAATGATCTCGGCTCCCTGCTGGTCACTTCGCCGTCACCACCAGGTGAAGCCCTTTGAGATAAGCAGCCTCAGGGAAACTCGTACGCACGGGATGGTCTGGGGCCTGGGCGAGGAACGCAAGGATAGAGGCCTCGACGCCGGCATCGAGGGCGGCATCGGCCACGACCTTCTGGAAAAGGGCAGCGTCCACGAGCCCAGAGCAGGAAAAGGTAAAAAGCTGACCGCCAGGGGCCAAGAGACGGAAGGCCCAATAGTTGATGTCCTTGTAGCCGCGGCAGCCTCGGGCCAGGGCGGCTTTGGCCTCCACAAACTTAGGGGGGTCGAGGATAATGAGGTCATAGCGTTCGCCAGCCTGGACCTGGGCGCGCAGAAACGAAAAGACATCTGCTTCCACATGGCGCACCCGTCCTTCAAAGCCATTGGCCATGGCATTGCGTTGGGCCAGGGCCAGGGCCGTGGCGGAACTCTCCACTTGGGTTACCTCGGTAGCGCCTCCGGCCAAAGCGGCAAGGCCAAAGCCCCCGGTATAGCAGAAGCAATTGAGCACCCGGGCGCCTGCCGCGGCCCGGCGCACGGCCTGACGGTTGGTGCGCTGATCGAGGTACATCCCGGTCTTCTGGCCACAAAGGACGTCCACCCAAAAGCGGATTCCATACTCCTCCACGGCGACGAGCCCTGGGACCTGCCCTGCAATGACCGCAACTCGCTCCTGAAGACCTTCTTTTTTGCGCACCGCTACGTCGGATCGTTCCAGTATCGTGCACTGCGGAAAGACCGCGGCCAGGGCGGTACGCACCGCGTCACGCCAGGCCTCCATCCCGGCAGTAAGGATTTGAAAGACGATGGTCTCTCCATAGCCATCAACAATGAGCCCCGGCAGTCCGTCCGATTCGGCAAAGACATAGCGCCAAGCTGTGGCCGCCTCGAAGTCAGGCAGATGCCGACGCCGGGCCACGGCGGCCTCCAACCGGTGGAGGATGAGGGCTGCATCCACCCTCTCTTGCGGGTCAAAGGTCCACACCCGCGCTCGGATCTGGGAGGCTGGGCTTACCCCGGCGCGAGCACACCACGCGTTTGTGGCATCAAGCACGTCCACCACCGCCCCAGGGGCAAGGTCCTGCGGTTGGCGTGCGATGGCGCCAGCAAAGATCCAAGGGTGACGACGACGCAAAGAGCTCTCGCGTCCAGGGGCAAGGATGAGGGACATCAAAAGACTCCGTGTCAGTATTTCTTGGCCTCGGTGTGGGGCCAGCGGCCACAGTAGCCCCGACACACAAACAGGGTAAAGGTCTGGCCCCGTATCCCGCGGCGGCTTGTCTCGAGGAAAATCGGGGGTTCGATGTGGCGAAAGAGTGCCTGTACTTGGGGGGGCGGCATGGCCTTACGCCCGCGCTGGACAAAGACGGCATCCTGGAACCCGGGCCCAGGGGCAGGCCAGAGGTCATATTGGTTGCGTTTGCGGCCGGTATCGATGCAATAGGCCCGCTGCTGGCCTGGGGTATAAAAGGAGAGTTCCGCCGTCACTCCATATTCTTCGGCGAAGGCAAAGGTTGGGCCAGGGAGTGCCTGCATCTGGCGGCCAACAGCCTCGCCCATCTCCCGCCAGCCAACAAGACGGCCAAGGAGTGGACCAGGCAGAGGGACGACCGCCTGGAGATAGACCGCGAGGGCCACACCAAGGCTAGCCCCCACGATCCAGCGCCGGCTGCGAGGATGCGTGGCGGCGACGTGGCGGAAGGTCTCCGCCACCAGCATCAGGCCGCCAGCATAGGCGGTCACGGCCCAATTGGCCTCGATTTTGGTATGGAAACTCCACAAACCAAAGGCGCCAAACACCGGCCAAAAGAAGGTGCGCCCCAGGAGGGCGACCTCGGGGTCCAGGGCAGCGCTGCGCCGCAGGCCCTGAAGGAGAAAAAAGGCCCACCAGGGGGTCAGTAGGGCGATTTGACTCGCCACGAACTCGATGGGACTATCGAACCGCAAAAGGCGCGTGGCCGTTGCTCCGACGATCGACCCGCGGTAGAGGACGTGTTTCACTCCCACCCAATCATGGTCGAGATTCCAGACAATGAGGGGCGCTCCTCCCACCACGGCTCCCAACCCCAAGGCAAGGCCAAGACGCGCCCAAAACCCTGGCGGCAAGGGCCAACGACGCCCCCAGCGCCATGCGGCCACAAGCGCCACCGGCACAAAAGCCAGCATGGTGTACTTGGCCAGGACCCCGAGGGCGAGGGCCACGGCCAAGGGGGCCCAGCCGCGATTTTCGCGCAGGACCAGGTGGAAAAAGGCCAAGGCGGCACTCCACCACAGGAGCAAGAGGTTATCTGTGGTCATGAGCACCGCACCAGCACTCAGGAAAACGGTGGTGTTGAGGACAAGCAAGACCCATGGCGCGGCCTCGGGTCGGCGCCAAACCCGCGCCGCCCACCACCACCACACCCCTTGGAGGAGCACCGAACCTGCCACGGCCCCGGCGCGCACGCCAAGGACGGTATCGCCGAGCCACGAAGTCCATAGGGCGATCCACCAGGCGATAAGCGGGGGTTTGGAGTAGTACGAAAGCTGGAGCGTGCGGCTCCAATCCCAGTACTGGGCCTCATCCGGGGCAAGATCCAAGGGGGCGGCAAGGACAAAAGCCAGCCGAAGGAGAGTAAAGGCGGCAATTAAAGCGCCACAGAAAGCGTAGGGACGCGGCAACGCCATAGTGTAACTTGGGCAAGCGCAGTTGGGGTGAGGAGATACGGGTGTGGCCAGGAGGGCAGGGCAACGAAGTCCACTCCTGGACCAGAGAGGACCGTGGCGTGCAAGAGCAGGCGCGGCCCTGGGGTCCCATACTTAGCGTCCCCGATAACGGGATGGCCGAGGTGGGAGAGATGGACTCGGATCTGGTGGGTACGGCCAGTACCGAGCACAACTCCCAGTAGGCTCCGCCTGGAAGTCACAATCAAAGGGGTCACCAGGGTGCGAGCCTCTTTGCCTTGTCCGGCTGTAACCTTTTCATAGCCTAAGTGGCTTTGTTTGCCTAAGGGGATATCTATGAGCATCTCTTCGTACCGCCATCCTCCCTCAACCCAAACAAGGTACCCTTTGCGCACCTGGGACCAGGCCGCGTGCAGACGGCGCAAGGCCGCATGAGTGCGGGCACAGAGGAGCAGCCCAGAAGTGGCGCGATCGAGGCGATGGACGGGGATAGGGGCAAAGCGCGGAAATTGGGCCGCCAGGCGCACTGTCACCGCATCGCTCCAACCCGTGCCGGGATGCACCGGCAGACCTGCGGGTTTGTCTACCACGATAAGGTCATCGTCCAAAAAAACGATGGGGAGCTCTGGGAGCGGCGCCACGGTCCTGGCCCCTGCGCCTTGCGGGTGCAGGTGAAGAGCAGACTCGCAATACCCGCCCTCTGACGAACGAACAGCCCTCGTCCCTGCGCCTTCAGGAGCAAGAGGAGGGATACGGACCGTCTGGCCTGCTTTCAGGCGCACAAAGGGGTCCACCCGCTTGCCATCCACCCGAATCTGCCCTGTGCGGGTGAGCCGCAACAGCAAGCTCTGGGGCAAAGGGCCAAAATGGGCCCGCACAAACGAAAAGAGTTTACGACCATCTTGCTCTGCCGCCACCACCAGATGGACGACGCCCCTCTCTTGCGGTGTTGCTGCTTGCTTTGACACGGGGTGTCCATGAAGAGTAGAGGCCGCGCTGTCAAATGGGAATCGCCCGTCTCTCCTCACTTCTTTCACGCCAATCGAGCGATGAGGGCCTTCCCTGAAATCCCGTTTTCTTGGGGGAACCGCACTCCCACGTCGTTTTGGGACAATGGCCACGTCGGCATAACTGGCCATTTGGACGCACACAAAGCGCATCGTTTCGGGTGTCCTTCTCATGAATCCACACCGTGTCTTTCGCCTCACCGGTGCGCTTCAGGAGCTCGCCACCATCGAAGACCTCTTGCGAGCCGAAGGATTCCACTGCGAACCCCTTTGTCTCCATCCCAAGGCGCGTCTTTTGACGGCAGAGCCCTTTCCTTTAGGCCGCAGCCTCGCCGCCCGGTTGGGGCTTCTCTACATTCAAGACCTCGCTTCAATGGTGCCGCCGCTCCTCCTCGCCCCTCCACCAGGAGGAGTGGTCCTCGATCTTTGTGCGAGCCCAGGCAGCAAGACAGGCATGCTCGCCGAAGCCGTCGGGCGGCGCGGATTGGTGGTGGCCAATGAGCCTAATCCCCGTCGTCTCGCCACGTTGCGCGCCAACCTGCGCCAGGTAGGGGTGGTGGAGGCCGTTACCCTCGCCTTTGCCCGTTTTCCCCAACTCCCTCATTCCCTTGGATTTTCCCATATCCTCGTCGATGCCCCATGCAGCGGCTGGGGGACTGCCGCCAAACATCCCGAAGTGCTTCGCCTCTGGCGTGAGGAAAAAACCGGAACTCTGGAAGCGCTGCAGCGCCAGCTCCTCGCTCGCACCGCGGCCCTGCTTTCTCCCGGAGGCACCCTCGTGTATTCCACCTGCACCACGAACCGTCGAGAAAATGAAGACCAGATTGCCTGGGCCGTGGACACCCTCGGACTTGTCCCAGGATCAGGGGTCGAAGTTCCAGGAGTCGCCATGGAAGCCACCAGCTCAGGCTGTTGGCGAATCGTAGACCCTCGCGCTCAGGGGTTTTTTGTGGCCGTGCTCCATAAAGAGGGGACACCATCCGCCTCATGGCGTGAAGTTTCTTGCCCCAACCATGCTCAAGCCCGCGCCGTACGGCAGTTCTTTCCCGGGGCACCGGCGGTGTGGGACGATTTTGTGGTCTTCCGCCGAGGCCAGAACCTCGACCTTGCCCCAGCACTGGCCCTTCATCTGCCCGAGGCCTTCGGCTGGCGGGGCCTTGAGCTAGGACGGCGAGGGAAAACCATCTCCTGGACCCTTGGCTGCCGGGCTTTAAGCTCCTTGCTCGAGGCCCCTACCTTGACGGTGGAGGAATCTGCACCCATAGCCCGACTCCTTGCCGGCGAGAGTCTCGGTTTCCTTGGGCCTGAGGGTCGAGTGAAACTCGTCTTTCGCAATCTGTTTGTCGGGTGGCTTTCCCGCCGTGCTGGCCGGGTAGTATGGACAAACCGCTAGGAGGGAGGAAGTGTGATTGGTGTTTTTCGCAAAACTGAGAGGCTTTTTCATCCCGTATCCAAGCGCACCGTCCTCGTACCTCTGGACCATGGTATGTCCGAGGGCATGATTCTTGGACTTGATAACCTCGGGAGCCTTTTAGAATCCATCGCTGCAGTTCCTATCCAGGGAGTTGTCCTCCACAAAGGCATGGCTATGAGCCATCTCTCCAGTATTGGCGCAGATCGTATGCTGATTATCCATTTGTCTGCTGGTACCCGCCATGCCATTCCTTCGTATGCTCGAGCTATTGTCGGCTCGGTCACCGAAGCCCTGCGTCTGGGGGCAGATATGGTTTCGGTACAGGTCCATTTGGGCAATGACCTCGAGGATCGCATGCTCGCTGATCTGGGGATGGTCCTCGATGAGGCCCATGGTCTTGGTGTACCGGTCTTGGCCATGATTTATGCCCGAGGGGGACAAATCGTCAACGAGACTGACCCAAGCTTAGTGGCCCATTGCATCCGCGTTGGTGCGGAGATGGGGGCTGATGTCATCAAGGTGGCCTACAGTGGCCATGGGCCGACTTTTGCCCGGGCAGTGGCCGCCTGCCCTGTGCCGGTGGTCGTCAGTGGTGGACCGAAAACGAACGACACAAAAGGATTGTTCCGTTTTCTCCAAGAAGCCTTGGACGCTGGCGCCGCTGGGGTGTGTGTTGGTCGAAACGTCTTCCAAAGTGATGACCCCGTGGCAATGCTCGCCGATATCTGCGCCCTCGTGCATGAAAAGTGACCAGAAAGCCGGCACGGGCTACGGTTGCGCCTAAATGAGATTCGGTATCCTAGCTTATCTCCACGCCAGGGCGCCAAGCCAGAAGCGGGGTGCGGAGGAAAACTGGTTCGAAATCATGGCGAATCCCGCAGCATGGACCAAATCCAGGCAGTAAGAGGGGAAGTCGAGAGACCCAAGACAGGCGAGGTGTTCCCACCAAGACCGAGGCGGAACGCAAGGGACCAGGATGGGCCGCGCGCAAGGTCTGGCGCACGGCCCACCACGCCCCACCTGCTGGAAGATTGGATACGAGCCATCGCCCAAGGGCCCAAGAGTCACCAAACACCACAATCAAAGCGCTGCGGGCTACGCGGACTGCTTCAAGAAGAGCAGCCTGACGCTGCGAAGCTTGGAAGGCAAAAAAGGAAATGGCGTAATCAAAGGCATCCGTCGGCCATGGCAGATGGTCAGGTTGAGCCAACTGGAGCTCCGCGGCATCCCTGACAAACGCTCGTGCATGATTGAGGGTCTCGGGGTCAGAGCCCGCGAGGGTCACATCAAATCCACACGTCCACAGCCAGCGGCTATAAAATCCTGGATCCGGACCAATGAGGAGCAGGCGACGCCCCCGACGGGGCCAACCCGTCATAAGGGATTCAATCAAGTGCTGGAGGGCTGGGAACGCGGCCTGTCCTGCTCCTGATGTTAGCCATAATCCTGGATTCATAGGGGAAAGACAGCACCATGAGCTGCAGATGCTGCAAGGGCAGCATAGCGGCGCAGGACCGGGGAGGAAATTGCCTTTTGCAGCGGCTTCCACGCCGCTTGGCGCCGTTGGAGTTCTGCCTCATCGACAAGCAGGTCTAAGCGGCGGCTTGGGATATCAAGGGCGATAGTATCGCCGTCTTGTACAAGTCCGATGGGACCACCTTCCGCTGCTTCCGGGCTGACATGACCGATGGCCCCACCTCGGGTTCCACCACTAAAACGGCCATCGGTAATCAAGGCCACCTTATCCCCTAAGCCCATTCCAGCGATGGCGGAAGTGGGGGTGAGCATCTCGCGCATGCCAGGACCTCCCTTCGGACCTTCATAGCGGATGACCACCGCATCTCCAGGCTGGATGGCCCCGCCGAGGATAGCTGCCACAGCAGCCTCTTCACCATCAAAAACACGGGCACGGAACTGCCCCTGCTGCATCTTGGATACCATGGCCGAAACTTTCACAACAGCTCCATCCGGGGCTAACGTGCCCCGTAAAATGGCAATACCGCCCTGAGGGGCGTAAGGGTCGCTCGCTGGCCGAATGACGTCAGCGCGCTGCACCCGCACCCCTTCGAGATTTTCGCCCAAGGTCTTGCCCGTGACTGTGGGAACGGAGAGGTCCAAGAGACCGATTGCGGCGAGTTCTGCCATGACCGCCGGGATACCCCCGGCCTCGTGAAGGTCTTCCATGTGTTGGGAACCAGCAGGAGAGATGCGGCACAAGTTGGGGGTGCGGCGACTAATGGTATCGAAGCATTCTAAGTCTAAGGAAAGTCCGGCTTCACGAAAAATAGCCGGTAAATGCAGGACCGTGTTCGTGGAGCAGCCCAGGGCCATATCCACGGTGACGGCATTCTTGAGGCTGTGTTCGGTAATGATGGCCCGGGGCCGGATGTCCTGGTGCACCAAGTCCATCACCCGCATACCGGCCGTTTTCGCCAGACGCAGCCGAGCACTGCTCGCTGCAGGCACCGTTCCATTGCCTGGAAGGGCCACACCCAAAGCCTCGGCAAGGCAATTCATGGAATTGGCCGTAAACATCCCAGCACAAGAACCACACCCTGGGCAGGCACATTCGGCGATTTCCTCGAGCTCTGCTTCGGTCATGGCACCAGCACGAACCTTGCCAACCCCTTCAAAGACTGTGATGAGGTCCACGCTCTTTCCCTGAACGCGGCCGGCAGCCATAGGGCCGCCGCTGACCATGATGCTTGGGATATTGAGCCGGGCCATGGCCATGAGCATACCTGGTACGACTTTATCGCAATTCGGGATGAATACCAGTCCATCAAACGGTAGGGCCACAGCACAAATTTCAATACTGTCTGCGATAAGCTCACGGCTAGGAAGACTCATTCGCATCCCGGCATGGTTCATGGCCAAGCCATCACAGATACCAATGACCGGAAATTCCAAGGGTACACCACCAGCCAACCGCACTCCATCTTTGACGGCTTGGGCGATAGCGTCCAGATGCATATGTCCAGGGACGATTTCATTGGCAGAGTTGACGATGCCAATGAGAGGACGATGGATTTCTTCTTTTGTAAGACCTAATGCATAAAGCAATGAACGATGTGGTGCCTTTTCTAAACCATCAGTCATTAAAGAACTGCGGCGCATAGATATCTCCATATGTTAAAGATTTCGAAATGAAAAGCATGATCCAATTGTCGTAAAAATAGTCACTGTAGTTATACTAATGACAATGATAGATTCAGGAAGAAAAGTAAGAACAAGAAGCGATCCTTGAATCATGGGGGTCAAATAACTATATACGCCATAAAGGGAGAGCATCGCCAATGAACTCGACCCCAACCCTTGGAAAGCAGCACCGACCATGAGAGGAATGCGTATATAGGCAGGACTGGCTCCCACGAGGCTCAAAATTTCAATTTCTTCTTGTTTGGCGGCCACCGTGGCTCGCACCGCCACACCGCTGGCAAGGGCAACCAAGGAGAGAAGTACCAAAGCAACCGGAAGTAATAAGCGTTTACTCCAAGCAAACCACGAAGCTGCTAAATCCACTCGAAGAGGGTCATAACGCACCTGCTCTACCCCGGGCAATGCCATGAGTCGATCATACATAGCTTGCATCCAAGTTCGTGGATCTGTTTCTGGAATTCGTACATACACAAGAGCTGTGTATGGAAGTATTCCATCAATTGAAATATTATCTTCAAAATGAAAACGTTTCTGCAATTTTTCAATGGCTTCTTGTGGTGTAATTGTTTCTAAAGAGATTACTCCAGGAATATCACCAATAGTAGTCCATTGTTGAAATACTATTTCTTTTTGCGTATCTGAACGCCAGTACATCTGAAAAACAACTTCACCTTGTGCTGCTTTTAGATTCCGATCAAGATTAAAGAGTACTAGTACAAAGGATGCTCCCAAAAACACGACCACTGTTAAAGAAAGTACCGTCGTAGCGACAGTTAAAGGGGTACGCGCTAAATCACTTACCCCTTGGGCGATGAGACGCAAAAGCATCATTGCAGTCGGCCTTCTATCAGTCGGAGGGTACGGGCTTCTGGTACCCGGGCTATCAGGTCAGGATTATGGGTAGCGAACAGTATTGTCGTCCCGAAGCGGTTGAATTGACGAAAGACATCCATCATTCGCAATGCCAAGGTGCCATCGAGATTGCCTGTTGGTTCATCTGCCAGGAGTACTTTGGGTTTGACGACCACTGCTCGAGCCACAGCCACACGTTGTTGTTCTCCACCTGAGAGTTCTTCACAACGCATCTTGGCTTTCTCTTCCAAGTGGAGACTCCGCAGTACGACTGCTACCCGTTTATGGATGATATGGCGTTCTATCCCCATTACCTGTAATGGTAAGGCCACATTACAGAAGACGGTATGTCGCGGTAGGATTTTGAAATCCTGGAACACTACGCTTACCTGACGGCGTAAGAGATATCGGTTCCACCGGGAAAGACGGCGTAGTTCAAAACCTGCTATCGTCGCTCGACCTTTGGTAAGAGATAACGTACCATGCAGTAAACGAAGAAGCGTCGTTTTCCCAGAACCTGACGGTCCACTGAGAAAAGCGAACTCTCCTTGTCCTAGGGTAAAGGAGATATCCTGGAGCACAAGATGACTTCCGAAGGCAAAGGAAAGGTGGCTTACTTCAATCATTGTTTATCTTGTGTATCCACAACGAGTAAATTCACAAGCAATACAGTAGTTTTCGATGGATGCTGTTATTCCAACCATTATTCCAACCATGTCAGGATACTTCTTTTGGAGTCTTCGGAATTGGCCATCGAGGCCATTGTGGAGGTACCGTTTGGTGAAAACGATCACGGCATTGGAGGAGAGGACGACTGGGGTCAGAACGGCGGGAAGAGAAGAGGGCATATGGTATCCTAGGGGACATCAAGAGAGAGTGTGCATTGGGGGGGAGTGTAGCCCAAGGTGGTGGAAATCGCAATCAACGTCATTGGGCGAGCTTTCAGAGAAGTAGAGAAGTATAAAATAAAAGAGAAAAGTTGGGGGGATCGATATGTGCTAAATAAGTCTATCTATTTGATTTTTAATAAAATTTATGGAACATTTTGAGAGCGCAAACGAGCAAAATCTCCTGGTGTTGTCTTGAGAGACAAGGAGCACACCGTGATAAGGAGGAAGTGATCCTGGTGTGTTCCCCAGTTGTTCCTTTTGCAGGGATGGGATGACATCGCAGCATTGGTCTGGTAATTGATTTATGCCAACGCTAAGGAGGAATAGCCATGCACTTGGTCGCAAGCCGTTTGACACAACCCGCATTTTGGGCGTGGGTGAGCATCCCGGGAGCGGAGCCCCCGCTCCCTTGTCCGGTACGCATTGAAGAAGCCCCGCGGCGGCTGCGGGTCGGCGATGTCTGTACGGTACGTTCGACCCAGGTGGTGGTCCACGCCGTGGCCTCGTGTCCGGATACCCAAGGGATGGTTCATGACATGGTGTCGTGCCGCATCACCACAGGCCGTCTCTCTCAGGGGGCCTCGGTGGTTGAACTTTCTCGACCAGGCCTTGCCGTCGCCATCGTTACATTAAGCGACAAAGGATCCCGGGGTGAGCGGGTGGATGAAAGTGGGCCGGCGGTGCTCGAGGTCTTGCGCGAACACCTTGCTATCACCGTGCATGCCGTGGTCGTCCTCCCTGATGAACCGAGCCTTCTGAAGCGCGCTTTGGTGGATTTTTGCCTCATCCAAGGATTTGATCTCGTGGTGACGACCGGGGGGACGGGGCTGACCTCCCGGGATATTACCCCAGAAGTCACAGCGGCGGTGGTGGAGCGGCGTCTGCCTGGCTTTGAGACCGCCATGCTCCTCGCGGCCCTCTCCAAGACCCACCACGCGGTAATTTCTCGGGCTGTGGTGGGGACTCTCGGGGGAAGTATAGTTCTCAATCTTCCAGGAAGTCCCAAAGCAGTGCGAGAGAATCTTAGTGCTATCCTCCCTGCCCTTCCCCACGCCCTGGCCAAGCTCCAGGGAGATGAGGCCGATTGTGCATACCGGCCTTGATGACTCCTTGGCTGCCCACTTACGGGCCTCGTTTTTGAAATTTACGGCATCCCGTTTGGGATTGGTGAGTGTTTGTTTTTTGGTTGTCGTAGCGGAGTGGTTCCAAATTTCAGTACGTGAATTGGTCTTTATTCCTCAACGACAAATTTTGTATGGTATTTTTTTTATTCTTGGATTTGGAGTAAATATAGTATATATTTTACTTTATAAGAAGTATATTCATCAATGGATATTTTATATTAGTCAAATAATATTCGATGTTATAATTTCTATATTTTGGATTTTTCTAACTGGAGTTACATTTAGTCCTTTTATATTTATAGTTTTTATTATAATTTTTTACTATGGAAAATTTTATGGAATAAAAAATTCTATAATAATATCAATTGTATTTTTATTAGCAATTTTTTTTACATCTTGTTTTCAATTTTATTATCCAGAATATTGGGGTGAATATCATATAAAAGGATCATATATAGCATATAACTTTTTAATGATATCTATTGGTATTCTTCTTGTTAATGGTCTTGTTCGTTTTCAAAGCCATAGTGATATTGAGATACTGAAAAAATTAGAAGCTCATGATATTGCACTTAAAAAATCAGAAGAGTTACAAAAAAAAGTATTTCATGGTCTCGATACCTGCCTCATGATTATTGATAATCAAGGATATATTACATCGCTCAATGCTGCTGCTGCTGCTGAAATCGGTCCTAACGGACATCAGGCCAGAGGAAGGCCATTACTAAGCTTTTTTCCTGAATTTACCCCTTTTTGGGAATCCCGTCAGGAATTACCTCTGCGCAACATTGTGCACAGTATTTCTCGTGAAAAGGTCTATGGCTTTCGCCTTACCCCATTGGGCAGTGAGGGATGGATCCTTCTTTTTTCCGATATTACCGAAATCCAGCGTCTTGAACGTCAGGTCCAGGAGATGGAGCGATTTGTCGCGGTAGCGGATCTTGCTGCAGGTCTTGCCCATGAAATGAAAAACCCCCTTGCTGGGATCAAGACAAGTCTTCAACTTTTGATGGCTGGAGATTTGGAGGAAAACCACCGGCAGCGCTTGGCGCAAGTCATGGTACGCGACGTAGACCGCCTCGATGCCTTGGTGCACGATTTTCTTGTCTTTGCTCGACCCTCAGAGCCTTGTTTTGAAGCGATCCATCTCATTTCTGTGGTGGAAGAATTGGCCGAGACTATACGTTTGCGCTATCCTCGAGTAACTCTTACTCTCCAACTCGTGGAGGCAGTATGGGTCTTTGATCGCATCCATCTCCATCATATTCTCTCTAATCTGCTCATTAACGCGTGTCAGGCTGTGGAATCCAGTCCCGAATCTCTCCGTGAGATAATCATAGCCAATGAGGAGCTCCCTGAAACTCAGGAGCTTCGTATTCGCGATTTTGGTCCGGGGATGACGGCTGACCTCTTGCGCCGTTGTTTTGATCCTTTTGTTACCACCAAACCCCACGGCACGGGTTTAGGCCTTGCCATTGCTAGGCGCCTTGCTGTCCAAAATGGGGCGATGTTGCAGGTGGCCCCTCATCCTGACAGCCGTGGAGTCACCTTTACGCTCAGTAAACCGAGGACCACGTGACGTATTGGGCAGATCTTCACATCCACTCTCGCTATTCTCGTGCTACGAGTAAAAACCTCTCCCTTGAGCTATTGGCTGCTTGGGCTGAAGTGAAAGGAATACATCTACTTGCCACTGGGGATTGTCTTCATGCAGCTTGGCTGACGGCGATTAAAGAAACTCTGATTCCTGATGGTAATGGGTTCTTTATTCTGCGGGACCCAAAGGTAGTTGCCCAACATCTTCCTTGGTATCATGGTTCATTGGCAGGCAGCACACGGTTTATCCTCAGCACAGAAATTAGTTCCATTTATACTGCTGGCGGTCGGGTACGGAAAATCCATAATCTTGTTTATTTACCTACTGTAGAAGCAGCTCAGTCCCTTCGCCAGCGCCTTCTTCAAATAGGTAATCTCGATGCGGATGGGCGGCCTATCCTTGGGTTGAATAGCCGTGACCTTCTGGCAATGGTCCTCGATACCCATCCCGAAGCCTTTCTTGTGCCGGCTCATATCTGGACCCCGTGGTTTTCGTTATTTGGATCAAAATCGGGTTTTGATACAATTGAAGAATGTTTCGGAGATTTAGCGGGTGAAGTGTTTGCCCTTGAAACGGGCCTTTCGTCAGATCCAGAAATGAACTGGTTGGTAAGTGCTCTAGATCGGTTTCGCCTTATCTCCAATTCGGATGCTCATTCAGGAGAAAAACTCGGGCGTGAGGCGAACCGATTCGCTGGGGCCATGGATTTTGCCGCGTTGCGTGGAGCCTTGGCCGGGACAAGTTCTGTGGCGGCATTTCTCGGCACGGTAGAGTTTTTCCCTGAAGAGGGGAAATACCATCTTGATGGCCATCGTGCCTGCGAAGTGGTGCTCACTCCCACCCAAACCCGGGAGCTTGGGGGAATCTGTCCGCGCTGCGGAAAACCCCTCACTTTAGGTGTCCTCCACCGGGTATACCAGCTGGCAGATCGCGACGAACCCCAACAACCTCCTGAACATCCGGGATTTGTCTCGTTGATTCCACTCACCGAGCTTGTGGCCGAGGTCCTTGGAAAAGGATCGGGCACTCAGGTGGTGCGCGATACCTATGCGCACCTCATTAGCACGTTCGGTCCCGAGTTACCGTTGCTTCTTGAGGCCCCGGAGGCAGACCTGCGTTCGTTTCATCCCCTCCTTGGCGAAGCCATTGCCCGCATGCGTCGCGGCCAAGTCTTGCGCACCCCTGGCTATGACGGCATCTATGGACGCATCCATACCCTTACCCCAGAAGACCGGATCCAATTTGGAACCTTTTCCCCATTGCCGCTCAAAGAGCCTCACCGCCGAAGCCGCCAAGCCCACCTCACCCTAGACGCCCAGCAAAAGAGCGCCTTGCCACCAACCATCCCACAAACCCTCAATCCAGAGCAGATGAAGGCTATCCACGCGCCAGGGCCGCTACTGGTGAGCGCGGGGCCGGGGACAGGAAAAACCCATACGTTGGTGGCCCGCATCCTCGCCCTGCTCACCCATGGGGTACCTGCCCACGATATCCTCGTCCTCACCTTTACCCGGAAAGCAGCCCAAGAGTTACGCCATCGTCTTCAGCTCCACCTCGGTCCAGGTGCCGCCTTGCCTCGGGCAGATACCCTGCACGCCTTGGCCTTTGCCGCTTTAGGAGAACAACATCTCCTTCTTGGTGAAGACGAGGCCTTTGCCCTGTTTGCTCGCGCCCATCCGGAATATCCTGCTTCGAAAGCACGGAATTTGTATACGGATCTGCAACGGAGGCGGGAAACACTCACGGCTCCACCTGATCCCGCTTTTACAAGCCTCAAGGCCCAACTGGGGGTCATCGATTACACGGATCTCCTTGAGCGCTGGTGGGAGCGACTCCGTGTCCAACCTTCCTTGGTACCGCATGTGCTCGTCGATGAGGCCCAAGACCTCTCGCCACTCCAATGGCAGTTGGTGCGCGCTCTCAGTGGCGACGATGGTGCCGGGGTCTTTCTTATTGGCGATACCGATCAGTCCATCTATGGATTTCGAGGCGCAGCAGGAGATCTCGAGGCTCAAGCAAAAGGCCTATGGCCAAACCTTCAAACCCTTCGGCTTACCTGCAACTACCGTAGTATCCCCACAATTATCCGGGCAATGGCTCCCTTTTCCCGTTTTCCTGCACTCCATCCTGTTCAGGACGGCAAAGGGGAAGTGCGCATCGGATCCTTTGCCACGGCCGAGCACGAGGCGCGGTGGATTGCCCACACAATAGCCGCTTTTGTTGGCCAGAGAAGCCATTGGCAGATGGATACTGCCGATACCGATTCCTCGATGGGTCTTGGTGAGGTGGCCATTCTTGTCCGGGTTCAAAGCCTCATTCCCCCCTTCGAGGCCGCCTTGCGCGAGGCAGGGGTGCCCGTGTACCGTGCAGAAGGCGATCCCGTATGGAGCCATCCTGGCGTTGCGGCAGTCGTGGCAACGGTGCAGCAAGCCTTAGGCGTGGAGACCGTTTCCAATGCCGCACCTCATCCGTCCTTGCTTGAGGCCGGGCCGCGCGCTGTAGCCACATGGCTTGTGGAGCAGGGACAACTCGTTGCAGCCTTCCTTGAGGTGGCAGCATTGGAAGAACTCACCGAACGCTATACTCAGGCCGGTTCGTGGAAGGCCCTCCTTACTCAAAGGGAACTCGAACTCGCCAACCATGCCGCGTACCAAAGTGCTCAAAAGGTGGCGCTTCTCACAATTCATGCAGCTAAAGGATTGGAATTTAATACTGTTTTTATGCCATGCCTCGAAGAAGGGCTCCTGCCTTGGCATGGAAGTTCAGAGGAGGAAGAGAGGCGCATCTTCTATGTGGCCATGAGCCGTGCCCGCCAGCGCCTGATCCTCACCTATGCCCGCCAGCGCCATCTTTGGGGTCGCGTCCAGAGGACAACGCCGTCGCGTTTTCTTGTCCGTATTCCTCAGGAACTTGTGCGGCCGGTGGACGAACGTACGAAAACCATATCCCGACAACTGGCATTTGTATGACACCATTTCGTCTTGCGGCCCCTTCTTGTGTCCTGCCGCTCACCGTCGGCGCAGCCTGCCAGCAATTGGCAGGATTCGTTCCTGAGGTGGCCCTCATGTTTTTGGAGACCGAGGCCTGTCTTGCCTATGGGCCGGAGGATATTGCCTTTCCGTTGCAAACGCCGCCCCTTGTTTTTCATCTTCACTTACCAGTGGACCTGCCTTGGGATGCCGGTGTGTCCATCGTTCACCAAAAGATAGCGGCCTTGGAGAGAAAAGTAGCCAGCCTCAAGCCCCATACCTTTGTCCTTCATCCGCCAGCTGCCCCTTACCTTCTCGAGGGAATACTTCATCACAGTCCGCATTGGCGGAACCTAGTGGCAATGGAGAACATTGGTGGTGCTGACCTCTCTGCAGTATGGCCTGTTATCGAAGCGCAGGATTTGGGGGTCTGTCTCGACGTTGGCCATCTTGTGAGCTACGGCCAACGGCAATTGCTGGATCTTCCTGGGCTATTTGCCCGAACTCGGGTTCTCCACCTCTACGGCGGTGAGATGAGGGGACAGCACCAGCCATTACAGGATTTTCCGGACCCAGACCTCCTGCGCCAGATCCTCGTGGAAGTAGCCCGGACGAGTCGTTTTCAGCCAGTCAGTCTCGTCCTTGAAGTGTTTTCGTGGGAGCATTTTGTGACGAGCCGTCAACGCCTGGGCGCGTGGATGGAAGAGTGGGGCTTGTCATGGTGGAGTTGATTTTAGGGGGCGGTGCTTCGGGCAAGTCGCGTTTTGCTTTGGAGCGCCTTTGTCTTTTTCCAGAACCAGCTGTCGTTGTGGCCACAGGTGTGGCCCATGACCTTGCCTTCCGGGAGCGAATTGAAAGGCATCGCCAGCAGCGTTCCAGTGAGATTGCAGTGGTGGAAAGTGGGGTGGCCCTTGCTACCACTCTTCGTTCCTTGGCTGGGGCAACAGTGCTTGTGGATAGTCTTGATTTTTGGGCTTTTGCCGCCCTTCAGGCAGGAGTATGGTCCCAAGAACGAGCAGCGTTGGTAGAAGTCCTCTCCCAGTGGCGGTGTGGACACGTGCTGCTCGTTTCCCAGGAAATGGGATTGTGTCCTGTGGCCACAGAGACCATGACCCGACATTTTGTTCAATCCCTCGGTCACCTGCACCAGCAGCTTGCCGCCATCTGCCACCACGTCTATCTCGTTGTGGCCGGGTTGCCGCAAACCCTCAAGTGAGGCCATTATGGCATATTTTCGCAAGCTTGGCGCCAAGTTAGAAAAACTTTTGGATTTACTTGAGAAAAATGAACGTTGGCTCATTCTCATCGCTGCGGATCCAGATGCCATGGCCTCGGCCATGGCCCTCAAACGTATCATGGCGGGCCGCGTGGAAGAAGTTGGCATTGCCCATGTCAACGAAATCTCTCGCCCCGATAATCTCGCCATGATGCGTCTTTTGCGTATTCCGACGAAGAAATTTACCCCCAACCTGCGCGTCCAATACGACCGTTTTGCCTTGGTGGACTCCCAACCCCACCACCATCCTGATTTTGCCGATATTCCGTTTTCTCTTGTTATTGATCACCATCCGAAGGTGGCGACAGCACCGGTCCATGCAGATTTTGTAGAAATCGTCCCTGAATATGGTGCTAATGCTACTATCCTCACTGAATATCTTTATAATCTTAATATACGTCCAGGAAAACTCTTAGCGACTGGTCTTCTCTACGGAATTAAGACAGATACTCAAAGTTTTGAGCGTGATTTTCATGATATGGATATGCGTGCTTTTCGCTATCTTGCAAAATTTTATAATAGAGCATTACTTCATAAAATTATTCGTTCAGAATTTAAAATAGAATGGATTACTTATTTTTCACAAGCATTTAGAAAAATACGAATATTTGGAAAATCGATTTTTATATTTATGGGAAAAGTTGAATCAAGTGATATTCTCGTTATCCTTGCTGATTTTTTCTTGCGTGTCCATGGAGTTTCTGCCACTATCGTCAGTGGTATATTTCAAGATAAATTGGTTGTTGTCTTTCGAGGTGATGGATTGCGTCAAGATATGGGCAAATACGCCCAGCGTCTCTTTGGCGAATTTGGATCGGCAGGTGGTCATCGGACCATGGCCCGGGCCGAAGTTCCCCTCTCGAAGGTTTGCGACCAGCATATTAGCCAGTTTATCTGGGATCGACTGCAGCTGTGCTCGCGCTGTCGTCCAGGGGAGGGCCCATGCCGGTAGCCGCAACCCTCGGCTGGAAGACGGCACCGCTCTTTCTCGTGGATGGGCATGCCTTTCTCCACCGCGGGTTCCATGCCTATCCCGATTTTCGCGCCCCTGACGGCTTTCCCACGAGCGCGCTCTTTTTCATCCTCCGTTTGCTCCTCAAGATTCTCCGCGAGGAGCAGCCGCGCCATCTTGCTTTTGTTACCGAAGGCCGTGGCCCGACGTTTCGCCATGAACGCTACCCGGGGTACAAGGCCGCTCGGCCCACCATGGCCGAGGACTTGGCTGTCCAGCTCCCGGCGGTTCACGAGGCCGTGGCCGCGTTGGGGATTCCGGTATTGTCGCAAGATGGCTGTGAGGCCGACGATGTCCTGGCGAGTCTGGCGGCGCGGTTTGCTGATCATGGGGTGGTGCTGGTGGGGGCAGATAAAGATTTGGTCCAATGCCTTGGGCCTTCGGTCGTCCTGTGGGACCCTGCTGGCCGGGGCGAGCGCATCACGACCGCCGAAGATATTCGTGCCACCTATGGGATAATCCCCCAGCAATGGCCAGATTTCCAAGCCCTCACCGGTGATCCTGTCGACAATATCCCCGGTGTCCCGAAAGTTGGCCCCAAAACGGCATCTCGCCTTTTGCAGCGCCATCCCACCCTCGAGGCACTCTGTGCCAATCTTGCTCTGCTACCACCTAAAGAACGTGACCTGCTCGCCCCGCACCTTGAGGCTGTATTCCTGTATCGGGAGCTCACCACCCTGCGCCGCGATTGCTTGGCAGGATGTACGGTCGATGACCTCACCCTGCAGCCAGCGGACCCTGAAGCCCTCCTGCGGCTGGTGCGCCGCTATGGGTTTCGCTCTCTGGAGGCTGAAATTCGCGCCCTCGCAGGGGTTCCGACTCCAACGCCGCAGTCTGAGGAAGCGGGTGCGGCACATTGTTCGCAGCCGTGTACCTGGGAGGCCCTCCCTCCTCTTGCTGGTGAGGAGGTGGCGCTGTGGGGTGATGATGGGGAGATAGAATTGGCCAGCGAGAAAACGGTCTGGCAGCTCCCTGCCCAGCGACCACCCCAGGTCTTGGAGAGGGCGATTGTTTTTGTATGTTCTGCCAAAAGGCTCTATCGAAATGGGTGGTCCGTGGAGCCTTGGGCAGGACTGTGGGATGTGGAGCTTATGGCCTATCTCCTCGATCCTGAAGCCCGGGACTATTCCTGGCCGCGTCTTGCCAGCCAGGTACTGCAAAACCCAGCGGCCAAAGGGGCCCAGGCCCTCTTGCAGGTAGGGAGATGTTTGCGCCAACGCCTTGGGGAGGCTGGTCTAGAGAAGCTTTACCAAGATTTGGAATTGCCGCTTGTGCAGGTGCTGGTGGCCATGGAACAGCGCGGGATTGCCCTCGATGGAGCGCGCTGTGCCGCCCTTCGGGCCGAGGTGGAGAGGCGTCTTGAGGAGCTTACGGCTGCCATCCACCGCGAGGCCAAAGGGCCGTTTAATATTCGCTCCAACCAACAGCTTGCCGAGGTCCTCTATGACCGTCTTGGGCTTCGCGTTTCCCGCAAAACGGCTGGAGGTGCCCGTTCCACGGCCCAGGAAGCCTTGGAGGGATTGCGGGGCGTGCATCCGGTGGTCGATTTGGTCCTGGAGTTCCGGATGTATGAAAAACTCCGTTCCACCTATCTTGTGCCGCTGCCTGCCGCTGCTGATGCCGTAGGTCGTATCCATACCACCTTCAACCAACTGGCCACGGCCACCGGCAGGCTTTCGAGCAGCGACCCCAATCTCCAGAATATCCCCATCCGTGGGCCATTGGGCGAGGCCATGCGGGCGTGTTTTGTCGCCCCATCCGGGCGAGTCCTCGTGGCGGCGGACTATTCGCAGATTGAGCTGCGGGTCTTGGCCCACTTGAGCGCCGACCCGACCCTAGTGGCAGCCTTTCGGGCAGGTGAGGACATCCACGCCCGCACCGCAAGTCTCCTTTTCGATTTGCCTCCAGAGAAGGTGGGGAAAGAGGAGCGGCGCACGGCCAAGACCATTAACTTCGGCTTGCTCTATGGCATGGGTCCTGCCAAACTGGCTCGCGAGCTCGCCATCAGCCAAAGCGAGGCCAAGGGCTTTATTGAGCGCTATTTTGAGAAGCTTGCTGGAGTGCGCCAGTTTTACGCTCGCGTGGAGGAAGAGGCCAAACGCCAGGGAGTGGTGCGGACGTTGGCCGGACGGCAGCGCCTGGTGCCAGGGATCTCCTCAGCCAATCCCATGATCGCCCAGGCGGCCCGTCGTATGGCCATCAATACGATAGTGCAGGGCTCTGCAGCCGACATCATCAAGATGGCCATGCTAGCAGTGGAGCAGGATCGTGAAATCCGTGCCCTCGGAGGTGAGCTCATCCTTCAGGTTCATGACGAACTGGTACTCGAAGTCCCCAGCGAGACGGCAGCTGCCGTCAGTGCCCGAGTCGTGGCCTGTATGACCGAAGTGGTCGAATTGGGGGTGCCGCTCGTGGTGGACGTTGGCACAGGCCCTGATTGGGCGACAGCGCACGGATAATCCGGACAGACGAACGAATAACGAAAAAAGAGAAGCAACCAGTGAAGCCGTCTAGGTGAGCAAAAACGAGAGGCCAAGATCCCCAAGATTATCGAGCGGAGTGAGAAGCCTCCGTGAAGCCCTTTGTGTGAACAGAAACGAGAGAGCATCAAGAGACACCGTCTCCGTTCTGGAGCAAAGAACCACAAGAACCCAAAAGAGCCAACCACCAATGCACACCAAACTCCGACTCCTCACCCCTGGCCCGACACCACTTCCTGAGGCCGTGCGTCTTGCCCTTGCCCAGGACATGATCCACCACCGTAAGGCCGAGTTCGTGCGCGTCATGGAGGAACTCCAACCGCGGCTACAGCGGCTTTTTGGGACACGCCAGCCCGTTTTGCCGCTGGCGTGCTCCGGGACCGGGGCCATGGTGGCGGTGGCGACGAGCCTTTTTGCCCCCGGCGAGCGCGTCCTTGTGGTGGAAGGCGGGAAGTTCGGCGAGCGCTGGCGCGAGATCGCCGAAAGCCTTGGAGTGCAGGTCACGGTGGTGGCCGTCCCCTGGGGAGAGCCCGTGGATCCGGCGGCAGTGGCCGCGGCCTTGGAGGCAGACCCGAGCATTCGGGGGGTCCTCGTTCAGGTTTCCGAGACCTCTACAGGGGTGCTCCATCCGGTGCGCCAATTGGCGGCCCTCACCCGCCAGCGTTCGGTCCTTCTTGTGGCCGATGGTATTTCGGCCGTTGGTGTTTCCCCTTGCCCCATGGACGCTTGGGGTCTGGATGCCCTGCTCACAGGCTCGCAAAAAGGCCTCATGCTTCCTCCAGGTTTGGCCCTGGTGGCGTTGAGCGAGCGCGCCTGGGCCAAGGCCGAGGCCCTCGGCCCCCGGCATTTTTATTTTAACCTCCTGGCCGAACGGGACAAAAACCGTCAGGGCCAGACGTTGTTCACTGCACCGGTCAACTTGTTGCGCGGGTTAGCGGTGAGCTTGGCCTTGTTTGAAGAGGTTGGTATGGAGGCGGTCTTTCGCAAACAATGGGCCCTGACGGCCATGGTCCGCCACGGGGTTCGAAGTTTAGGTTTGGAACCTTTGGTTCGGGAACATTTCACGTGGGGACTGACGGCCGTTTCCCTCCCTGCCGGTGTAGATGGGGCGCAGGTGCTTCAAGCCGCGGCCCGCTATGGAGTTGTCCTTGCTGGGGGTCAGGGGCATCTTAAGGGCCGCATCGTTCGCATAGGCCATATGGGATATGTGGATTTTGGCGATATCCTTGCTGGTCTCTACGCGCTGCGCCACGGTCTTTTGGATGCCGGAGGCTTTAGTGCCTGTCCAAACTACCTTGAAATAGCCATGAAGGCCTATGAAGATGCCATGAGTACAGGCTATCCGTGGGAGGAAGAGTTATGAGTCACCATGAGGAATTGACTTGTCTTTGCAAGGAATTCCCCCAAGTGGATTTTTCCACCTTTGTTTTGTCGATGGCATCGACAGCGTTGGTGCATCTTGGTGAAGTTCCTGAGCCGGAGAGTGGTCAAATTCGAAAGGATTTCATCGCTGCAAAACAGACGATCGATATGTTATGCATGCTTCAGTGTAAGACAAAAGGCAATTTAAGCCAAGAAGAACATCGTCTCTTAGCAGATATCCTCTATGAATTGCGCCTTAAATACGTCCAGAGGGTAGAATAGGGAGGATGCATGGAACGAAAGCGTGTGGGGATCGTGGGGGTAACCGGCTATACGGGGATGGAATTGTGCCGTCTTCTCGTGGGACATCCCGCGCTGGAGCTGGTGGCCGCGACGTCACGGACCGAAGCAGGCAAGACCTTAGGTGTGCTCTACCCGTATTTACAACAAACACCAATGGCCGAGATTGTGGTCCAGGAACCTGACCCTGCTGCCTTGGCCAAAACTTGCGACTTGGTTTTTCTTGCCGTCCCCCACGGAACGGCGATGCACGTCGCCCATGCGCTTCTGGCTGCCGGCTGCCGGGTGGTGGATTTGAGCGCGGATTTTCGGCTCCGTCATCGGGCGGTCTACGAGGAATGGTATGCCACGGCCCACAGCTGTCCCGATCTTCTTACCCAAGCCGTCTATGGTCTCCCTGAGCTTTATGGCGAGGCCGTGCGCTGGGCGCAGCTCGTGGCCAACCCAGGGTGTTACCCAACGGCGAGTATCCTTGCCCTGTATCCAGCCCTGGCCGCTCAGCTTATTTTTCCCGATGATCTTGTCATTGACGCCAAATCTGGGGCCTCTGGGGCAGGGCGCAAGGCCACGGTGGCCACGCTCTTTTGTGAGGTGCACGATACCTTTCGGGCCTATAACCTGGGCCGGCATCGCCACACTCCCGAGATCGAGCAGGAACTTTCCCAAGCAGCCGGACAGCCGCTCACCGTGTCCTTTAACCCCCATCTTGTCCCCATGGATCGGGGCATCCTCGCCACGTGCTACGCCCGGTTGCGGCCTGGAGTGGATGAGGCCACCGTGCGGGATGTCTATGCCGACTTTGTGACGGGGAAACCGTGGCTCCGCCTGCTTCCAGCAGGAGTTTTGCCGGAGACCCGCTGGGTACGGGGCACCAATTGGTGTGACCTTGGGTTGGTAGTGGATCGCCGCACCCATCGGCTTGTTGTGGTGACGGCCATTGACAACCTCTGCCGGGGGGCTTCGGGCCAGGCCGTGGTCAATGCCAACCTCATGCTCGGACTTCCCGAAGACTTGGGCCTTTCCCGATCCCCGGTTGTTCCCTAACTCCGAAGGGTCCAGGGCCAGCCCCTGGGGGGTGCGGGACAGCCTCCCGCAAGCAACCCAAAACGTATGACTGATGTCTACTACGAAAACATTGTGGTGGCCCGGCAACCCATCTTTACTGCCGACCAACGGGTTTGGGGTTATGAGCTCTTGTTTCGCAACAAGACTGACCTGGGGCAGGCTGCCATCACCAACGGGGACCAAGCCACGATCCAGGTCATTGCCGATGGCTTTGACCTCGCCACGGCAAGTGTAGCCTCGGATGCGCGGATCCTCATCAATTTTCCCCGCGACCTGCTTTTGAGCGATGTCCCCTTCGTCCTGCCTGCCCATCGGGCGATAATTGAAATCCTTGAGACCGTGAGGCCAGAGCCGCAAATCATGGAAGCCTGTGCGCGCATCAAACAGGCGGGGTACACCCTAGCCTTGGATGATTTTGTAGGTCAGCAAGGCTTTGAAGCGTTGTGCGCTATGGCAGATATCGTCAAGGTGGATATTTTGAACCAGAGTCCCGAGAGTGTTTTGGGGATTGTGAAGGGTTTGCGCCACTATCGGGCGACGCTCCTTGCCGAAAAAGTGGAGAGTCGGGAGATGTTCGAGGTGTGCAAACGCCTTGGATTTACTTATTTTCAGGGCTATTTTTTCCGCAAACCCGAAATCGTCGAAGGCCGTAAACTCACCGCCAGCCAGGCGACCCGTATCCGCCTCCTTCATGAGCTCTCCCTAGGCGCAGATCTCGAGCAGCTTGTGCGCATTCTCGAGACTGATGTCTCTTTGTCGTACCGGTTGCTTCGCTATATAAATTCTGTGCGCTTTGCTTTGGTTAAGAAGGTAGAGTCCATCCAGCGGGCTGCGTCCATGCTCGGCCGCAAGAACCTCCAGCAATGGCTTCAGGTGACGCTTCTTGCCGATATGAACGCGGCTCCCCGGGCCCAAGAATTGGTGCGCCTCTCGGTAATCCGGGCCCGTTTTTTCCAGATCCTGGCCGAGGCGAAGTGCACGCCCTTTGCTCCAGATACCATGTTTCTTTTGGGATTCTTTTCCCTCCTCGACGGGATCTTGGACCAACCCATGGAGGAAGTGCTGGCGGAGCTCCCCATTGACCCAGCGGTGCGTGCTATCCTCGTGGACCCTGCCCATCCTTTTGGGTCATGGCTCTCCTTGGCGCGAGAGCTCGATCGCTGCCATTGGCTGGGGGTACAGGAGCAGGCGGAACTCCTTGGGTTGCCCTTGGCCCAGGTAGGGGCTGCCTACAACGAGGCCATTGTGTGGACGGACGAAATACTTGGAGCAGGCCAGTGATAGCGATGTTTTTTCCTTGGCTGGCCCTGGTCCTGGGGCTGTGTCTGGGAAGTTTCTACACGGTATGCGTCCATCGCTACCTCACCGGAGGCTCCATCGTGAACCCAGCCTCCCATTGTCCGGCTTGTGGCCACCGGCTACGACCGTGGGAGAATATCCCCCTCCTCTCGTTTTTTCTCCTCCGCGGTCGCTGCCGTGCCTGCGGGGCCGCCATCTCCTGGCGGTATCCGGCGCTTGAGGCCCTTTCGGGAGGGTCGACCATGGCCCTTGCCCTGGCCTTTGGGCCGAGCTTCGCGTTTATCTTCCTCATGGTGGTCACGGGCATCATGCTCGTGGCCAGCGCCATCGATTGGGAAACCTTCTTGCTGCCGGATATCTTCACTTATCCGCTGGCCCTGCTCGGCGTGGCAGCGCCGCTTTTCCTCCCTCTCTCATGGACCGACTCGCTCCTTGGCGCGGGACTCGGGGCTGGGCTCTTGTGGGGCGTGCGGGCCGTGTATTTCCGATGGCGCGGGGTGGAGGGACTGGGGCTGGGGGACGTCAAACTCATGGTGGGCTTAGGCGCCCTGGTGGGCGTCTCTCGACTACCCCTCGTGGTGCTTTTGGCTTCCCTACTTGCCCTGGCCGTCTTTGTCCTTTGCATTGCCCGAACGCACCGCTCGCAAGGTCTCGCCACAGCCATCCCCTTTGGACCGTTTCTGTGTGCTGGTACATGGATTGTGCTCATCGCTGGAGACTGGCTCGCTCATATTGGCCTTGGTTAGACGACCAAGGCTCATTTTCTGTGATGTATCTTGACGAAACACCTCCCCTTGGCTAGCGGCCTGGCCCATTCAAAATTCGCTTTCTCGAAGCAGACCTCCGCAGGTCCCGCATGGAGGGAACCGGTTGTCCCGGTTGACGATAATGGTGTGGCTGTTGGACGTTTTTTCAAGGAGGTTGTATGGTTTCTCAAATGGTGTGGGTCAGCATCGTGCTTCCATTTTTGGCAGCGATAGGATGTCTGATCGACAGTAAACCCTTGCGTTCCATACTGGTCGTTGGAACCGGTGTGGCCGTATCTCTTGCATCACTCCTCTTGGTGCAGGGTCAAGCGTTTTCTCTAAATCCAGAAACAATTTTTGGTATTCCGGCAGATGGACTCATTGCAGTCCTGGACTTCGCTCTTTTATTCGTCATTCTCGGGATTAGTTATCAGCTTAAAAATAAGCTTATTGCTGTGCTGACAGTATTACAAATTATACCGTTGGCATTTCTTGAGCTTTTCTTACATGGTGCCGAAAATACTGCTCCAAGTATCTATGGAGATCAGCTCTCCATGATCATGAGTCTCATCATTTCCATTATTGGTTCGCTTATTTGCATCTATGGATTATCCTATATGGAGGAACATGAGCATCACCTCCATGTGGAGAAATCCCGCCAGGGGCGGTTCTTCTTTTTCATGGTTCTTTTCCTTGGGGCCATGAACGGTTTGGTATTTGCCAATAACTTGTTGTGGCTCTACTTCTTCTGGGAAGTGACGACACTGTGTTCGTTTATGCTCATCAAGCATGACGGCACAGATATCGCTGTGGCCAATGCCACCCGCGCCCTGTGGATGAACATGCTTGGCGGGGTAGCCTTCATCTTGGGGCTCGTTATCCTCCGGGCGAAGGGGCTGCCGTTGGCGCTTCAGGAGCTTATCAGCACCCCAGGGGTAGCCTCGTTGGCCCTCTTGCCGGTGGGGTTGCTCTGTTTTGCCGGCTTCACCAAGTCAGCCCAGGTGCCGTTTCAAAGCTGGCTTTGTGGGGCCATGGTTGCGCCCACACCGGTCTCGGCCTTGCTCCACTCAAGCACCATGGTGAAGGCAGGGGTGTATCTTGTCATCCGTCTTGCCCCGGCCTTTGCCGGCACCCTGTTTAGCCACTATGTGGCCCTCTTTGGCGCCTTTACGTTTCTGACCACCGCCCTGCTGGCCATTTCCCAGAGCAACGGGAAGAAGATCCTCGCCTACTCGACCATCAGCAATTTGGGTATGATCATCGCGTGCGCAGGGATCAACACCCCGGCGGCCATGGCGGCGGCTATTTTGCTCATTGTTTTTCATGCTATCTCCAAGGGCCTTATGTTCTTGTGCGTGGGGACGATCGAGCAGCGCATCGGCAGCCGGGACATTGAAGACATGCGCGGTCTTATTCGGATCATGCCGCGGACGGCCATGATTGCGGTCATCGGCATGGTTACCATGTTTCTGCCTCCCTTTGGCGCATTGCTCTCCAAGTGGATGGCCGTGGAGGCCTCGGCTCGGCTCCCGTTGGTGGTGCTCATGCTCGCCATTGGCTCGGCGTTTACCATGGTATTCTGGGGGCGCTGGCTTGGGCTCGTGATGACCTCTGTCATGGGGGAAGCGCAGGAGCCTGAAGAGCAGTCGCCCCTCGTGCGGGTGCCGCTTGTGATCCTTGCCGCGGCGGCAATCGTAGTGAGTTTTGTCGCTCCAGGCCTGTACTCGGCCATGGTGCTTCCGGTTTTGGAGCGGTTTTACTCCACAGATCTCTATATCGCCGCGCAAGGCGTCTTCATCAATAACATCGGCATGTTCGCTGTCTTTCCCATCTTTCTGGTTATGGTCCTTGGCGTGGCGTGGGCGGCGCGCGCCTCTTCGGGGAAGCGGGTCCACCAACGGGCCTATAGCACGCCCTATGTAGCTGGGTTGCAGGATCCCGCCAATCCGCAGCGCATCGGATTCAAGGGTCCATTGGGACAATGGGCCAATTTTACCACCTCCAATTACTACATGGATGCCTGGATCGGCGAGGGGCGTATTTCCGGATGGATCAACCTGATTTCCTCTGGGATCCTCATTATCTTGTTGACTGGAGTGCTGTAAGATGGACATTAAAAGTATCATCTTCGTCATTTTGGCTTTGATCTTTGCTCCTGTTGCTGGTGGATTCCTTGCAGGCATCGATCGTCGACTCACGGCGTGGTGCCAAGGAAGGTTTGGTCCACCTATCCTTCAGCCTTTTTACGATGTCTTCAAACTTCTTGGTAAAGACCGCCAAGTCGTCAATACGTGGCAAATCTTTTGTGCCCATATTTATTTGATTAGCTCGATGCTTTCATTGGCCCTTTTTGCCATGCAAAGCGATCTGCTCATGATTTTCTTTGTCATGACCATAGGAGCGGTATTCATGGTCATTGGCGCGCTATCGACACCATCACCATATTCTCAAATAGGTGCACAGCGTGAACTTATTCAAATGCTGACCTATGAACCCCTGCTGGTGATTGTCTTTGTCGGTATTTATTTTGTTACGGGAAGCTTCAAAATCAGTGATATCGTGGCGTATGATCGTCCTATCTTCCTCATACTGCCGTTGCTCTATCTTGTGTTGACCTTTGCCCTCACGATCAAGCTGCGGAAGTCGCCCTTTGATATTTCTGCCTGCCACCATGGACACCAGGAGATCGTCCGTGGCGTCCTCACGGAGTATTCCGGGCCATATCTCGCCATTTTGGAAATTGCACATTGGTACGATATCGTCTTGATTTTGGCAATCTGTAGTCTCTTTTGGACTACTAGTGCCATTGGAATGTTTTTCTTGCTTGCCATTACTTATTTGGCAGAGATTGTTATCGATAATATCACTCCACGGCTTACTTGGAAATGGATGCTCACATATGTTTGGGCGGTTGGGATTACGTTGTCTCTCTTTAACATGGCTCTGCTGTATGCGAAGAGCTTTTAGGGCAGGAGACTCATATGGGATTCTTTACAAAACTTTTGGAAACATCGCGGGTTAAATCGCCGTGGATTGTCCACTTTGATTGTGGAAGTTGTAATGGCTGTGACATTGAAATTCTGGCCTGCCTTACGCCGATCTATGATGTGGAGCGTTTTGGCATCCTCAATATCGGCAATCCCAAACATGCTGATATTCTTATTGTGTCTGGCACGGTGAACCACCGCAATGCCAAGGTCTTGCGGAACGTCTACGACCAGATGCCCGAACCTCGGGCCGTAATCGCTATCGGTGCCTGTGGTACGTCGGGAGGGATTTTCCGCGAGGCCTACAATGTCGTGGGCGGGGTGGATAAAGTGATCCCCGTGGATGTCTATGTCCCGGGCTGCCCGGCCAAGCCCGAGGCCATCATTGATGGGGTGGTCCTCGCGTTAGGGAAGCTCAAAGAGCAGCGCACGGCCAAGGATACGGACTCCCTGGCCGCTGAGCTGCATCAGGCCCGGGAATTCTATGCCAACCGTGCAGACCGTCAGGTGGTGGAGTAACGTATGGCCCTCGAGACCAAAAATATCGCGAAGACCCAGTTGCAGGCCGAAGTCGCTTCCTTAAAGGCCGTGGGGTACCGTTTCGTCACCCTCTCTTGTGTGGATTTAGGGGATAGCTTCGATCTCATCTATCACTTTGACCGTGAACTCCAGATGACCCATCTGCGCATCACGGTCCTCAAAGGCGATACAGTGCCGAGTATCTCCAACATCTATTTCGCGGCGCTTTGTATCGAAAACGAAATCAAAGATTTTTTTGGGATTTCTTTTGATGGTTTGATTCTCGATTTCGGTGGTCATTTTTACTTGGAAGAAGAAGTCAAACGCTATCCCTTCTGTAAAGTGTCTGTGAAAGAGCCCCAAGCTGCGAAGGAGGGCAACTAATGTCCACCATCATTCCTTTTGGACCACAACATCCCGTCTTGCCTGAGCCGCTGCATCTGAAGATTACGCTCAAGGATGAGATCGTCACCGATGCCATTCCCATGCTCGGTTATGTGCATCGGGGATTGGAGACGTTGGTATCCATCAAAGATCTCGATCAGATGGTCCAGGTCGTCGAGCGCGTCTGTGGGATTTGTAGTTGTATTCATGCCCATACGTACTGCATGTGTGTAGAGGGGATTTTGGGCATTGAAATCCCCAAACGGGCCGAGTTCCTGCGGATTATTTGGTCAGAGCTCCACCGCATGCATTCCCATTTGTTATGGCTGGGGCTGCTAGCAGATGCCTTTGGCATGGAAAGTCTGTTTATGCATTGCTGGCGGATTCGCGAGCGGGTCATGGATGTCATGGAGGCCACGGCAGGTAATCGCGTCATCATCTCCATCAACAAAGTGGGTGGTGTCCGTCGGGATTTGTCGCCAGACCAGCTCCGTTGGATCGCGCAGGTCCTCGATGAGTTGGAACGGGAACTCGATGCCATAAAGCCGGTCCTCACTAACGACTACACCGTGAAGAAGCGGACCGTGGGCGTTGGTGTGCTCACCAAAGAACAGGCGTATGAACTCGGGGCTGTGGGGCCGACGCTGCGCGGCTCGGGGGTGGCCCAAGATGTACGCATGACGGGCTACGGTGCGTACAAGTTCATCGATTTCGAGCCCGTGGTGGAAAAAGATGGCGATTCCTATGCCCGGACCATGGTGCGTTTCCGCGAGCTCTACCAGGCCATCGACATCGTGCGGCAGCTTATCCGCAAGCTACCAGATGGCGAGCTCAGCGTGAAGGTGAAGGCCGCCAAGCCCGAAGGCGAGATCGTGTGCCGCTCCGAGCAGCCACGGGGAGAATTGCTGTACTATGTCAAGGGCAATGGCTCTAAATTCCTGGAGCGGGTGCGTATCCGGACCCCCACTTTTGCCAATGTGCCGCCCCTTTTGGCCATGCTTCCTGGGATTGAGATGGCCGACGTGCCGGTGGTCGCCCTCTCCATTGACCCGTGCATTAGCTGCACCGAGCGCTAAAGGAGGTTGCCCATGTTCGATATGACGCGGACCATTATCGCTAATTTCTTCTCCAAAGCGCATACCAGGCTCTATCCTCTCCAGACTAGGGAGCCCTTCCCCAATGTACGGGGCAATCTTTTCAATAATATTGAAGAGTGTATCCTCTGTGGCATGTGCCAAAAGAGGTGTCCTTCCCAGTGTATTACTGTCGATAAAGAGTCTCAAACTTGGCAGGTAGACCCGTATGCCTGCGTGTATTGCGGGGTTTGTGTGGAGCACTGTCCGGTTCATTGTCTCTTCATGGAGAGCCCGTACCGCAAGCCCGCGGCGGAAAAAGTCATGAACCGTCTTGTTCAGGTCCAAGGGCCAGCAAAGAAAACGAAAGGGGCCGCGCAGTAGCCGCGCGGGACGTCTTGTCGGGGCCGCCGTTGGGCGGCCCCGGTGTTTTGGAGCGTTCCCCCAACCGCATCAACGACCTCGGGATACGGTGGAAAGGCATCGTGCGCCCCGGCAAAGGGGCAAGCCGGAAATTCGGCGTCTTTTCCTAGAAGGTTAAAGTCCGCACAGCGGGCTCGCGGGTGGCAGAGGACAAGTGGTGCCAACCCGTTGTCCACCCAATTGTCCGGGGGATGGTCTGCGTGGATCCGTCATTCTTCTCCCAGGGCCTTGAGGGCGGCACGGGCAATCTTGCCACTTTCCGTGCGCGGCAAGGACTCCACAAAGACTACCGAGCGGAGCACGGCCACCGGACCGACCTCTTTGCGCAGGTGCTGGCGCAGGAGCCGGATGATCTCTCCATGATCCTCGAGGCTTGCAAATTCGGGTGTCAGGACGACAAAGGCCTTGGCAACCTCTCCTTTGATGCGATCCGGCACCCCCACCACGGCCGCTTCTGCCACGGCCTTGTGGGTTTGCAAGGCCAGTTCCAACTCGGCGCAGCTCAGACGGTGCCCGGCGATGTTGAGCACGTCGTCGGCCCGGCCATGGATGTGGATGAGCCCATCTTCGTCGCGCAAGGCCAGGTCCCCGGTATGCCACGCATTCTGCTGCCAAGCGGCGTCGAAATCTTCAGGCCGCACAAAGTCCAAGGGCATGGATGGCCATGGGCGGGTGATGACAAGTCGGCCAAGGGTTCCATGATCTACCGCATGACCAGCTTCGTCGACAATGTCCACGCTAATGCCTGGGAGGGGGCGATGCACGGAACCTGGTTTGAGTACCGACACGGGAAAGGGGGCGATCATGGCGCATCCGGTTTCGGTCTGCCACCAGGTATCGAGAAGCGGGCAGCGGGAGTGGCCCGCGTTTTTGTAGAGCCACAGCCAAGCGTCCACACCGAGGGGTTCGCCCACCGAGGCAAGGAGCCGCAGGGTGGAGAGGTCGTGCATGGCCGGGTACTGGTCGCCGTAGCGCATGAGCATGCGAATCACTGTGGGGGTGGTATAGAGGATGGTGACACCATAGCGATCAACAATGTCCCACATGCGGTCGGCCTGGGGATAGAGGGGATGCCCTTCGTACATCACGGTTGTCGTCCCGGCGATGAGTGGGCCATAGAGCACGTAGCTATGGCCAGTGATCCAGCCCAAATCGCTTGTGCACCAGAAGATGTCCGTGGGTTTGATGTCAAAGAGCCAATGGAGGGTGCGGGCAAGGCCCACCATGTAGCCGGCATGGCCATGGAGAATCCCTTTAGGGGTGCCGGTGGTCCCTGAAGTGGTGAGGATAAAGAGCGGATCATCGGAGCCCATGACTTCGGTGGCCGCTTCCCAGCGTTCCCGGCGCACGATGGCGTCGTAATCGAGGTCCCGGGATTCGTTCATGGGGGTGTCTAGGCCAGCACGGCGGACGACGATCACCCCTTCCACGAAGTCGCAGCCGCGCTCCAGGGCCTCGTCCACGGCGTTTTTGAGGGCGATGAGCCGACCGCCGCGATAGAACCCGTCGGCAGTGATCACGAGGCGAGGTCGGAGTTCCTGGATACGGGTCCGCAGGGCCTTGGCGGAGAATCCAGGAAAGACGGCACAATGGACGGCACCGATCTTGGCCACGGCAAGCATGGCAAAGGCCGCTTGTGGCACAAGAGGCAAGTAGAGGACCACCCGATCACCCTTGCCTAGTCCTAAAGAGCGCAGGGCATTGGCGAGCTTGTTCACCTCGCGGTAGACTTCGTAGTAGGTGTATTTGCGTGTATCGCCGGCCTCGCCTTCCCAAATGAGGGCGAGTTTATTTTTGACACCTGTGGTGATGTGGCGGTCCAGCGCATTGTGTACGATGTTAGTCTGTGCCCCAGGAAACCAGCGAAAACGAGGGGCGTAGCGGTCATCAAGGACCGCATCCCATTTGTGGAACCACTCCAATTCTTGCGCTGCCTCTTCCCAGTAGGCCAAGGGGTCTTGGTTGGCGGCAGCATGGGCTCGGGCCAATTGTTGGGGGTTGACATTGGCCTCGATGACAAGCTGGGGCAGCGGTCGGAAGACCCGTTCGGTGGATTGAGGGATAATCATAGGTAACTCCGGGTGATGGCCATGGTGCTAGAATTGGAGGATTTTCTTCAGTTCACCCACACGGCGCCGGCTCACCGGCAGTTCGATGCGTTTGCGGCCTGCCGTGCGTAAGAGGAAATTGCCGCCCGGCATGGAGGCGATTTCCGTGACCATATCGAGGTTGACGAGATATTTACGATGGACGCGGCAAAACCCATGGGGAGCGAGGCGGACCTCGAGGTTTTTGAGCCGGTACGAGGTGAGGTAGCGGTCGGTGGCGGTGTGGACAAAGCTATAGTCTTCATAGGCCTCGACATACACGATGTGGGTGTACGGGATGAGGATGTGGCGGCCATCCTGGTTGACAGGCAGTTTTTCGATTTCCGGTGGCCGGACTTGGGCTGGGTCCCAGGCCTGGCGCAAGGCATTGACGAGGACGTCTTCTTCCTCCTCGGCGAGGTGGATTTGGACCGTTTCTTCACTCTCGGCACGGGGAGGACGTCCGGGCGGGCTGGCCGGGGTCACGGTGATGGTGGCCGGGGTAAGGGAGCGCAGGCGCTCCACGGTTCGGGCGAAACGGTTTGGAGTCACGGGCCACAAGAGGTAGTCAAGGGCCCCGAGCTCAAAGGCCTCGAAGGCGTGGTCTTCGCGCTCGGCAATGAAAACGATGGCCGGCGTGCGCCCGCTGAGATGGCGCGCCAGGTCCATGCCGCTGACACCATGGGGCAGGTCCATCCCAAGGAAAAGGAGGTCGTATGGCACATACGCAAGAAGCCCCATGGCCTCAAAGGAGGTCACGGACTCCCCGAGGACGGTGACCTCCTTCACCGGCTCCAAAAGCTCTCGGAGATGGGCGCGTACGGTGGGGTTGGGGTGGACAAGGAGGGCTTTGAGGCGGTTCATGGCTCCTCACAGACAGCGCAGGCTCGGGGACGGCTTCTTATGGCCAAAGCCCAAAAGCGGGGACGTTGGACGTAAGGTGCCTCTTCGTACTCTGCTCTGACCAGGCCTTCAAGGCCCTGGCGCATGGACAACTCCCAGCCTCTTCGCTACAGACACCCTTCACGTCCGCGAGGAGGACCAAGCCTTATCCATGGCACGCCAATCGCACATCCGCAATTTTAGCATCATTGCCCACATTGACCACGGCAAGTCCACCTTGGCCGACCGTATCTTGGAGCTCACCCGGCTCATCGATGAGCGGCAAAAAAAAGACCAGTATCTGGACCGCATGGAGCTCGAGCAAGAGCGCGGGATCACCATCAAGGCCCAAACCGTGCGCATCCCCTACACAGCGCGCAACGGCCAGACGTACACCCTCAACCTCATCGACACCCCCGGGCATGTGGACTTCTCCTATGAGGTCTCGCGGAGCCTGGCGGCCTGCGACGGCGCCCTGTTGGTGGTGGATGCCTCCCAAGGGGTCGAGGCCCAGACCTTGGCCAATGTGTACCTGGCCTTGGATCACGATCTCGAGGTCATTCCGGTGCTCAACAAGGTTGACCTTTCCAGTGCTGAGCCTGACCGGGTCGCGGCAGAGATTGAGGAGGTCATCGGCTTGGACTCTACCGATATCCTCAAGGTGTCGGCCAAAACCGGGCAAGGGGTGGACGAGCTTCTCGAGCGCATTGTGGAGCGGATACCCCCGCCTGCCGGCGATACGGAAGCCCCGCTGCGGGCCCTGATCTTCGACTCCTGGTACGATCCCTACCAAGGCGTCGTGGTGCTCTTTCGGGTCCTCGATGGCCGCATCACCTTGGGCCAGCGCATCCGCATGTGGTCCACGGGCAAGGAGTTTGAAGTCACCAAGCTTGGCGTCTTTTCCCCCGAGGCCGTGGACATTGCCGAACTTGCTGCCGGCGAAGTGGGATTTTTGTGCGCCTCCATCAAGGCCCTGCGGGACGCCCCGGTGGGCGATACGATCACTGACCCGGCTCGACCGGCGGATACGCCCTTCCCGGGGTTCAAACCCGTCAAACCCATGGTCTTCTGTGGCCTCTACCCGGTGGAACCTGCGGAGTACGATACCCTCAAGTCGGCCCTTGAAAAGCTCCAGCTCAATGACGCCGCCCTGACCTTCGAGCCAGAGACCTCCCAGGCCTTGGGCTTTGGCTTCCGTTGTGGGTTTCTTGGCCTCCTCCACATGGACGTCATCCAGGAGCGCCTGGAACGGGAGTTTCAGGCCCGACTCATCGCCACTGCCCCGTCGGTGGTCTATCGGGTCACCCGCACGGACGGAACGGTGATCGACATCGATAACCCGAGCAAACTCCCGCCGCCGGACAAGATCTCCTCGGTGGCTGAGCCGTATGTGCGCATGGAGATCCATGTCCCCAATGAGTTTGTGGGCAACGTCATGGGCTTGTGTGAGGAAAAACGCGGCATCCAGAAGGATATGCGCTACCTGACCTCCACGCGGGTCGTCCTCACCTACGAGATGCCCTTTGCCGAGATCGTCTACGATTTCTTCGACCGGCTCAAGTCCGTGACCCGCGGTTTTGCCTCTTTGGATTATGAGTTCCTCGATTTCCGGCCTTCGGATTTGGTCAAACTCGATATCCTCATCAACGGCGAACCTGTGGACGCTATGTCAGTCATCGTCCATCGTGGGGCAGCCCCCTACCGGGGGCGGGCCTTGGCCCTGAAGCTCAAACGGGTCATTCATCGCCAACTCTTTGAGGTCATCATCCAGGCCGCCATTGGCTCGAAGATCATTGCCCGGGAGCGGGTAGCGCCCTTGCGGAAGGATGTTACCGCCAAATGTTATGGCGGCGATATCACGCGTAAACGCAAGCTTCTGGAAAAGCAAAAAGAAGGCAAAAAACGCATGAAGCGCATGGGGAGCGTAGAAATTCCACAAGAGGCATTCTTGGCTGCTTTACAGCCCGGGGATGAATAGCCATCCCAATACTCTCTTCCATTTTTATGGTAGGTCCTATGAATCCACGTTGGCAAACGCTACTTAAAGAATATGTTGAGGCATTGCTCATTGCGCTAGTTCTCGCCTTTTTTATTCGTTCATTTATCGTGCAGGCATTCAAGATCCCTTCTGGATCTATGCTTCAAACCTTGCAGATTGGCGATCACCTCCTCGTCAATAAATTCCTCTATGGGGTGAAGATCCCTTTTACTCGTATCTTCATCACCCAATTTGATGGCCCGAAGCATGGAGATATTATCGTCTTTGAGTTCCCAGAAGATCCCTCTAAAGACTTCATCAAGCGCGTTATTGGAGTCCCCGGGGATGTCATCGAGATCCGCGACAAGCAGGTGTACCGCAACGGCGTGCGGCTCGAGGAACCGTATGTCCAGCACACGGACCCTCGCGTAGGGCTCCCGCGGCGAGATAACCTCGGGCCCATTACCGTACCGTCGGATAAATACTTTGTCATGGGCGATAACCGGGATGAATCCTACGACTCCCGCTTTTGGGGCTTTGTGGACCGAGCGGCCATTGAGGGCAAGGCCTGGATCCTCTACTGGTCTTGGGAGGGCCTGACCTCTATCCGGTGGCAGCGCATCGGTCAGCTCGTGGAGTAGCGCCTATGATCGCCCGGGTGGCCACGGCAGCCTTGGTGGGCGTAGAAGCCTACAGCGTCAGCGTAGAGGTGGATTATTCCCGTTCGGGCATGCCGTCGTTTACCCTGGTGGGGTTGGCAGAAGGGGCGGTGCGCGAGGCCAAAGAGCGGGTGTTTGCTGCCCTGCGCCATTCGGGCTTCCGCCTGCCCCCGGCACGGATCACCGTGAACATGGCCCCGGCGGCCCTGCGCAAGGACGGATCGGGCTACGACCTCCCGTTGGCCTTAGGCCTGCTGGCCGGGGCGGAAATTGTGCCGGCGGAGGTCCTGGAGGGGGTGTGGTGCGCAGGCGAGCTCTCCCTCGATGGCGCCCTCAAGCCCGTACCTGGGATCTTGCCCCTGGCCCTGCGCGCCCGGCGAGAAGGGGCGCGGGCGGTCCTCGTCCCTCAGGCCAATGCGGCTGAGGCGGCTGTGGCCCAGGACGTGCCGGTGTACGGGTGTGGCTCCTTGGCCGAGGCCATTGGCATCCTCAGTGGCGAGCTGCCGGCCACGCCTACTCAGGCCGATGTGGCGGCGCTGTGGGCGAGGAGCCGAGAGTTCCCCCTCGATTTCGCCGAAGTCAAAGGCCAGGACCACGCCAAACGGGCGGTGGTAGTGGCCTGTGCGGGCAACCATAACCTCCTCTTCCTCGGTCCGCCAGGCAGTGGCAAGACCATGCTGGCCCAGCGAATTCCCTCGGTACTGCCGCCGCTCTCCTTTGAAGAGGCCCTCGAGGTCACGGCGGTGTATTCGGTGGCTGGTCGTTTGGAGCCTGGCCAGGCCCTCGTGGTCCATCGGCCCTTTCGCGCCCCCCACCATACGGTCTCGGATGCTGGCCTCATTGGCGGTGGGCAGATCCCTCGCCCTGGCGAGGTCTCCCTTGCCCATCGCGGGGTGCTTTTTCTCGATGAGCTGCCGGAGTTCAAAAAACATGTCCTGGAGGTCCTGCGCCAGCCTCTCGAGGATGGGCGGGTGACCATCTCCCGGGCTGCCCTTGCCGTAGAATTCCCTGCCGATGTCATGCTCGTGGCGGCCATGAACCCCTGCCCGTGCGGCTACCTTGGCGATCCTCGTCACCCGTGTGTATGTACGCCCATGCAGATCCAGCGCTACCGTGCCCGGCTCTCGGGGCCGCTTTTGGATCGCATCGATCTCCACGTCGTCGTCCCTGCCGTGCCCTACGGCGACCTGGCGGCTCAGGGGCAGGGCCTCGATTCGGCCACCATGCGCCGCCAGATCCTGGCCGCGCGCCAACTCCAAGCCCAGCGCTATACCGGGCTGCCGCTGCTTTCCAATTCGGAACTCTCTGGACAGTACCTGGAGCGCTTCTGCGCCTTGGGGACTGCAGAGCACCGCTTTCTCGAGGCAGCTGTGACTCGCCTTGGGCTCTCAGCTCGGGCCTATACCCGCGTTTTGCGCATTGCCCGCACCATCGCCGACCTGGCTGGTGCCGAGACCATCAGCGTCGCCCATCTTGCCGAGGCCATCAACCTGCGCACCCTCGACCGCGGCGGGGAGTAAATGGGTCTAGCACCCCCGCGCGGGAAATAAGGGCTGGCGCCCCCAGTCGTCCCTCGGAAGGAGTGCTTTTGCCGTCCGTCTGGGCAGTCCAGCGTATGGAGCGGTGCGGTGGGGAATCCCTCTTGCCCCGCTGGGGCCGGCAGCGTTAGGGCCAACTCCAGCGGGGAGCGGTCCAGGTGGCCAGCCAGCAGTCTCCTTTGGCCTGGCCAAAGGAGGTGCTATCCTGCCTCCCCTGTCGAGAGGCGTCCGAGCATACCGAGGAGGCCGTGGAGGATGGTAAGGGGGTGCGGCGGGCAGCCTGGGATGAAGAGGTCCACGGGGAGCAGCTCGGTGGCGCCATCTGCAGTCTCGGGCAGGCCGCGGTAGATCCCGCCCGAGATGGCGCAGGCCCCGACGGCCACCACGACCCGGGGCTCTGGCGTGGCCTCCAATGTCCACAGCAGGGCATCGCGCATATTGCGGGTCACTGGTCCGGTGACGGCCACGCCATCGCCATGGCGTGGGGAAGCGACAAAATCGATGCCAAAGCGACCGAGATCAAAGACCACGGTCGTGAGGACGTTGAGGTCCGCCTCACAGGCCATACACCCGCCCGCGCTCACTTGCCGCAGCCGCAAGGAGCGGGCAAAGAGCTGGCGCCGCTCCTTCTCGAGGGGAAAAAGTCCAGGGGGCGGTCCGCCGCGCAGCACGAGGTCCTCTCGCCGGCGGGCGGCCATGCGGAAATCGTCGCTCCATGAAATGACCCCTTTGGGACAGGCCGCGCTGCAGGCCCCACAAAAGAGACACCGCCCGAGATCAAGAAAGAGACCACTGGCATCGGTACCGATAGCCCCTGAAGGGCATACGGCCGTGCAGGTCCCGCATCCAGGGCCTGCACAACGCTCAGGTTGGAGGAGCGGCCGACCCCGGAAGCGATCCGACAGGGGCGGATGGTTGCGAGGAAAATCAATCGTGCGCATTTTCTGGCGCCAGCGCTCGGCAAGGACGCGCAGCATGCTGGGCTCCTAGAGGTCGTGTCCGCAATAGGACAGGTTGAAGCTTTTGTTGCACAGGGGAAAATCGGAGATCTCCGTCCCCCGCAGGACCATGGTCAGGCCAAACCAGTTGTGGAACGAAGGATCGACGACCTTGTACCAGGCAAAGCGTCCCTCACCATCCGTGGCTACGACGTGGCAGACTTCTCCCCGCCAGGCCTCTATAAGGGAAACAGCCATGCGCTGGGGGGGAAGTTTGGGCATGGGCAGCAGGAGTGGTCCGTGGGGGAGTTCCTGGAGCAATCGTTCCACCAGGGCGGCGCTGGTCTCGATCTCTTGGGCACGGACCATGGCTCGGGCGAGGAGGTCGCCGCCCTCCCCCGTGGCGGGGGTCCCTGCTGGGAGAGGGACATCCGGCTGGGGATAGGACCAGCGGTCATCGCGCACGACGCCACAGGCACGGGCTGCCGGACCGACGAGCCCCAAGCGAACGGCATGCTCGACGGCGAGGGCGCCGGTGTTTTCCAAGCGATTGCGGGCCATGGAGGACTCAAGGAAGAGGCGCACGGCACCGCGCACATCGCGCACCGTGGTGCGTACGCGCCGGAGGAGCTCTTGGGCACGCTCTGGTTCAATATCCCAGACGACGCCACCAGGGCGCACCAGCCCCCGGCCAAAGCGGTTGCCGCAGACAAGGGCCGTCATGTTGAGGAAATCACCGCGCAGCCGGCCGCAAAAGGACGAGGTGGGCAAAAAGCCCATGTCGAGAGCCAATGCCCCGAGGTCCCCCGTATGGTTGGCCAGGCGCTCCAATTCGAGGGCAATGGCGCGGATGGCCTGGGCACGTGGCGAGGGGCGTACCCCAGCGATGGCCTCCAGGGCCGCACAATGGGCCCAGGTATGGCCCATCGTCGTGTCGCCAGCAGCGGTCTCCATGAAATGGATGGTGCGCCGGTCCGGGCCGCCAGGTAATTGGGCCTCGATGCCACGGTGCTGGTAGCCGAGACTGATCTCGAGATGCAGCACGGTTTCTCCGAGGCATTGGAAACGGAAATGTCCAGGTTCGATGATGCCAGCATGCACTGGCCCCACGGCGACCTCATGGACTTCGGAGCCGTGCACGGTGAAATATTCGGTGACACAAGGCGCCGGACGCTCCCCTCCATCCTGGCGGTCATGGAAGCGGATGGGCTTGAGCCACGGATGGTTGTGGGGGGTAATGCCGTGGACTTCGAAGATTTCGCGCTCAAACCAATGGGCTTGCGGACAGATGGGGGTTAGGCTGGGGTAACCAAACCCAGGGTCCGTAGCCAGGGCCTGGAGGCAGCTGCGGCCATCCCAGGCGAGGATGGCATAGAGGCGTGTCGCTCCCCCCACTGTTGGGGCGGCGAAAAAAGCCACCAGCCGGGCGCCTTGGTCTACGGCGTTTGCGACGGCCATCCGAAAGTCCTCTGCCGTCAGGACCGGGATGGCCTCCACGGTCAGGCTATCGTGTACATGCCATTCTACCATAGGCCCTCCTCCATACCACTGGCCACGCGCATGGCCGCAGCGACCAGCCACCTTAGTCCCTCGGGTTGGACGATCCCGAGGAGCAACACCACGGCCACAAGGAAGGCCGAGGGTCCCACACTGGAGAGGTCCTCCCGAGCAATCCCGCCAAGGTAGCGTGGTTTGGGGCCGTGGACCATGCGGGCCACGGCGGAGGACATCCCCACGAAGATGACGGCAAGGCACACCATCGTGATCGTGGCCACGCCCCAGCGCCCTTGGGCAAGCAGCCCGTGGATGATGCCGAGCTCGCTGACGAAGGTCCCAAACGGCGGGGTACCGGTGATGGAGAGGAAACCGAGCATCCAGAGGACACCGGTAATGGGTAGGGTGCGGAAAAGCCCTCGGGCGTCGTAGGAGGATTTGGTGTGGTACAAGGCAAGGATATTGCCCGAGAGGAGAAACAAGGCCGCTTTAGTACAGGAGTGGTTGATGGTGTGGAGCATGCCGGAGAGGGCCGCACTGCCGCCTGTGCCTAAAGCCAAGGCAAGGAGCCCCATGTGTTCGACGCTGGAGTAGGCGAGCATCCGTTTGAAATCGCCTTGGCCGACGACGAACACGGCGGCTGTGCCCAGGGAAACAAGGCCGAGGAGCACGAGCATCCCCCCGGAGAAGGGGGCGAGGCCCGCTGCGGCACAGACCTGATGGCCGCGGATAATACCCAAGAAAGCGCAGTTGAGCAGGGCCCCGGAGAGGAGGGCGGAGACGAGGGATGGGGCCTCGCTATGGGCATCGGGGAGCCAATGGTGCATCGGGGCAAGGCCCATCTTGCAGCCATAGCCAACAAGCAGAAAGAGAAAAGCGGCCTTGAGCCAAACAGGGTGCATGGTGGGGGCATCGGCCAGGAGGCGATCCAAATGAAGCGACCCGGACAGCCCGAGGCTGGCATAGTTCAGGAACAAAAGCCCCATGAGGGCAAAAGCGATGCCCACGGAACAGATGAGCAGATACTTCCATGTCGCCTCCAGGGAACGGTGGTGGCGATGAAAATAGATAAGTGGCGCACTGGCGAGGGTCGTACACTCCACCCCCACCCAAAGGAGTCCCAGGTGGCGGGTGAGGCAAACGAGGCTCATGGCCGCGAGGAAAAAGAGTAGGCAGGCCGTGAACACCCGTTCGGGGGCATTGCGGAAGACTACGCCGGCGACAAAATCCGGGCGTTCGTCGGTGCGTTCGGCACGCAGGTAGCCGACAGCGTAGATGCTTGTCGCGACAAAGAGCACGCTTGCTAGCCCCAGGAAGAGCAGGCCTGGGGCATCGAGGGCGAAAAGAGCGTGTGGGTCCCCGGTGGCGGTGGCCGCTGTCGCGAGAAGAAGGCTGAGATGGGCCAGCGCCGTGGCCACGAGGAGCCCTCGACGCAAGGCGTCGTTGGCGAGAAGGAGGGCGAGAATACCGGCGAGAGCAGGGAGGACAACAAGGGCGATAGGCATGGCTAATCCCGTAACGAGCAAAAACGGTCTACGTCGATGGAATCAAAGGTGCGGCGGATGTGGTGGATGGCAATCCCCATGACGAAAACCGCCACCAGGAGATCGAGTAAGATGAGGAGCTCGATCCACATGGCGTCATGGCCAGCCAAGGGGGTGCCGAGGAGAAAGATACCGTTTTCCATGGTCAGGTAGCCGATGACTTGGGTCAGGGCTTTGTGGCGCAAGACGATGAGGACGAGGCCAGCGAGTACCGTGGTGAGGGCGGCGGGCATCAAAAGCGGCGGGGCGGCTATGGGCAGGAGGAGGCGGGCGTCGATCCACAGGGCTAAGCCGAGTCCACCAAGGCCCACGAGGATACTGGTGCCAAGGCCCATAAATGGCTCCACGATTTCGCTGGTGCCTACCTGCCGCATGGTGCGCCACAAGAGCCAGGGAAAGATCCCGCCTTTGAGGGTGGCCACAGCTCCGGCGACAATATACCCCTCGATCCCTGGGCTGACGCCCACGGTCACCAGGCCCAAAAGGAGACCTTGGGCCGCGGTCAATAGCAGCAGATGGCGCATGCGCCCGGCGCCGAGGAGGATCAAATCGCCGAGAATGATCGCCCAGCAGGCGAGGGAGAGGGTGGATGCGGTCATCGTCCACCTCCTACTTCCATCAAGAGGACGACGAGGCCACAGGCCGTGCCGCTGAGGATGAAGGCTGGCACGCGGGGCAGTGGCAAGCGGGCGGTGAGGGACTCCACCATCCCCACCACCGCGGCGACTCCAAAGGTTCCCACCAGATGGGCGCCGAAGGCCGGCAGCGGGGCCATGCGCTCGAGCGGCAGGGCCAAGGCCGCCAGCAGTGCCGCAAACACCCAAAGCTTGAGGGCCGCACCAAAGGTAATGGCTGCCAGTTCCGGGCCGCTATGGTCCAGGACCATGACCTCGTGGATCATGGTGAGTTCGAGATGGGTGTTGGGGTCATCCACAGGCATGCGGGCGTTTTCGACCAGCAGCAGGAGCAGCAGCGCCAGGCACACGAGGGCCCCACCGCTGTGGAAGAGGTCCTGGGCGGCCGCAATCTCCTCCAGCCGCAGCCCACTTTGGGGGGCAGCGGCGAGGAGCGCAGCGAGGAAGCCTGGCTCGGCCAGGGCGCCAAAGGCGGCTTCCCGGCTCGCCCCCATCCCTTCGAAACTTGATCCCGTGTCGAGCGCCGCGAGCATGGTCCCGAGGCGGGGCAAGGCAAGAACGTAGGCCAGGACCACGAAGTCCATGGGGAAAGACCACAGACCAGGGCGTCCGGCGTATGGGAGAAGGGCGAGGGCCACGAGTGGCCCGGCCACGGCGAGCATGGGCCCCAGGCGAAAGACCCAGGAGGTGGTCGGGCTTACCACCACGCCTTTGCGCACGAGTTTGGCGAGATCGAAATAGGTTTGCAGCAGGGGGCGGCCACGTCGTCCTGCCATCAGGGCCTTGATGCGGTTGATGATTCCAAAGAGCAGGGGTGCGAGGACGAGCGCGAGGATCCACGAGAGCACGAGCATAACCTTACCATCCGAGTTGCCAGAGGAGAAGGCCGAGGAGGACGGCCGCCAGCGTGCAGACATAAAGCTGGATGCGGCCATGCTGGAACCATTTGAGGGCGTCACAACCGAGGCGGACGGCCTCGAAGAGTCGGGACCATACGCCCCGGATGGGGTCCGCGGTAGAGACCACGACTTCGCCGTGGGCCGGAAAATAGCCGTGGCCAAGGCGGACCATCACCTGGCTCCCGGTAATCCGGCCGATGGCCCGCCATAGGGGATGGGCAAAGCCAAAGGCCGTGTACTGCATGCGAGGGGTTGGGGCCGCAAAGCCACAGTCCCAGGTGCGAAAGCTACGGGCGTCGGCATGCCCGGGTAGTGCGCGTCGTGCCAGAAAGAGGACGACGAGAACTGCCGTCACCACAAGGGCCACCTGGGCAATCTGCGCGACCATCCGCACAACGGGGGTGAGGTCCGGGGCGGTTCCGAGGAGGACACCAGCAGCAGGAAGGGCGAGACCCAGCACGAGGGGCGCGGCGATGGCCGCGAGCCAACAGCTCGCCGCGAGGATGGCGGCGGGACCGCGCATGGACCAGGAGGGTTCCTTCGCGGTCTGCGCCTTGGCCGAGCGCGGGGCACCTCCCATCAGGATGCCGAAGAGCCGCACCCCTCCGGCCAAGATAAGGCCGCTCACGAGAGCGAGACCGACAAAACCTCCAGCCATAAGGGCGCGGGCCGTGGCGTCCGGGAACCCCACTCCAGTGGCGAGGGCCGCAAACAAGAGGACTTCGCCTATCAAACCGCAAAACGGCGGGATACCAGCGCCGGTCGCCACCCCAACGGCCATGCACCGGCTGGTCCATGGCAAACGCTGGGCCAGGCCTCCCAATTCGTTGAGGTGCACGGTACCTGTGGTTTCCAGGACGACCCCCACACCGAGAAAGAGAAGGCTTTTGAAGAGGCTATGGTGGAAAAGGTGCATGAGGGCCGCAAGAAACCCAAGCCATGCGGTGACCTCCTGGCCATGGGCGAGTCCGAGCAATCCTGTTCCGATGCCGAGGACGATGAGCCCCATGTTTTCGACGGTGCTGAAGGCGAGGATCCGTTTGGCATTTGTCTGCACCATGGCCTGAAGGGCGCCATACAAGGCTGTGGCCAGACCGATGAGCAGGAGTGCTGCCCCTGCGCCGGCACCTGGAAGTCCCGCCAATTCGAGGCCACGGAGAAGGCCATAGATCCCGGTGTTGACCATGAGCCCGGACATAAGGGCCGAGATGTGGCTCGGTGCTGCCGGGTGAGCTTCCGGGAGCCAGACGTGGGCCGGCAAGAGCCCCGCCTTGGCCCCGCACCCAAGCATCCAGAGAAGGAGCGCTGCCGTTGCCAGCGGTGAGCCGGGTAAGGCGGTGCGCATGGCGGCAAACGACCAGCCACCAGGGACTGCCGCGAGGGCAAAACCGACAACCAGAGCGGCTCCGCCGAGGTGGGCCGCCACGAGGTATTCCCACGCGGCCTCGCGCACGGAGGCTTCGGTATCTTCCCAGGCCACGAGAAAGAAGGGGGAGATACTCATCATTTCCCAACCGAGCAGGAAGACGAACCCATCATCGGCCAGAAAGACGAGACTCATTCCCAAAAAGAGGAGCAGGACCATTCCCCAATGGCCGCCTAGATGCCGGTGCCCTACGGCATGGTGGAGATAGCCGACACCATAGCAGCCGACCACCGCTCCTCCTGCGAACAGGGGAAGGAGGAACCACCGCGTCAGGGCATCGAGGCGTAAGGCCCCTGCGCCGACGGGCAGGGGAATCGTCCAACCTTCAGGGGCGTTGCTCAAGGTCAAACCAAGGCCTACGGCACAGGCGGCTACGAGCACCGCTGGCCCGAGGATGGCCCCGAGACGGGACCGGCCAGCCATGGCCGACACCACGGCCCCTGCCGTCAAACTTCCAAGCACCCACCACACCATGATGCGACTCCTCCCCGACTTTGGACCAACAACGGGGCAGGTGGCGCTTATAGTGCTGTTTTCAGTTTGTCCACGAAAAATTGGGCTCGGCTGCCGTCTGCCTTGCCAACGAGCATCTCCCCCCGCTATGTAGCGTGCTGTCCAGCAGAAAAAGACCCCCCATGTGGGGGCGAAGCGAGGAACAATGCGCACGGATTCTATTTTGAGCCTCATTGGCAATACCCCCCTCTTTGAGTTCCCCGGAGAACGCCTTGTGGCCAAGGCAGAGTTTCTCAATCCTGGCGGCAGCATCAAGGACCGTGTGGCCTTGGCCATGCTGGAGGGGGCTGAGCGCGATGGCCGCCTGCGGCCAGACTCCATCATTGTGGAACCTACCAGTGGCAATACGGGCATTGGCATTGCCCTCGTGGGCCGTCTCAAAGGCTATGCCGTGCGCATTGTCATGCCGGAGAACATGAGCGAGGAGCGTAAAAAACTCATCCGCTGCCTTGGCGCAGAACTTGTCCTCACGCCGGCGGAAGCAAGCATTGCTGGTGCCGTGGAGCGGGTACGGCAGATGCAGGCCGAGGACCCACGGGTGTTTGTCCCCCAGCAATTTGAAAATCCGGACAACCCCCGCGTCCACTATGAGGAAACGGCCCGTGAGCTTTGGCGCCAGACCGGGGGCGAGATCGATTGTTTTGTGGCGGGAGTGGGCAGTGGCGGCACCCTCCAGGGGGTGGGTTCGTTTCTGAAAGAGCATCGTCCAGGGGTGCGCATTGTGGCTGTGGAGCCTAAGAATGTCGCCGCCCTCTTGGGGCACGAGCCAGGGCTCCATCAAATCCAGGGCATCGGCGATGGGTTTATCCCTGCGATCCTCGATACCCGATTGGTGGATGAGGTCATCGAGGTCTCTGATGAGGATGCCATTACCACCACTCGAGCGTTGGGACGGGACTTTGGCCTCTTGGTGGGGATTTCTTCGGGGGCCAACGTCTGGGCCTGCCGCCAGATGCGGCGCAAGCTCTCCGGGGTCATTGCCACGGTCCTCCCCGACCGCGCAGAACGGTATTTTAGTACTTCTCTCCTTTAGCAGGACGGCATGAACACCAATTTTCCTGAAATCCTTGCCCCTGCCGGGGATAGCGAGAGCTTTCTCGCGGCTCTGGCTGCGGGTGCCGATGCGGTGTACTGCGGTCTGAAGCACTTTTCTGCCCGCATGGAGGCCGACAATTTTGCCCTTGCCGAACTTGCCGCCCTAACGGCCTTGGCCCACGAGGAAGGCCGACGGGTGTATGTGGCCATGAATACCCTGCTCAAACCCGGGGATCTCTCCCCGGCAGGGCGTCTTTTGGATCGGCTCGCTCGGGTCGTGGCACCCGATGCCCTTATTTTTCAGGATATGGCCTTGGTGGAATTAACTCGCCAAACTGGTTTTGAAGGCGAACTGCACCTTTCTACCCTCGCCGCAGCAAGCCCCTCTCGAGGGATGTCCCTCGCGGCTGCAATGGGAATCCGACGGGTCGTGCTGCCACGGGAACTGTCCTTGGATGAAATTAAGACCGTAGCACGGGCCCTCCCGCCAGGTCTTGAGCTCGAGGTGTTTGTCCATGGGGCGCTGTGCTATGCTGTTTCTGGGCGCTGCAGCTGGTCGAGCCTCCTCGGGGGCAAGAGTGGGCTGCGAGGCCGCTGCCTCCAGCCGTGCCGGCGCCGCTACCACCGCAAGGGGGAGTTTGCATCCCTGTTTTCGTGCGATGACCTCGGCATTGGCGTCCTTGCCCGGCTGCTTCTTGCGGTACCGGCGGTACGGGCGTGGAAGATCGAAGGCCGCCGCAAAGGGCCCCATTTCGTGTTTCATACCGTGCGGGCCTACCAGCTCATCCGCGACCAAGGCCATGACCCCCAGGCCCGGCGTGAGGCCGAAGACCTGCTGGTCTTAGCCTTGGGCCGGCCCCAGACACGCTATCGGTTTCTTGGCCATAAACCTCGTTCTCCACTGGCGGTGCGGCCGCACACCGCCTCTGGCTTGCTCGTGGGAATGGTTCAGGGGGGGGCCAAACCCCACGTCGTCCTGCGTGAGGAGCTCTTGCCTGGCGATCTGCTTCGGGTGGGGGTGGAGGATGCGGGCGGGGCCTTTACGATCCCGGTGCGCCGAGCCATTCCCAAAGGGGGCCGTCTCGATTTGCCGCGACCGGCCCAAGGTAAGCCGGTGTTTCTTATCGATCGCCGCCCGCCAGAGCTTGGGCGCATCCTGCGCCAATGGCGCGAGCGACTGCCTGAGCCGCCCCAGACCCCAGCTTCGAGTTTTTGTCCCACCGTGCCGGCATATCGACCTCAAGGGCGGGCATCACGCCCAGTGGCCATGGAGGTCTGGCGGCGCTTGCCCCAGAATTTGGGGCGCCAGGGAGAGCACGGGATTTGGTTTTCCCCGGGTGTGGAGCGGCGGTTTTCCCGTACCCTTTTTCGTCGGCTGTGGTGGTGGTTGCCTCCTATTATCTGGCCTGAGGAAGAAGTCCCGTATGCCGAACACCTCGCCGATATAGAGCGCCTGGGCGGCCGGCGCTTTGTCCTCGGTGCGCCGTGGCAGCGGGCCCTGATTTCTGCGCGCAGTGAGGCATGGGCTGGGCCGTTCTGCCATCTGGCCAATCCTCTGGCTTTGGCCATGGTAGAGCGTCTGGGGTGTGCTGGGGCCTTCGTTTCTCCGGAACTCGATGCAGAGAGCTTCCTTGCCCTGCCAACGACAAGCCCCCTGCCGCTTGGGATCGTCCAGGGCGGGATGCTGCCCGCCTGCGTTGCCCGCATCCGGGCGGATGCCGTGCGTGATGGAGAGCCGCTCACGAGCCCCAAAGGTGAGGTCTTCTGGACGCAGCTTCACGGCGGTCTTTTTTGGGTGTATCCCAATTGGGAACTGGATCTAAGCCCCTATCAGGAGACGCTGCGCCGCGCGGGCTACCGCGTCTTTGCCACCCTCCACGAGTGGATACCGAAGACTGTGCCCCGCAAAGAACGGGCCGGGCTTTGGAACTGGGAGGTAGGGTTGGTGTAGCCGGTGATATCCCTTTTGGTGCATGGCTACGCTTGATGGCGATGGATGGCAGATGCGTGCTCGGTACCGGCTGCCGAGCGATGCATGGTCCGCTGGCTCGAGGGAAGATGCGTGGGGCTTATATTCGACGAAAAGGCAGCACTAAGGATATCTCTTGGCGATGGAAATCACAGACGCACGCCAGCCCGAAGCCGGCTGGCAGCCCATCGAAGGCGACACCTTGAGCCCTGTAGCACCGTGGCGGGTGGTCAATATCGGCAACTCCGACAAGGTGCGCCTGTTGGACTTCGTCGAGGCGAACGAGGCCGAGCTGGGTCGACCTGCCCAGCGCCGAAATAAAGACGCGAAAATTCATGTGGCTGGGGATCGCGGCCTCATCTGCTTTTATCTGAGCCGTTATCTGCCGATGCAGGCTGGCGACGTGCCGGCCACCTGGGCCGGCACGCTGCTCAAGCGCCTCGCTGGCTACGCCCCGCGCACGCCGTTTCGCGAAGGGGTAGCGCATTTTGTGCGGTGGTATCGGGAGTATCACCGTGCCTAACCGAGTAGTGGTGATGGCAAGGTTGAGTCGGCTTGAGCGCCAGTTGCTGGGCTTGCTGCCCGCACCTGTGCAAGCACGGCTGCGCGATACACACGCGGCCAACAAAGCCATCGTGCGCAGTGCATTCTGGCTGGTGCTGTTCGTACTGGCGGCCAAACTGGTGGCTGCGGGCAAGGAAATGGCGGTTGCCTACCGCTATGGTACCTCCGTCACCGTCGAGGGCTATCTGTTCGTTTTCAATCTGTTGTCCTGGCCGGTTAGCCTGCTGTTTTCCGTAATGTCGGCGGTGTTTATTCCACGGCTGGTGGCGCTGCAGCGGGATGAGCCTGGTGCCGCTGTACGCTGGCAGCGTCAGGTGACGACGTGGGTTTGGCTACTGGCGCTTGCTTTGGGAGTAGGATTCGCAAGTGGCCTACGACCTCTGCTGGCCACGGGTTGGCTTGGCCTGGAACCGGCCGCCCTGGCGGCTGCACAGGCTGTGCTGCCATGGCTGGCGGGTATGGTCACGCTGGGGATTGTGGCAGGCTGGCACGCCTGCCAATTGATGAGCCGGCAGCGACATGCCAATACCTTTTTGGAGGCGATGCCGGCCTTGGCGATTGGTGTCGCGGTGCTAGCGTGGCCAACCGGGCCAGATGTCAGCCCGCTGCTGTGGGGGACGCTGATCGGCTTTGTCGTGCAGGCCGCACTGCTGCTTGTTGCGGTGCGCATGGTGGGTATTCCAACTGTCCCGGCATGGCCGCCCGAGTGGCCTTTTCGGCGTACGCTGCTGGGCAGCGCTGGTTGGATGCTGGCCGGCCAGTTCGTCATGGGCGCGGCCGGTGTCATCGACCAGATCCTGCTTGCGCATATGCCCAGCGGCAACCTGGCGGCTTACGGCTATGCCAATCGCTTGATGGCGCTGGCGCTCACGCTGTCGGCCACCGTCATTGGGCGGGCTTTTCTGCCGGTGTTGGCAGCCGAAGCCGACGAGAGGCTGCGTTTGGCGATGACTCAGCGCTGGGCGTGGCGCCTGTTCTGGCTGGGTAGTCTAGGCGCGGTGGCTCTGATGGTGCTGGCGGAACCCATTGTGGCGCTGCTTTTCGAGCGAGGCATGTTTTCGGCCTATGACACAAGGCAAACGGGTTGGCTTCTGCAATTGCTTGCTTTGCAATGGCCTTTTTATCTTGTTTGGATCTTGTGGTTTCAGTGGCTGATAACGTTTGCGGATGGCTATTCAATATTTTGGCGATGTGCACTCATTGGTGTTATAAGTAAAGTCATCCTTACTTTGTTGTTGATTGGAATATTTGGTTGGAATGCCGAGTTTATATGTATTGGTGTTGTGGTATCAAATATGACGCACTGGCTAAGTACCGTATATTTTTCGAAAGAAATTCGGTCAAAGCACGGCCGATGATCGGAAATGAATTGGACCAAGGTTGAGCATGCATCAAGAAAAGATATGGGACTACCTGCAAAATCATGATGTCTCAGATATTGTGTTTCCTGAATCAAGGCAAAGATACTTTTTAAACTTCATTAAAAAAAGAGAGAAAGTACTGAATATCGGTGTTGGAAGCGGCGCTTTTGAGCGCTTGGCCATAGAAAAAAGGATAGATGTTTACTCTCTGGACCCGAGTGAAAAGGCCATTGATAGAATAAATAATCAAGTAGGGCTTAAAGGTAAAGCAAAGGTCGGCTATGCGCAAAACATCCCATTTGAAACAGGTTTTTTCGATGTTGTTTTAATGTCTGAGGTGTTGGAGCATCTTGATGATAATGTCTTGTCTGCTGCATTGTCTGAGGTCTTAAGGGTATTAAAAGTAGGCGGTAGACTAATCATATCTGTTCCATATCAGGAAGAATTACTTGCCAGACAGATTGTTTGTCCCAATTGTGGAAATATTTTTCACAAGGTTGGGCATGTTCAGTCTTTTGACAAGTCGCGCTTGCTGGATTTGTTGACGTCGCATGGTTACATTGTAGAGCGGATTTGGCTTGGAACTTTTGTTGATTGGCGGCGTAGGGGTCTGTTTAAGTTTGCTAAGTCATTGCTTCGTGTGATTCTAGCGAAGATGGGAGAAGGTATTGCAGATCCACACTTGTTTGCAATTGCCAAAAAGCCTTGAGATGTCGCTGTTGCATATAGATGTTGCCATCTTCCTCCCCTCCCTCGCCGGTGGCGGTGCCGAGCGAGTGATGGTTACGGTGGCCAATGGCATGGCGGCACGGGGTTATCGGGTGGATTTGGTGCTGGCGAGCGCAAAGGGGCCTTATTTAGGTGATGTCTCACCAGCGGTACGGATCATCGACTTGAATGCCCAGCGGGTCATCAAAACCCTATGGCCTTTGATGCGTTATTTGCGCCGCAAGCGCCCCTGCGCCATGTTAGTGGCGATGGACCATGCCAATGTGGTCGCGCTGCTGGCTAAGCGCTTATCCATGGCGTATACGCGTGTGGTTATCAGTGAGCGTTCGACGATTAGTGTCGACGCAGCTTTGGCTCGAGGTTTGACTGCTCGCGCAGTGTATGCGCTGGTTCCGAAGGTTTACCCGTGGGCTGACGGTATCGTCGCGGTCTCGCAGGATGCAGCTCGAGACCTGGAACACTTTGCTGGCTTACCGGCCGGTTCCGTGCAGGCAATCTACAATCCTTTTGATCTTCACCGCATCCAGAAACTTGCTGCCGAGCCGGTGCTACATCCTTGGCTGCAATCGGGACAAAATCGCCCGGTGATTCTATCCATCGGTCGATTGACGGAGCAAAAAGATTTTCCCACCTTGTTACGAGCCTTCGCCGCGATACGCGAGCGGACCGATGCGCGTTTGATGATTTTGGGCGAGGGGGAATTGCGTGCAGAGCTTGCGGCGCTGGCTCAGTCCTTGAACTTGGGGCCAGAAGACTTTGAGATGCCGGGGTTTGTCACCAATCCGTTTGCTTATCTTTGCCGAGCAGCGCTGTTTGTCCTCTCCTCACGTTGGGAGGGTTTGCCTGGTGTGCTCATCGAAGCTTTGGCTTGTGGCACACCCGTTGTGAGTACCGATTGCCCTAGCGGCCCGCGGGAAATTCTGGAAGGTGGGCGCTGGGGGCGTTTGGTTCCGGTGGGCGATGTCGCTGCACTCGCACAGGCGATGGCAGAGGTTCTTGCAACACCGCGCGCGGCCCTGCCCGATGGGCATATGCGTGCCCAGTATTTTTCTCAAGAGCGCAGCCTCGATGCTTATTTGAAAGTGATGGGCTTGCCGCCGTACCCGGAAAAAGACCCGGAAAAAGAGGTGGTTCATTGAAAATCCTGCATGTCATTACGGGTCTTGGCGACGGCGGAGCCGAGGCGGTGCTCTATCGCCTTGTCACCCAGGATGGTCAAAACGAACACCATGTGGTGTCGCTGACCACCGTGGGGAAATATGGCCCGTTGTTGCAGCAGGCCGGTATAGGTGTCCCCGCCTTGGGGATGCCGCGCGGGCGGGTGACTTTGCGGGGCTTGGTGGGGTTGCGTCGCGCTATTTCGACCTTCCAGCCGGACGTCGTGCAGTCCTGGATGTACCATGCGGACTTGCTGGGTGGGCTTATGGCCAAAACCCTGGGTCGGCCCGTGGTGTGGGGTCTGCGCAATACGACCTTGGAGTCGGGCAAATCTTCCGCTGCGACGATTTGGGTCGCCCGCGTGTGTGGCCGCTTGTCGCGATGGGTGCCTCGGCGGATCGTGGCCTGTGCCCATGCGGTGGTGCGGGTTCATGCCCGCCTGGGGTATGACGCCGCCCGAATGGTCGTCATACCCAATGGTTATGATCTAAAGCAATTTCGGCCCGACCCAGCTGCGCGCACACGATTGCGTGCTGAGTGGAGGGTGCCCGAGGGTGTGCCGTTGCTTGGAATGGTTGGGCGTTGGGATCCGCAAAAGGATCACGCAAACTTGATTGCGGCCTTGGGGCAACTTTCCGATGAAGGTCATGACTTTCGGTTGGCCTTGGTCGGCACGGGAATGACTGCTGACAACGAGGTCTTGCGGGCCCTGCTGGAAGCTTCGGCCCTGCAAGACAAAACGCTGCTGCTTGGCTCGCGGAATGATGTGCCGGCGGTGATGGCTGCATTGGATGTGCATCTGCTCTCCTCGGCTTATGGTGAAGCCTTTCCCAATGTGCTGGCCGAGGCAATGGCCTGTGGCACGCCTTGTGTGACCACGGACGTCGGGGATGCAGCACTGATCGTCGGGGATACGGGCTGGAACGTGCCGCCTCGGGACAGTGTGGCCTTGGCTCAGGCCATAAGGCATGCGCAAGGGGCCTGGCGTGATCGTCAGGCGTGGCAAAGCCGGCAAGCGGCCTGCCGCGCGCGCATCGAGCAAGCGTTTGGCATCGAAAAAATGGTCGAGCGCTACCGGGCGGTGTGGGGGGAGGCGATGGAGGAAGGGCAAGCGGTAGAGATTAAACTTGTTCGGAAGGATGAAAATGGATGATTTGATATCGCAAGATTCGCATTTCGCATTTGGCAAGAATTGGTCAGCTTATGCGGCCAAAATCACCGCAAAGGAAATTGCAGAGGCAGAAAAAGGGCTATCTCGGCTCCTGGGGGGGGAGCGATTGGATGGGCAGCGCTTTCTTGACATCGGCAGTGGTTCTGGCCTACATAGCTTAGCGGCCCTTCGTTTGGGTGCGCGTGAGGTGGTGGCTATCGATATTGATCCAGATAGTGTTGCCACCACGCAGGCAGTGCTCGAACGGCATGCGCCCGAAAGGGGGGTCTGGAGAGTGGAAAAAAACAGCGTCTTCGACCTGTCCTCAGAAGCTTTAGGACACTTTGATACCGTGTATTCCTGGGGGGTGTTGCATCACACGGGTGACATGTCTCGGGCGATTCGCTGTGCTGCTGACTTGGTCGCGCCACAAGGACGCTTCATTTTCGCGCTCTATCGGCGCACTTGGATGGATTGGTTCTGGAAATGGGAGAAACGTTGGTACGCCCATGCATCGGAGCAGTCTCAAAGGCTTGCTCGCGCCATTTACATTACTTGTTTTAAGCTTGGACTTTTAGCTACCGGGCGGAGTTTCTCCCGCTATGTCGAAAACTATCCCGCCAATCGGGGCATGGATTTTTATCATGATGTCCACGACTGGATGGGTGGTTGGCCATACGAGTCCATATCTTCTTCCGAGGTGGAGAAGTTAATGAGTAGCCTAGGATTGATTCATGAACGCAGCTTTGTCAGCGAAGGGCGCATATCAGGCCGTAATTTTGGGCTTTTTGGCTCCGGCTGTGACGAATATGTCTATCAGCGGCCATGCTCGATGTCTGCTGCTCAAATATGAGGAGTTGAACCGCGATGCCCAACCTATGCCCGCCACGTATCGAAAGCCTGCGTGTGAAAAACTACGGCGCACTGGAGCGCATCACACCGCTAAGGAACCTCTGCAAAACTCCGTCCTGACCGGTTCCCATAATGTATGTGAAGTGCGATGCAGAAGGAGCGAGGATGAAACAAGCCAGTCTGGGCGCGGGCTTTTAGCTCAAGGTCAAGAACACGCGCAAGCGCGAGTTTTTGCGGCAAATAGAGCAGGTGGTGCCGTGGCAGGACTTGGAAGCGCTCATTACCCCGCGTATACCCACTGCTAGCTCGAAGGGTGGGCGTCCCCCCTATTCAGTCGCGGTGCTTTTGCGCATTCACTTTTTGTAGCAGTGGTTTGCGCTCTCGGACCCGGCGGCTGAGGAAGCGCTGTAGGACATGTCGGTATTTGCGGAGTTCGTAGGTCTGGACTTGCGGGTGGACACGGTGCCCGATGAGACCACGATCCTGCACTTTCGCCACTTATTCGACGCTTTGATACCGTGTACTCCTAGGGAGTGTTACATCATAGCGGTGACATGTTGTGGACGGTTCACGGAATTGAAACTCAGTCGGCGGTGTATGGTTAGTGCCACGCCAGCTACAGTAGTGCATTGGCGCTTTGATGGGTAGCCAGAGCTTCTTGTGACCCAGAATGTTAATTTTTGTTGCAGAATTCAACACTTCTGCTTCTAGAGCATATCAATGAGATGGGGTTTAACTCGCGAGTGAAATTTGCGTATGGATAATCAGCGCGAGGGCAGCGGATTGACAGCGAGCGAGTGGAAAGAGAGAGTTTGTTGGTAAGACGCTATAGACACCAAAAGGACTGGATAGCGCCGATGCTGTTAGGCGTTAGGGTTTATGGGCTGCCTGAGCCTATACTGCTTAGCTGAGTTAGAAGCACTGTCTCACCGTCTTTGCTAGCAACGGAGTCTTTGGTTGTTCTTTACAAGCATCTAATTTTCAGCTACAATAGTAACTTTGGTCGGCAGCTTTAGTCTCTGACCTCTACTTCAAAAAAGTAGAAGCTAGCATTCGCTGGCAATAAACACATGGCTTAAGAGGCAAAGGGTTGTCCTCAGCAAGCCACTTTCAACCTCCGCAAGGAGGAGGATTATACGTTTTGGCAGTGAAGGCACTTTAACCTTCATTGCTGGGGTAGTGCGTACCGCAAGGTACGTATTGCTATCGTGGTTGTTTTTAGGAGGAGCAGCGATGATGTATAGTCCTGTGGCTGCGCTGCAGCCTGTGAAGCCTCGTTTAGGGATTCATCTCATCGGCGATTTATATCGGTGTCGTGGCGACATTCGTTATTTTGTGGACCGCCATTGCCTCAGAACGCTATGCCTGGAGACAGTGCGTAAAGCTGGTCTAACCGTTTTGGGCGAGCTATTTCACCAATTTGGAGAAGCAGGAGGGGTCACTGGCGCCGTTGTCCTAGCGGAGTCTCATTTAGCCATCCACACTTGGCCGGAAAAGCGCTACGTCACCTTGGACGTGTATGTCTGTAACTACAGCCAAGACAATCGGGGCAAAGCACAAGCACTGTTTAATCAACTGGTTGCCGTTTTTGACCCCGAGTTACCCCGTACCCAATGTGTAGAGCGGGAATAGCCAGCGGTATTCAAGGTTCCAGATTAGGATCAGAGTAATTAGCAATGACGACCCACCATCTGTATCTTCTAGAGCAGCTCAACCCTGCTGCCGGTTACTTTATCCGAGCCGATCGCTGTCTATTGGCAAAAAAGACTCGTTACCAAGAACTGGCGCTCTACGAGTCTGCCCACTTTGGCAAGTTCCTGTGCTTGGATCACCTCTTTATGACCTCGGAAGCCGATGAATTTTTCTACCATGAAAATCTCATTCATCCGGCAGCGATGACGCATCCAGCACCACGGTCAGCTCTAATTATTGGGGGTGGCGATGGCGGTGCGGCCGAGGAAGTCCTCAAATATCCCACAATCGAGCAGGTCGTTTTAGCGGAGTTGGATGAGGAGGTCGTTGAGGTCTGTCGTCAACATTTAGGCACGATTCACCGGGGTGCCTTTGAAGACCCCCGCCTACAACTGGTGATTGGCGATGGTCGCGCCTATCTGGAAAACACAAGTGCCCAGTTTGATTTAATCCTTCTCGATCTCACCGATCCCCAAGGTCCTTCCCTGAACCTTTACACCCAAGAGTTTTATCACCTGTGTAAGCAGCATCTGGCAGCGGCAGGACTGGTTGCTCTGCACGTAGAATCGCCAATTGCTCGGCCTACCACCTATGCTCGCTTGGTTACGACGCTGCGGCAGGTTTTTCCAATTGTCCGTCCCTACTTGGTGTATATTCCCCTGTACGGTACGCTGTGGGGAATGGCAACAGCCTCGGAAAGCAGTGACCCCTGTACCCTCACAGCAGCAGCGGTGGAGCAGCGAATTGCCACAAGGGGGATTTCTGACCTCCGCTTCTACAATGGCGAGACCCATCAGGGAGTCTTTGCGCTGCCAAACTTTATCCGCACTCTGCTAAGTCAGCCGCTTACGCCGCTCACGGATGGGAATACCACTCTTGAAGAAGAGCCACCAACCTCACGGCTGAAAATTATTCCCCAAACCTAAAGCTTGCACATTGCTTTCCTGATTTAGCTCAGGAAGGCTCTGGGTTGAGTTCTGCTCTGATTTGAGGAGTGATGCAGCCGCCTAGGTGCCCGATGTCCATGAGTTCATGTACTCCACCTGCTCAGGGGTGAGGCTATCAATGGCAATCCCCATGGCTTGGAGTTTCAAACGGGCAATTTCTTGATCTACGGCAGCGGGGATGGGATGGATACCAGCAGCCAACTGACCTTTATTTTTCACAAGGTACTCACAGGCCAAGGCTTGGTTGGCAAAACTCATATCCATGACACTAGCGGGGTGGCCTTCAGCAGCCGCAAGGTTAATCAGTCGTCCTTCACCCAACACAATGATGGATTTGCCACTCGGCAGAATGTATTCCTCGGTAAAGTTGCGCACTACCCGCACTTCTTTGGCAAGGGTTTTTAGGGTGGCAAGGTCAATTTCAATGTCAAAGTGACCAGAGTTGGCTACCATTGCCCCATCTTTCATGACGGCAAAGTGCTCTGCCCGAATCACGTGCTTATTCCCCGTCACTGTAATAAAAATATCGCCGAGGGGGGCAGCTTCCAGCATTGGCATGACCCGGAAGCCATCCATGACTGCTTCAATGGCTCGCACAGGATCAATTTCGGTCACAATCACGTTAGCGCCCATGCCCCGTGCCCGCAGGGCTGTCCCTTTACCGCACCAGCCATAGCCAGCAACCACAACAGTTTTCCCCGCTAGGAGAATGTTCGTTGCTCGAATGATGCCATCTAGCGTGGATTGACCGGTGCCGTAGCGGTTGTCAAAGAAGTGCTTGGTGTCGGCATCGTTGACGTTAATGGCGGGAAAAGTGAGGACGCCATCGCGGAACATGGCCTTGAGGCGCACAATACCAGTGGTGGTTTCTTCGGTGGTGCCAATAATGTCGCTGAGTTGGTGCTGGCGTTCTTTCACCAAAGTGGCAACCACATCACAGCCGTCATCAATGATGATGTTGGGGCGGTGATCAAGGGCAATATTGACGTGGCGTCTATAGGTGGCGGTGTCTTCCCCTTTTTGG
>CALKRN010000002.1 GCA_937989665.1 uncultured Desulfomicrobiaceae bacterium | reverse complement strand
TGTTAGGCACGCCGCCAGCGTTCATTCTGAGCCAGAATCAAACTCTCCAGTTCAAGCAAATGGCAACCATGTTGCCGAAGATACCTTACCTTTTCGTTCTTCTCGCTATTTAGTTGTCAAAGACCGTTGCCTTCGGCGGCTGGCTTCGGGACCTCCCCGCCAAAGGGACGCACCCCCTACCCAGACCACCCCTGCCTGTCAAGGGCTTTTTTCACCCCCCGCCAGACAACCCCACCAGCAGCCCCAGCCGCCAGCGCGGAAAAATCCCCCTAGAAAAAAATCAAGGCAAAGGTCAAGAGGGAAAATAGAGAAAATCGCCTCCTGCAGCGCCAGTGCCAGCAACCAGTCCTGTTTCCGTCGCTTTCTTTTGGCGTTGTCTTCCTTGCGTTGGCCCTTGAGCGCGCCCAGCACATCCTTCAGGCAACAATTCCCCTGCGCCACCAGGGGCGGCAGCGTAACCCGGCGAGGAACCTGTCATGGCAACACCACTTTCGTGGTGGCAGAGGAAACAAAGAGCCCGCTCCAAGCGGATATTGTGCAGACCAGCGGCGTTAGGGGTTCACCGACCAATGCCGTGGGCCAAAGTGGGTCGGTTGGCTGACGCACACGCTCAAGACCCCTTGTCTGCGGAGTTCTGCTGCCCAGCCCTCTACCACGGGACGCAACTCAGGAAGAAAGTCCGTCAAGAGCACCACTGGCTCCCCAAGAACGCGCCGAAGCGTCCCCCGTACTCGCCGACGGGCAAAAACGGCCGGGACATGGGGCCAACGAGCAATAGCATCGGCGATTGTGGCAAGGGCTTGAGAAGAGGCCAGGGCGTGGCGCAACGACGCCAGCTGTTGGACAAGCAGAGATCGAGCCTGGGGGCTTCGCAGACATTCCGCCCGCCGCACCAGCCAGCATGAGGCCACGCCCGCAGGGAGAAGGAGGACCATGTCCACGGAAGGAGCGTTGGATGGCAATGGCATGTCCACTGCCACAGCACAAGGCTCTCGCCGAACGATGCGATCCACGATGTTTCCCTGAGGATGGGGGTAGCGCATGACCCGTCGACGAAACGAAGCAAAACGACGGGCCAACTCATCTAGACCCTTCAATATCCTCGGCTCTGGCCCTCCAACGGGCTGCAGGGCCACCCGATACCCTGGCGGCGAGAGGGAGAGAAATTCCTCGGCAGTCCGCACCAACAAGTCCTGGGGGAGGGACTCAATCCACAGGGCGGGGTTACCCGCCCAACGAACCACCAAGGTGTCCTCTTTCCAGGCCAGCACGGCGCTGGAGTCCTGGGCCACCGAAGACCACCAGGTTCCAGGGACCTCTGCCAGCGAGGCAAGCGCGGCGCAGACCCTCTGCCATCCCATGGGCCAGCTACGAATCCAATGTGGTGGCGACCGATGGCTGCCGATGCGGCAATTTTGGCCGAGGAACGAGGGCGGTTGCCGGCAGATCCATATCTGCCGCGGCCAGAACCACACCATCCGCCGCCCGAACCACGCGCACATTGACGAACAGGCGCGAGTTTACCGTGGTGACCGTACCCACCACAACGGCATACCCTGCCGCCTCCGGGTCCACATCGTCGAGGCACCGCGACAGGGCAAGGACGCCCTGTGGGCGCAAAACAAGGGAATGGGCTCGCAACTGGATGTCCTTCATGGCATAGCCGCGCTGGCCGAGCCGCGAGGCCACTTGTTCCGCCAAGAGACGCCCCACGGCATCCACCCGTTCCACATCTGCTGCGTCCACAAAAGCGGCCACCAGCAGAGGATAACGCTCGGCCTCTGTCCCCTTGAGTTGATCGTGAAGAATATCTGCTGCCCGATAGGCCTCACGCAAAAGCAACGTATCTCCGCTCGGCTCTCGGGGCAACAACCCCCGCACATCCACGCACCCAACCAGTACAACCAAAAGGACGAACACTCCCCTCGGCATGGGACCTCCCGGCAAAAAAGACTTGGTTACCCGGTGGAAAGCAAGAGGCATTCCAGCCTGTTTCCAGCCCTCTGAAGGGACTGATGCCATAGAGCAGCATAGCGATCTCCCCCGCAGCCAAGACCCTTGCACGCCGAGGACTCAAGGCTTCTTCGTCCCGTATGGAGCACATATCGCGAAAACGCCCTTACCGGCGCGGCAGCGCTCTGAAGAGCAGATGCCGCTTGCTCTCCTAAAGTTTCTCTCGCATAAGCCGATACAAAAGGACACACCCTGCATCCTTGCGGAGGCCCCTATGTTTCCTCCTCTCTGTCTTCTTTTCCTCCTCGTGCTTTTGGGTTGTACGGGTCGAGGAGGGATGTTTGGCCCAGAGACCGATGTACAAACCAGCCGGATCCCTGCCCCGGTGGGCTTCCCCCTCACCACCCAACCGACCTTGGAAAGTGCCCAGCACTGGCAACAAGCGGCTGTGGCTGTAGCACAGGGAGTGCGCCATACCTACGAAAGCATCTCCCCAGACCGCAGCATTCCCATCTTTGTTGCTCCCATGGGGACAACGGCCTTCGCGAAGAACTTCCATACCTTTCTTATGGGAGAACTAAACCGCCATGGCCTGCCGGTACGCGCGGCCCCCGAAGGCGCCATGATCCTCGAAGCAGCCACGGAAGTCGTCCAGCACCGATGGAAAGAAGAGCGCGATGCCCTGCGTGAGGTCGTAGAGCCGGGATTTATCTCAAAAAAGGACGAGCGGGACCGCTATCTGGAGCTCTCCGTGGTGCGCGAAGACCGTGCCCTCTACACCCGCTTTGCCCCGCCAACGGAAATGATCCTCACCGCTACCCTGTACCACGGCCAAGCCTTAGTCTTCCAGACGAGTACGGTCTTTTACATCCTGCCCGAAGAGCGCTCGCTCTATCTCAAGGGCCCGGCCATCCCGCCCTCGCCCCTTAAGCACTACATCCTTGTGGAGTAAGCCATGTGCCGCCTCACCGCCCTCCTCGCCGCCTTTCTCCTCGCCGCCCCGGCCTTTGCCAATCCTTGCCATACGACTTCCCCCAGCGAAGCAGTGGCATCCCTGGCCGAACAACTTGCCGCTGGCCTCCAGCTGCGGCTTGATCGCTCCCAGCCCATTGTGCCCACGGTCTTTGTCAGTCTTGATGCCATCACGCACACCTCTTCCCTTGGCCGGATACTCGCCGAAGGTACGGCCAATGCCCTCGCGGGGTTTGGATTCACGATGGCCGAGCTGCGGCTACGCGCCGAATCTCTGGCAATCCATGCCAATGGGGAATTTGCCCTCACCCGTCATGGATCTGCGTTAGCAAGTCCCGTGGCGGCCCAAGCCGTGCTCACCGGCACCTATGCCCCCATGGGCCACGTGCTCTATGTCAATGCGCGTCTTGTCCACGCCACCAGCCACCGCGTGCTGAGCACCGCCACCTGCGAACTCGTCCTTACCCCAGCCATCCGCAACGCCCTAACAGCCGAAAGCCGCATCCCTCCCGTGGAACCTACCGCCACCGCCTCGCTCCTCAACCCCAAAGACAAAACCGATACTCGCGCAATCCAAAGCCGACTCAAAGAACTGGGGCTCTACCATGGCCGAGTGGACGGCATCTGGGGCAAAGGCACGCAGGCCGCTATCGAGGCCTTTCGCCGCATCCGCGGCCTGCCGCAAAAGGGTCCGTGGGATCTCGTCACCCAAAGCGCCCTTTTTGGCTCCTAAAAACCCCCTACGAGACGTTTCCACGCACTCTTCCCGCTCTCGCATCAGGCCGAGGCGACGAGGGCAGCACCCCACAAGAATCCCACGCCCCTTGCTCTCCTCTTTGCGGCTTTTTCTCGCTGGTAACGGCACGCCGATAGCGTAGCTCCAAAGAACCCACCGCAAGGAAGCGCGGGGAGAGTCTCGCGAAATGCCTTCTTCGGTGCGCCAAGCCCAGGCCGAAGGCCTCTTTATGGAGGACAGCAGGAAGCTCCCTGCGTCCTCGCCTTCAGGCCATCCCCCCACTGCCCACTCTCCGCGCCACCTATGCGTAGGGTCACCTTCTGCGTCTGCGTTGCATCCACCACCCAAGACACTGTGCTCTTTTGGAACGGGCGAGAATTGCTGGCCTTTTCTTGGTCTCGAAAGCGGCATGCCCCAGGGGATACATTCTCTTTTGTCTTGACTTATAAGAATTTAATTCTTAATTTTTAAATTATTTTTGACATATCGTCGCAAAATAGCCATAAAAACCAACGAGGTCGCCAATGCGGGAAATCACCGTCTTTCTTTCTACCCAAAAACTGCCCTCGCGGCCCCGCTGGGGGCGCATCCGCCGCTTGCTGCGTGCCATCATGATCCTCCTCTTCCGCTAACCGGGCATCGCCTGCCCCACAGCACACGAGGCCAGGGAGAACCCTGGCCTCGTGTGCTGTTCAGGACGTCCCCGTCATCACAGCTGGGCGCATGAGGTCATGCTGTATACCTTCCGGTCCCGATACTCGGCCTGTTTGCCTTTATTCCACAAGTGAACCGGACGGTAATATCCCACTACCCGCGTATACACTTCCGCAGGGGCCGCACAATGCGGACAAGTCTCATGTGCACCAGTGAGATATCCGTGATCCTTACAAACAGAGAATGTCGGCGTGATGGAGATATAAGGGATACGGGTCTTGGTCATAGCCCGCATAATGAATGTCTTGAGGGATTTATGATCTGCAACCGCCTCACCAAGAAAACAGTGGAAGACTGTTCCACCAGTATACAAAGGTTGAAGAAGATTTTGATGCTCCAAAGCAGTACAGACATCAGTCGTTGAAAAAACAGGAAGTAGCGTCGAGTTAGTGTAATAGGGAACTCCATTCCCAGAAGCATGAATATCGGCATAGAGAGATTTATCGATCTTTGCTAGCCGATAGCTTGTTCCTTCTGCAGGAGTTGCTTCTAAGTTATAGAGATTGCCCGTTTCTTCCTGAAAACGTGCTGTCAGCTGGCGCAAGTATTCCAACGTACGAATCATCAAGCGCGTACCAGCCTCGGTATCGATCCCTTTGCCGAGCAAATTGAGACAGGCCTCATGCCCGCCCACTAGGCCAATGGTACTGAAATGCCCGCGCAGGCCGTTTTTGAGATAGCGCCGGGAGAAGGGAAACATGCCCTTGTCCATGTTGTCCTGGACCATTTTGCGCTTGAACTCGAGGGAGTCCTTGGCCAGCTCGGCATATTCCCGCACCAGGTCGAGAAAGTCTTCCTCTCCCTGAGAGAGATAGGCCAGTTTGGGCAGGTTCAAGGTGACGACGCCAATGGAACCCGTCAGGTCTCCGGCGCCAAACAGCCCGCCGGTGCGCTTGCGCAGCTCCCGCAGGTCCATTTGGAGCCGACAGCACATGGAACGGACATCTTCCGGTTTGAGATCCGAATTAATAAAATTCTGGAAATAGGGGGCGCCATACTTGGCTGTGAGGCGCAACAGCAAATCCCCGACCTCTGAATCCCAGGGAAAGTCCTCTGTGACGTTGTAGGTAGGAATGGGAAAGGAAAAAATCCGTCCGTGGTAGTCTCCTTCCAACATGACTTCGAGGAAGGCGCGATTGATCATCTCCATCTCTGGGGCATACTCGCCATAGGTGCTTTCCTGAAGCTTGCCGCCAATAATGACGGGCTCATTGGCGATGTGTTTTGGCGGTATCAAATCAAAGGTGAGGTTCGTAAACGGACTTTGCCCACCCCATCTCGACGTTGTATTGATATTGAAGACAAACTTTTGCATGGCCTGCTTGACTTGATCATAGCGCAAGCCATCATGGCGAACAAAGGGCGCAAGATAGGTATCGACGTTGTTGAAGGCCTGAGCCCCGGCCCATTCATTTTGGAGTGTCCCCAGGAAATTGACCATCTGCCCCAAGATAGAGTCAAAATGCTTGGCTGGCCCTGAGGAACAACGCCCTTCTAAATTGAAGCCTTCCAGCAATAAGTCCCGCAAGGACCAGCCAGCACAGTAGCCAGCCAGACCAAAAGAGAGGTCATGGATGTGGAAGTAGCCATGCTCGTGGGCTTGGCGGATTTCTTCTGGATATTTTTCTAGGGCATAGCGAGCCTGCACCGAACCCGACAGATGGAGCATGAGACCCTGGAAGGAATGGGTCAGGTTGGCGTTCTCGTGAACGCGCCAATCATCCTTGTTGATATAGCTATCAATCGTTTGGGTGATGTCGAGAAACGCCGCCTTTTGGCTGCGGATCTGCCGCCGCTGCTCCCGGTAGAGGATATAGCGTTTGGCCACGGTGAAGAGCCGCGACTCCATGAGGGTCTGCTCCACCATGTCCTGCACTTGCTCTTGCTCCGGGATATCGATGCCCTCCAATTTGGCTTCTACTTTATGGGCCAAGCGCTTGGCCAAAAGGGGGTCTTTGATCCCACTGGCCTTGAGGGCCTTGAAGATGGCCTGGGCAATGCGATCTACCGACCAGGTCTCAATACGTCCATCACGTTTGCGAATTTGCGAAGGCATGGGTTGTCTCTTCTCCATGAGCAATAGGGCGAGGAGGAATATACTCCTGCCAATAAAAGGGAAACGTCTCGGGAACGTAGCGACGCACCTCAAGCAGGTCCTGCGGCGAAAGGGCAGGGACCTTGGTACAGCGAAAGAGGAACCGCTGCGGATTTTTTTGAGCAAGGGCGAGGATGCGGCGGAAGTTGGCTTCCGCTGTGGCAGGGTCCACGGCACCACCGGTAAGCCGCGGATAACTCCGCCATGGCCCTTTGACGTCCACAGCCACCGCGGCCACGAGCTCTTCCGTCACAAGACGCTCCACCACCTGCGGGGCGCTGGCGTTGGTGTCGAGCTTAACCGGCAAGCCAAGGGCCACGATCTCTCGCACCAACAGCTCCAGCCCTGGCCAGGCCGTCGGCTCGCCCCCGCTCACCACAACCCCGTCCAGCCATTGCCGGCGTCGCGTAAGTTCCGCGAGCACGGCCTGCCGATGCAGCGCCGGAAGGCGCTCCGGATACCAGGCGAGCTCGGCATTGTGGCAAGTAGGGCAACGCCAAGGGCAGCCGCCCACAAAAAGGACCGCCGTGACCCGTCCAGGCCAATCGCATAAACTTACCGGCACCAAGCCTCGGACTTCACTCCAGGCTTCCGTCATGATGGTATCATCCGTGAACGGCATGCTGGCATCCGCGTGCCAGCGTTCCCAAGACGCGCTCCGGGGTGGTTTTCTGGCTCTCCCCCACACCGTGGAGGATGACAGTGGCGGGACCGCTCCGGACTTGCACCGGATTGCCCACGCCCGAAGGGGAAATACAGGACACCGTATAGAAGATTCTCCTGCCGTCTGCAATGCCAATTTTTTCCCACGTTGCCCCAAGCTCCATACGTGATGCGCCAGACGAGGTCACGGTCGACGTGGCGAAGCGGTGCGCTGGGGTCGGCTCTTCGAGCTCCACACCTGACGTGCCGGAACAGGCCGCCGTCGACGGCCTTTTCTCGTTCGCTCCAACTTGGCGCACCACATCGCCAACCGCTGGACAACGCAGCATCCTCATCTTCCCTCCTTGGCCGTAGGACCAGCAGGGGGCATGCCGCGGTACCTCCCGCCACCCTGGCGCCCCACAATTGGCCGCCCGGGGACGCTAAACCACCTCAGCGCCGACGCAAGCCCAGCAGGGCCACAACCTGCTCAGCAGCAGCACGGGTGTACTCCGCAGGGGAAAGACTTGTCTTCGTCGCCTCATCCAGCACTGCCCGCGGGGCATTGGTGAGCTCAGGGCGCGGGGTGATGCCATAGTGCGGCGGCAAGGTGCCTTCAAAGTACATCGTCTGGAAATCGGCAAACTTGAGGGCATGGGCCGTGGCATCCAGGATGGCAACGGCATCAGGCTCCACAAGGCCCAACTCCCGCGCCCGCAAGAGGCCCGCCAAACACTCTCCCCCCTGGGTACAGGCGATATGCCCATGCCGATTGGCCAGGAGCATCCCCTCGATAATGGCCTGCTCTGTAACCTCCACCACCTGGAAGGCACCAGGACCGCCCTGCTGTTCATAGCGCTCCACCAAATACCGCACCCGCGGGAAGGAGACCGGGTTGCCGATCATCGCCGCCTGGGCCACAGACGGACGCACGTCGACCGGCGCATAGTGCCGCGCCTCGGGCGGGGCGGCATAGTACCGGAAGACCGGATTGGCATGCGCAGACTGCACGCCGAAAATCTGGGGCAGCTGCTCGATGATGCCCAAGTCATAGAGTTTGAGAAAACCACTCATGACCGCTGTGATGTTGCCCGCATTGCCAATGGGCACAAACACCGCCTTGCCAGCCATGTCCCAATCATACCATTGGGCAATTTCAAAGGCATAGCTCTCCTGGCCAAGGATGCGCCAGGCATTTTTGGAATTGAGCAAGGCAACTCGATACTGTTCCGCCAAGTACTCCACCACCTTCATACAATCGTCAAAGACCCCCGGCAGCTCCAGGACATGAGCCCCGCTCCCTAAGGGTTGGGCAAGTTGCTGGGCCGTTACCTTGCCTTTGGGCAGCAGCACCACGGAAGTGAGGGGCGCGCCCACATAAGCCGCGTAGAGGGCTGCGGCAGCGGACGTATCCCCAGTGGAGGCACACACGGTGATGACTTCGTCCCAGCCGTGGAGCGCTACCAAGCGCTTGAGGTAGGAGAAGGCGCAGGCCATGCCGCGGTCTTTGAAGGACGCCGAAGGATTCTGGCCATCGTTTTTGTAGGCAATGGCCTGTCCCACCTGGCGCACGAGCGTCGGCGAGGCCTCCACAATCGGCGTATTGCCCTCGCCAAGATAGACAATGTGCTCCTCTTCAAGGACCGGGGCCATGAGCTCGTAAAAACGAAAGACCCCCCGCAGCGCCGTGCGCTTGCTCGCCGCCCGCCCGTCAAAGGTCTGGCGCCACCACGTCGGCGAATACTGCCGCAACACGTCAAAGGTCGTATCCTCGAGCAGGAATACGCCACCACAGGCAGGGCAGGTGTAGTGGAGTTCATCAATGGAGTAGCGGTTTTCACAGCCCAAACACCGATACTCCATTCGGCCACGGTACGACGGAAATTGGCTCATGGTGTCCTTCCTTGCCGTTGGGGTCTTACACGAGCGCATCGGCCATTGCCCCCAGCAGCAGGACGATGGCCACAATGCCGTTGAATGTAAAAAACGCCATGGTGATGCGGGAGAGGTCCTGCGGGGTCACCAGCCGATGCTCCAGCAGGAGCACCAACGCCACACCGGCTACGGTGCCTTGATATACCCACCCCGCCCCAGCCACCCAGCCCGCCAGGGCAAAGAGCGGCACCGCAATCCCATGGAGGACTCGGGCCAGAAGTAAGGCCGCGGGCACCCCGTAGGCAGCGGGAATGGAATACAACCCAGCCTCTCCATCAAAGGCCGCGTCCTGGCAGGCGTAGATGAGGTCAAAGCCCGCGACCCACAAACTCACGCCCAACCCCAGGATTACCGGCGCTGGATGCCAGCTCGGCGCCACGGCAAGCCAGCCGGCAACCGGGGCCAAGCCCAAAACCGTTCCGAGCATAAGATGGCAGGCCACGGTCACCCGCTTGGCCAGGCTATAGAGCCCAGACCACAGCAGGGCCACCGGGGCCAACGCCAGACAAAGGGTATTGAGGCCAGCACAGGCCGCCACAAACACAAGGGCACAGCCCCCCACAAAGACGACGGCTTGGGGTAACGTAATGGCGCCAGTGACCAGTTCGCGGTTTTGGGTGCGCGGATTGCGGGCATCCACGTCCCGGTCGAGGATACGATTCATGCCCATGGCATAAGATCGCACCGCCACCATAGCGACGGTGAGCCAAAAAAACTCCCGCCACCCCGGCCAGGGTCGCGCGTGCCACAGCATGCCAAGATAGGCAAAGGGCAAGGCAAAGACCGAGTGTTCGATCTTCACCAATCGCGCAAGGCGCAGGACAAGATTCACCTACTTACCACCTTGAGAAAACGCTTTTTCCCGACTTTGAGGACAAAGCTCCCTGGCGGGAAGACAAAGCCAAAGTCCTCTTCTCTGCGGCCATCAATGGCCACGGCGTGCTGCTTGCAAAGGCGCTTGGCCTCGGCCTTCGAGGCACATACCCCGCTGGCGGCGAGGACATCGGCCAGGACCGCCCCGGATGCCACTTGGTACTCAGGGATATCCGCCGGCACCGCCCCGCCGCCAAAGACGGCGCTAAATTCCTCCCGCGCCGCCTCTGCCGCCTGCCGCCCATGAAAGCGGGCCACGATCTCCTCCGCAAGTTCCTCCTTTGCCGTTTTGGGATGCACCTCCCCCGCCTCCACCGCCGACCGCAAGGCCGCCACGGCCTCAAGAGACCGGTCGGACAGCAATTCGTAGTACCGCCACATAAGGCCATCTGAGATGGACATAAGCTTACCAAACATAGCTGCCGGCGGCTCGTCGATGCCCACATAATTGCCCAACGATTTGCTCATCTTCTGCACCCCATCGAGGCCTTCCAAAAGCGGCATGGTGAGGATCGTCTGCGGCGCCTGTCCATATTCCCGCTGCAAGTATCGGCCCATGAGGAGATTGAACTTCTGATCCGTTCCGCCGAGCTCCACGTCGGCGCGCAGGGCCACCGAGTCATACCCTTGGGCAAGGGGATAGAGAAACTCATGGATACTGATGGGCTGCTCGCCCACAAAGCGCTTGTGGAAATCGTCTCGCTCGAGCATTCGCGCCACGGTATAATGGGAACACAGCCGCACAAAATCAGCTGCGCCCATCTGGTCCATCCAGGTGGAATTGAAGGCCACTTCGGTGCGGGCTGGGTCAAGGATCTTGAAGACCTGGCGCTTATAGGTCTCGGCGTTGGCCAGGACTTCCTCTCGAGTGAGGGCACGCCGGGTCTCGCTCTTGCCGGTAGGATCTCCAATCATGCCGGTGAAATCGCCGATAAGAAAGATCACTGTATGGCCGAGGTCCTGAAAATGTTTGAGCTTTTGCAAGAGGACCGTGTGTCCGAGATGGAGATCGGGGGCCGTGGGATCAAACCCAGCCTTTACCCGAAGCGGACGCCCGGAGCGCAGTTTGTCCGCCAATTCCCGCTCATCGATGATCTCCACTGCCCCCCGCCGGATCTGGGCGAGCTGATACTCCACCGCCGCTTCTGTCATACGCACTCCTCATACTCCCACGGGGTCACCGCGATGCAGCGCCCCGCCTCGACATCCACCAGGACCCCCTGCACGACACACGGGCCTGCCGCCACCTCGAATCGCACTGGCCGCCCTGTGCGAAAGCGATACACAACCGCCGTCGCATCCATCCCCAAGCAGCCCTCCTTCGGGCCGCACATCCCCACATCAGTGAGATAGCCCATGCCATCGAGGATGGCCGCATCGCGCGTGGGCACATGCGTGTGGGTGCCCACCAATGCCTGGACCCGACCGCGCAGCAAGTGGGCCATGGCCCATTTCTCGCTCGTGGCCTCGGCATGGAAGTCCACGAGGATGGCCGCATCCGTCGGCACTTGGTGGAGAAGGGCCTCCGCGGCGGCAAAGGGACAATCCACTGCCTCCATGAAGGTCCGACCGAGAAGATTGATGACCGCGAGCGACCCGGCAGGGGTCTGGTGGACCACCAGGCCGCTGCCCGGAGCCGGTGCCGGATAATTGGCCGGACGGATGAGGCCTTCGCCGCGAGCGAGCACTGGCTCAATATCCTGGTACTTCCAGACGTGGTTGCCTGAGGTCCCGACGTGGATGCCCATGGCGCGCAGCTCCCGCCAGGTCGTGGCGGCAATCCCCACCCCACCGGAGGCGTTTTCCACGTTGGCCACGACGACGTCCACCCCCAAGCCCGGGACAGCCTGAGTCAAGGCCTGGCGCACCGCATTGCGTCCCGGTCGCCCGACGATGTCGCCCAAAAAGAGGACCCGCATTACTTGGCCACACCCACGGCCCGTTTTTCCCGAATGACTGTCACCCGAATCTGCCCAGGATAGGTCATCTTCTCCTCAATTTGCTTGGCGATGTCCTTGCTCAGCAAATATACGCCGTCGTCATTGACCTGATCGCAGTCCACCATGACCCGCACCTCGCGACCCGCCTGGATGGCATAGGCACGGGTGACCCCAGGAAAGCTCGTGGCGATCCCTTCCAACTCCTCCAGCCGCTTGACATAGCTCTCGAGAAGCTCCTTGCGCGCCCCTGGCCGAGCGCCCGAGAGGGCATCGGCCGCCTGCACAAGGACCGCCAAGACACTCTTGAGGGGCACATCTTCGTGATGGGCGGCAATGGCATGGACGATATCCCCGGGCTCGTTGTATTTCCTAGCCAAATCCGCTCCGATGGTGGCATGCGGGCCTTCCACCTCGTGGTCCACCGCCTTGCCAATGTCATGGAGCAAGCCAGCACGCCGGGCCTTCTTGACGTCCATCCCCAGTTCGGCGGCCATGATGCCACACAAAAACCCCACCTCGATGGAGTGCTGGAGCACGTTTTGGGTAAAGCTCGTGCGAAAGCGCAGCTGGCCCAGGAGTTTGACCAGCTCAGGATGGATGCCGTGGACCCCGAGATCGAAGGTCGCCTGCTCGCCGATCTCCCGCACCTGGGCCTCCATCTCCTTTTCGACCTTCTTAACGATTTCCTCGATGCGCGCCGGATGGATGCGGCCATCGCTAATAAGCCGCTCCAAAGAGCGCTTGGCGATCTCCCGCCGCAAGGGACTAAAGGCCGAGAGGACGACGGTCTCTGGCGTATCGTCGATAATAAGGTCGACGCCCGTGGCGGCCTCCAAGGCGCGGATGTTGCGGCCCTCTCGCCCAATGATGCGCCCTTTCATCTCTTCGCTGGGGAGATCCACCGCGCTCACCGTGTGCTCGGCCACGTAATCACCGGCATAGCGCTGTACGGCCGTGGCGATGATCATCTGCGCCTTGCGGTGGGCCATCTCTTGGGCTTCGGCCTCAATTTGACGGATCATCCGTGCCGCCTCATGCCGGGCTTTACTCTCCACTTCTTCCAGAACACGTGCCCGCGCCTCTTCTGCCGTCAGCCCACTGATCTCTTCCAATTTGCGTCGCTGTTCCGCCATAAGCTCAAGCAGCTGCTGCTCCTTGGCCTCCAACTCTTTTTCTTGCTTGGCGAGCTTTTTTTCCAAGATGCCAAGCTCACTTTCGCGCTGCGCGAGCTGCTCCACCTTTTGCTCCAAACGCTCTTCCTTGGCTTGAAGCCGCGCCTCGTTCTTTTTGATCTCCCGCTCTCGGTCCTTGACGTCTTGCTCGGCCTCTTTTTTACGGGCCAGGGCCTCGGCTTCAGCCTGAACAAGAATCTCCTTTTTCTGGGCCTGCGCCTCCTTTTTCGCTTCATCGAGGATGCGCGCCGCCAGCTGCTGCGCGCCTTCTACGTCTCTGTCCACGAGATATTTTTTGAGAAAAAAACCACCGGCCCCGCCGATGGCGATCCACATCAACGTGGTCCATAATTCACCCATACGCACTCCTTACATTTCGTTCAGGATAGTGAACGCCATGGACGTCCATGGCGCATGCGATGGGATACACTGGAAGGAAGAATCAGGCAGGGCATTGGAAGGAACCCCGGAGAGCCGTGTCGAGAACCATTTTGAACCTCTTTCGTGAAGAGGGGGTCGGCGGTGACCCTTTAGGCTTCATCCCGAGAGGATGCATGCACACCGGGCCACGAAGCTACCCAAGTTCTGCGTTATTGGCTCAAAAACGCGTTATCGATCACGCACTCCCCAGGGTTTTCTGCATGGCGGTATCTATGGTTTGCATCAGCTTCCGCACCCGTTGCGATGCGGCGCCGATTTGTTCCGACTTCTGCAAACATTCATCGGCTAAACTCAATGCCAAATAGATGAGCAGCCGTTCCTTGCCAACTGTCCTGCCGTGGGGCTCCAACTGTGCATAGTGACGTTCCACAAGGTCGATCGCCTGCAGCAGGCGCTCTTCGGATACTTCCGCCTCGAACGAAAGGACCTGACCCAAAACCGTCACCGTGTACCCAGGCATCGCTTACTGGCTAGCAACGTCGCGCAATTTGTTCAAGATGTTTTCGAGCCGCTGCCGTGCGGCCTCCCGCAGTTGGTGCTCTGCGGCCAATTCCTCCTGCAGGCGCTCTTTTTCTGCCTCCAGCTGCCGCACCCGAGCCAGCAGACCGTCGATCTGGACCGCCAAGGTTTCAAGCATCTCCAGCATGGTCTTTCTCCTTACGCCGCCACGGCAAGACAACCTGGCGGGCCCGGGCGACGCACAGCATGCCAGCGGGCACATCTTTTGTGACCACCGAGCCTGCCCCCACCACCGCGCCGTCACCCACCGCCACCGGCGCCACAAGGGCAGTATTGCTGCCAATGAAGGCACGGGCACCAATGCGGGTTGGGTGCTTACGCACCCCGTCATAATTGCAGGTGATGGTCCCCGCACCGATATTGGTGTCCTCACCGATCTCCGCGTCACCGATGTAGCTCAAATGATTGGCCTTCACTTTTGCGCCTAAATGGGCCTTTTTAACCTCTACGAAATTGCCCACCCGCGCCTCTGCCTCAAGCACTGTCCCGGGGCGCAACCGGGCAAAAGGGCCAACAACGCAGCCCGGACCAACCACTGCGCCCTCCAAATGCGAAAACGAACGCACCTGTGCCCCATAGAGATGACAATCCCGCAAAAAGACATGAGCATCCACCCGCGTTCCCGAACCAAGCCAACTCTTGCCATATATCTCTGCTGGCCCACAGATCTCGATCCCTGGTTCCAGCTCCACATCTGGCCCAATGCGTACCACGGCGGGCATGCGAACCACAACCCCAGCCTCAAGCCAATGCCGAACAACACGCGCCCGCAGAGATTCTTCCACCTCCACGAGCTGGGCCGGCGTGTTGACGCCAAGAAAATCCTCGGGGTTTTGGGCCTCAACGGCAATGACGCGCAAACCGGCCTGCTGGGCCAGGGCAATCACCTGCGGGAGATAATACTCTGCTTGGGCATTGGCAGTATCCAAACGAAAGAGCAGCGGCCCCACTCCAGCAACCCGAAGGACGTACACCCCGGCATTGACTTCTTCGATGGCCGGGTCCACCCCCAACCGAGCTAAATCTTTTTCTTCCACCACCGCGACCATCTCGCCTGCGGCATCCCGCAGCACCCGGCCATAGCCCGTTGGGTCCTTCATGCGCACCGTCACCACCCCCAAGTCAGCCTGGCGCTGCCGGCAGGCCGCCACCGCCGCCTCGAGATGCGCCCGTCGAAGCAACGGCATATCGCCGTTGACCACAACGACATACTCCACGGCACTCGCCACAACCTGAGGCCAAACAACCTGAACCGCATGGCCCGTCCCCAGCTGCTCTGCCTGAAGCACCATAGAAGACGCATGCTCAGGAAATGCAGCACGAAGCATTTCATGCCCATGGCCGACGACAATCCATCGGGTATGGATATCATGTATCCCATCCAGCACATATCCCAAAATGGGTTTCTCCAACAGCGTGTGGAGCACTTTAGGATGTTGGCTCCGCATCCTGGTGCCCTTTCCCGCAGCGAGGACGATAACCCCATACGGATCAGAATTCATGCGTGCTCCAAAACGTAGCATTGATTTTTTATAGCGAACAAAACACTAGAAAAAATTCTAGATTAGCAAAGCGCCAGCATCAAACTCAAAATAACAGGAATACCCGAGCAAACTCTTACTTTCGCTCCGGCAAGGTGACATTGAACTCCAGTACTTCACAATTTCCATCTTTTGTCAGATCAACCCGAATATGATCCAACTCAACGGGCACGTACTTTTGTACCACAAGAAGGATCTCCCGCCGCAATTGGGGAAGAAAGTCATAGCCACAATTTTCTGCCCGCTCGTGGGCGACGATGATCTGAAGCCGGTTCTTGGCGATTTGGGCACTGGTCTTCTTCGACCGAAAATAGCTGAAAATGCCCATATCAGCCTCCAAATAGACGCGAGAAGAAGCCTTTCTTCACGGGCTTGAGAAAACGATGTTCGCGTTCTTCCCCCAAAAGGCGAGCCACAGCATCCGCATAGGCTTGCCCGGCATCACTGCTCGTCTCTAAAATGACTGGCTCCCCCGCGTTGGACGCCTGGAGGACCGATTTGGACTCCGGAATCACCCCTAAAAGGGGGATGGCGAGGATCTCCTGCACGTCCTCCACACTCAGCATCTCCCCGCGTTCCACCCGCAGCGGATCGTAGCGGGTCAGCAAGAGATGCTCGCGCACACTCTCCCCTTGGCTGGCCTTGCGGGTCTTACTCTGCAACAGGCCAAGCACCCGATCCGAGTCGCGCACCGAGGACACCTCGGGATTGGTCACGACAATAGCCTCATCGGCAAAATACATGGCTACCATCGCTCCATGCTCGATGCCTGCCGGTGAGTCACAAACAATGTAGTCACAGCGCTCCGCCAGTTCCGTGAGCACCCGCTCTACCCCTTCAAAGGTCAACGCCTCTTTATCTTTTGTTTGGGACGCCGCGAGGATAAACAGGTTCTCTACCCGTTTATCGCGAATGAGTGCCTGGTGGAGGCTCGCCTCCCCCTGGATAACATTGACAAAATCATACACCACGCGACGCTCGCACCCCATAATGAGATCGAGGTTCCGCAAGCCGACGTCAAAGTCGAGCACCGCCACCGTAAAACCACGCTGGGCCAAACCGGTGGCCAACGACGCACTCGTCGTCGTCTTGCCCACCCCACCTTTACCTGATGTTACGACAATAATTCGCGCCACGCGCTTCCTCCCCACAGTCTGGGTCCACTAGACGATATGAAATTCCAGTTGGTGGTTTCGAAGCCGAATTTGGACGCTGCGACCAAGGGCCTCTTCGGGCAGGTCTTCGCTCACCCGGTACAAACCAGCGACGACCACCAATTCCGCATAGAGTTCGCGACAAAAAATACGTGCCGAGGCATCGCCCAAGGCCCCAGCGATGGCCCGCCCGCGCAAGGGGCCATACACATGCACATGGCCATCGGCAATGACCTCTGCCCCTGGTGCCACAGAGCCAAGTACCACCAAGTCCTTCCCCTTGGCGTAGACCTGCTGCCCTGAGCGCACCGGTCGCTCCACGACCATCGCTGCCACTGGGGGACGAACCGCCCCTTCCGGAGCTCCAGATTTCTCGGCCCGGCGATCGCCTACAACAGCCAGACCCAATTGTTCCGCCAAGGCCCCATCGCCGCCAACCACCCCGATGGGCACCAGCCCGTGCTGCCGCAAGGCAGCCACCACGGCTGCCACATCCACCTCGTGCCGCGCCTCCCCTAAGGCTGCCAGGTCCACCAGTACAGGCAGACGATGGAAAAACTGCGGATTGCGGCGCACTTGAGCCGCGACTTCCTCCTCAATCTGCGCCACATCCCCCACCAGCGGCCGCACCACCGTGCAGGGGATCATGCGGCCTTTGAGCTCAATGGACGCCATTATTCCTCCTTGTGCACAACCACGACACCACCTCCACCAGCACTGGCCTCCTGCACCCAGGCCGCAAGGGCATCCACCGCATCGTGGGGGACCCGCACGGTAAGGGCGGCCCGCTCGGCCATACTCTCGTCCACCACTTGCCCCCGCCAGCGCGGCAGGGCCCGATAAAGGGCCGAAAGCTGCGGGTACTCTAGCGTGAGACGCAAATATGCCCAGCGGATCTTTTCCTCAGTTGGTAACGTCTCCAAGGCGTGGGCAAGGACGCCGCTGTAGGCGCGCACCAAACCGCCAGTTCCCAATTTGACGCCTCCAAAATAGCGCGTCACCACCGCAACAACCTCGCCCACCGGCGCCGCCACAAGCACGCTCAACATGGGCCGACCAGCTGTCCCTGCCGGCTCACCATCATCCGAAGCCCGCACCTGGGCCGTATCTCCTGGAGCCCCCAACTGCCACGCCCAGCAATGGTGGGTGGCATCAGGAAACTCCGCCCGCACCATCGCGATGAGACGCTGCGCTGCCTCGGCGGTATCCGCATGGCCTACGGTGGCGATAAAACGACTCCGCCGCACCGTCTCCTCTCGACGATGCACTCCCTTGGGAATCAGATAGCCGCGCACACCCCCTCCAGCCGCGCAAAAGCAGCCCGAGCTTCGCGTACAAACGCCCGCACCAAACAGGGGTCCTTGTCGCCCTCTTCGTCCTCCACTCCAGTGTGGACGTCCACCCCAGCAGGCCGGACCTCCACCACCGCCCGAGCAACATTGACCGGAGAAAGCCCCCCAGCAAGAATGACCGGCACTGGCGACGCCTCCACCAACGCGCGGCTCACGGCCCAATCATGAACCCGCCCGGTGGCCCCCATGGCGCCTGTGCGCGGATCAAAGGTGTCCGTCAAAAAGGCATCGCAAAGGGGCGCATAGCGTTCCACAAAGGCTGCGATCCCCATGGTCTCGAAGCCAACCACGTAGCTCTTGATCACCTGCACCGCCACCGACTGCCGCACCGTGGCAATACCCTCAGGAGAAACCGCCCCGTGGAGTTGAACCCACCCCACACCAATAGACTGGCATAACTCGATAATTTCTGCAGCAGCCGTGGCGTAGGTGATGAGCACGGACCGCTGGGCGCCAAGGACCTCCACCACCACCCGAGCCTCAGCCTCAGTGACATCCGGACGGTGGTGGGCAAGACGCAGCGGAATGCCCACCCGATCCACCCCCAAACCTACCAGCATGCGCGCCTCCGCAACGGAGCGCACCCCAGCCACCTGAACGATACCCACCGCCACCGTCTCCTACCTTTCCGCCTGACGCTGCCGGGCCTCTTCAAGGACCGCCCGCGCCACCCGCAAGTCATAAAGCTGCAAGGGGTCGACAGCAGCACGCCGCTCCTGGCGAAACAGCTGCACTCCGCGCTGCACCAAATCCATATCCAACCAGCCATGGCGCTCCCAAATTTCGGGATAATCCGGGTTGTAGAGACGAAACTCCACTACCCCATGGCGCTCCCGCACATACATGCGAATACGCTTATTGCCTGGCACAGGATAATAAAACGGACCGCTGGGGACTTCCATACGCCTGGCCTCCTTTCCATCAACAAACGATACCCCCACCCCCTACCGACCCCTGCCCCTTGAGGCAAGAGAGGGCCAATGACCTCCCCTTTTTTGTTTGACAGTCAAACAAAGCGCCGATAGTAGACGCTCAAACTTTTTGAACGTCAAACAAAAGGACTCCCTATGACGACCTGCTCCTGCTCGCATGCCCATGCCGCGGAGAAAAGCACTCGCTTCGTCTGCTTTCTCACCCTTGCCACCATGGTGGCCGAAATCGCTGCCGGCTGGTTCTCTGGCTCCATGGCCCTGCTCGCCGATGGCTGGCACATGGCTGGCCATGCCGGCGCCATGGCCGTGGCCTGGTTCGCGTATGTCTTTGCCCGCAAACGCCAAACCGATCCCCGCTTTGTCTTCGGTCCGGGGAAGATAAGTGCCCTGGCAGGCTTTGTGTCCGCCTTGGGCTTGCTCGTCGTGGCCGTGCTGATGATCGGCGAGTCTCTCCATCGCCTGGTGGTGCCGCAAGATATCGCCTTTACCGAGGCCATGGTCGTGGCGAGCCTCGGTCTTGCCGTCAATCTCGTCAGTGCGTGGATGTTGCGCCACCGGGAGCATGCAGACCATGTTGCGGACCACAACCTCAAGGCGGCATATCTCCATGTGCTTGCCGACGCCCTGACCTCGGTGCTGGCCATCCTTGCCCTTGCCGGAGGTCGTTTTTGGGGGCTAAAATATCTTGACCCCCTCATGGGAGGAGTTGGGGCCATCGTGGTGGGCAAGTGGTCGGTGGGCCTGTTGCGTGACACCGCCGGCGTCCTCCTTGACCGACGTGTCCCGGAGGCCGTGGCCACACGGGTACGTCTCGACCTGGAGGCGGTAGGGGCTCGGGTGAGGGACCTCGCCTTGTGGTATGTTGGACCACGGCAGTTGGCAGCCTCGGTCTGCCTGGCCGCCCAACGCCCTGAGCCCCCAGAAACCTACAGCGCCATTGTGCGCCGTCTTCCCGAGGTGGCTTTTGTCCGAGTGGAAGTCCACCCCATCCCCTGTCCTGCGGAGCCTGCCCATGAGTGACCTCGAGACCCTCACCCACCTCTTCGTGGAGTTTTATGAGCGCCTTTCTTCCTGGGAACAGGAGATCGTACGCGACTCGGGCCTGTCGTCCCCCCAAATGCACACCCTCGAAGTCCTGGGGATGCATGCACCCTTACGCATGAAAGACCTGGCGGAACGCCTTGGCGTGACCACCGGTACGATGACCGTCACCGTTGACAAGCTGGAGCGCCTTGGCCTCGTCACCCGGCTCCCCCATGACACGGACCGACGTTCGTACCTCGTGGCCCTCACCCCAGAAGGCGAACGCCTCTGCCAAGAGCACCACCATCACCACCTCCGCCTCACCCACGAGCTGGCGGCGGCCCTGACCGATGAAGAGATCGCCGCCCTCACCTCGGCCCTGCGGAAAATACACACTGTCCTCTAATCCGCCGCGGCCAAACCGTGCCGCACCAGGCGGCAGCAAAGAGGCTCTCCATGCGGTGAAAGAGGGTGGCGACGCCGAACTGGCAGCACCAACCCCTGCTAGGGCGCAATGGTAGCCCTATCCTCTGCTCGGAGACAGGTCTTAGCAAAACCCGCCGGAGGGTCCTCCAGACAATGCCGAGGAGGTGAGCCTTGATTCTCCAAGAGCTTGCTCGTCGTCCTCTTGGCGGAGCGAGTCCCTGCTGGACCTGTTCTTCCACCAGTGCTCTTCTCGGTCCAGCGCCTTGACACCCCCAAAACCCCCTCCCTATACCCTCTCCACTCTGCCTTTTCTGTGAGGAATCCACTTCATGCATATGCGTCTTTGTCTTGTTCTCCTCATGGTGGCGCTTGCTACCGCCTGCGCGCCCAAAAAGGTCATCCGCTCTACCCCGCCGCCACCTGCACCGCCCCTAGAACGGCCCGAACCAAGCTATCCTCGCCGTATCCCCAGTGCCGAGGCCCCGATCCCTCCTCGACCAGAAGAGCGCCGCCTCCAAGAACCCGCCCCGATGCCCGACCCCGTGGCCGACCGCCTGGCGGCTGTCCTGCGGGAGGCCAAAGACTGGCCCACCCAAGAAGCCAGTGGCATGGAGCTTTTTTATCGCCAATGGGAAACCCGCCAATACCTCTCGGCCATGAACACCTTGGCCCTTCTCTATGGGCTAACGACCGAGGATGCGGCTCGGGCCTCCCTGGAGTCTCTCGCCTTGGCCCGCGCCGAAACCATGCCAGCGGCAGAGCGCGACCGCATGCTTGCTGGCAATGAAGCCCGATTCGTCTTCCCATGGGCCCTCGTCGCCTGGGCCCGCGCCCGGACTCAACTGGCCGAAGACCCGAGTCGGTTCGAGGCCGTACGCCCGACCCTGGAAGCGATTTTGGAGCGCAGTTCCCTGGTGACCAAACGCGTCCTCCACGACCAATTTCTGGCCATGGCCCAACAGGGCGGGCGCATTTCGGCCAAAGACATCATCTTCTTCCTCCCCCAAAGCGGTCCCCATGCTGCGGTGAGCCGCCGCATCCTCCTTGGGGCCCAAATCGCGGCCAAAGAACTGGAAACAGCAGGAACACGTCTCACCGTACGCACCATCGACGCCGCAGCCTCAGGGGCCCTGGGCGAGCTCTCGGCGTTGCCGGCAGGCAGCATCGTCGCTGGCCCCTTGCGCAAGGAAGACTGGGACCGTGTCACCTCCGCCGCCCTCCACCGCCAATTGGCCTTTCTAACCTTCTTGCCCTCCCTGCCTGAAGAAGGCCGGGATGGCTGGCGGGTTTTGGCCAGCCTCAAGGACCAAACCCAGGCCCTCTCCCAGGCCATGGAGCGCTTTGGCGCATCGTCAGCTGCCATCCTCTCCCCCCAAGATCGCTTTGGTATGACCATGGCGCCGCTGTTCAGCCAAGCCCTCGAGGCCACCGGTCGACGGGTCACCCGTACCGCCAGCTACGACCCAAACCAGCCGGCAACCCTCGGCAAAATCGTCGCCGAGCTTCTCGGGGCCACAGCCAAGGACAAGGCCTATCCTCTACCCCCCTTCGAAGCCGTGTTCCTCCCCGACTCACTCCTCAAGGCGCAGCAAGCCGTGGCCTTTTTCCACTACTACAACGCTGGCCACCTCCTGCTACTAGGACCACAGCTTTGGGGCCACGCCGCAGACGCACCAGAATGGGAAGCGAGTTCGTTTCGTCTCGCGGTGTTCGCCAGCGCCCTTGACCCCACCTCCTTCCAGGCCCAACAGCTGGCGGCAGCAGCTGCTTCTGCCGGTGGCAAGCTCGATAGTTGGGTGGCCCTTGGATATGACACAACCCGCCTTTTCCTCCTCCTGCCCCCCTTCACAGGCGATGCCACGGCCTTTTCTACGGCACTGGGACAGGCCAGCCGCACCCTGAACTGGACCATGGCCCCAATCTATTGGGATGCCAGCGGCCATGCCCACCAAGAACTCATCCCCATGCAATTGACCGCAGAAGGCCTCAAGCGGCCTGACTGGGAGGCCTTGCGCCAACTGCGGGACCGTCAGCTCCAACAGCGCGCCGCCATCCCCAAATCCTAAACTCAAGGAGACCCCATGCGTCTTTGTGCTGCCGATGCCCAAACCATCGCCACTTTGGCCCGCCTGCGCATTGATGAGGCCACCGCCGCCCATCTTGCCCAACAGATGGCCAGTATCCTGGACTATATGGCGACCCTCAACCAAGTGGACACCACGGACGTAGAACCCCTCTACTCACCGGTGGAGCATGTCTCAGTGCTGCGCCCAGACACGCCCCAAGTGGACTTTTCCCGCGAGGCCATCCTCGCCAACGCCCCACAAACCGACGGCGAGTACTTTCTCGTACCCCGCGTCATCGCCTAACTCCCATGAACGACATCACAACATACTCCTTAACGGAAATCCGTGACCTCCTTGCTCAAGGAAAAGTCTCTGCCGAGGCCGTCACCCAAGCCTGCCTTACGCGCATCGAGGCCACCGAGCCCAAACTCCACGCCATGCTCCACACCGCTGCCCCTCAGGCCTTAGAGCAGGCGCGGGCCATGGACCGCCTGGGCCCTAACCCGAAACAAACGTTGTGGGGGGTGCCCCTTACTCTCAAAGACGTCCTCGCCACGGCCGATATGCCCACCACCTGCGCCTCGCGCATCCTCCAGGGCTTTCGGCCTCCCTATGACGCCACGCTGGTGGCTCGCCTGCGCCAGGCCGGGGCGATTTTCCTTGGCAAGACAAACATGGACGAGTTTGCCATGGGCTCGTCCACCGAAAATTCTGCCTTTGGCCCTACCCGCAACCCCTGGGACCTCGGTCGTGTGCCTGGCGGCTCCAGTGGGGGCTCGGCGGCCAGCGTGGCGGCCCGCCAATGCTTTGGTTCCATTGGCACCGATACCGGAGGCTCCATCCGCCAACCTGCAGCCTTTTGTGGGATCGTCGGCCTCAAGCCGACCTACGGCCGGGTATCGCGCTTTGGCCTCATCGCCTACGGCTCCTCCCTCGATCAAGCTGGTCCCATGACCCGCACCGTCGCCGATGCGGCCCTTCTGCTGGCCGTCATCGCTGGTCACGACCCCAAAGACTCCACCTCCGCCGCTACCCCCATCCAAGACTGGGAAGCTGCAGCCACACCCGGCAGCCTCGCGGGGCTGCGCATCGGTCTGCCAGAGGAATACTGGGGCGAGGGACTGTCGGCGGAAGTACGCGCCACAAGTGAACGTGCCTTTGCCATGCTCCGGGAGACAGGAGCAGAGCTCGTGCCCGTCACCGTACCGCATACACCATACGCCATTGCCACATACTACATCATCGCCATGGCCGAAGCGAGCTCCAACCTCGCTCGCTATGACGGGGTGCGTTATGGCTACCGCAGTCCCCATGCCAAAAATCTCCATGAGGTCTTCACCTTCTCGCGCAGCGAAGGCTTTGGCGAAGAGGTCATCCGGCGGATTTTGCTTGGTACATACGTCCTGTCTGCTGGCTACTACGATGCCTACTACAAAAAGGCGGCCCAGGTACGCCGCCGCATCCGCGAAGACTTCCTCGCCGCCCTCGACTCCTGCCACCTCCTCTGTGCCCCGGCTTGCCCGACGGTGGCCTTTCGCTTGGATGAAAACACCGCCGACCCCTTGCAAATGTATCTTACCGATATCTTTACGGTATCCCTCAACTTAACCGGACTGCCTGGCATAAGCCTCCCCGTAGGCCTCGGTGCGGACTCCGGCATGCCCGTAGGGATCCAGTTCTTTGGCCGCAGCATGGATGAAGCCACCCTGCTGCGCGTGGCCGCAACCGTGGAAGCAGCCCGCGGCCCCATGCCCGAGCCGCCCCTCTAACCCTGGGCGAGGACAGCCTCGAGCATGTCCCCAACCGGTCCCTCTGCCGGGTGAAGTATGCGGTGTATCCTGCCCTTTTGGACACAGTCCCACCATATCCCAAACCGACCCCTCTTCTGTGGCAGGCACTGCACCATGGACAACACCTACCAAGACCACGCCTCCCTCTGTCGCAACGCGTTCCTAATCCTATGACTAGTGCTTGTGCACAAAACGCCTCCCCAACCAGCACATCCCTCCCCACCCCCGCGTTGGCCCAACAGGGAGGCAACGGGCACGCCCCCGCCTCCCCTGTGCAGGGCAACCCCGCGGCGGCCCATCAGGAAAGCCCACCAAGCAAGCAGCCCCAGGCCAGCGCATCGCCCACCTCCTGCGCCCCGTGCGCCGTGGCGGTAAGCGGCGGAGCGGACTCCCTTTTAACCCTACTCCTCCTCCACGAAGCGGGCACGCCCGTATTTGCCATACATGCCCGCCTGCTGCCCCCGGGGCCCTCTAGCCACCGCCGCGAGGCGCGGCTTGGCGCCATCTGCCAAGAGCGTGGCATTCCTTTGCACGTCCTTGACCTAAGCGCCGCCTTTGCCTCCGCCGTCATCGCCCCCTTTGTGGCCGCCTATGCTGCCGGCCGCACCCCCAACCCCTGCGCCCAGTGCAATGCAATCATGAAATGGGGCATGCTCTGGGATACCGCCCAAGGCCTCGGTGCAGCATGCTTTGCCACCGGGCACTACGCCCGACTGGCCGCAGGACGCCTGCGGCGCGGCCAGGATCGCTCCAAAGACCAGAGCTATTTTCTCGCCCTTGTGCCGCCGCATCGGCTCGCCTGCACCAGGCTTCCCCTCGGGGATCACTCCAAGGCCTGGGTACGCGAGGAGCTCCTTCGCCGCGGCATCACCCCTCCTGAGGACGCCGAAAGCCAAGACATTTGCTTTGTGGCTGGCGGCAGCTACCGGGACCTCATGGCCGCCCACGGCATCCAGCCCCAACCTGGCCCGGTGGCCCTCGCCGACGGCACGATCGTCGGCGAACATCAGGGACTGTGGACCGTGACCATCGGCCAGCGCCGCGGGCTCGGGATTGCCTACCGTGAACCGCTTTTTGTCCTGGCCAAAGACTCGACCACGAATACGGTCATCGTTGGTCCGCAGGGCGCCACTGTGGCGTGGGGATGCACCACCGAGGCCGCCAACATCCTCCAGCCCCCATCCCTTTGGCCACCAGAAGTCCTTGTCCAGACGAGCTACCGGCAAGCACCCCAACCCGCCAGCGTCATGTTGGCCCCTGATGGCCGGCTTACCATCCGCTTCTCCACCCCCGGGCCGCGCCCCACTCCAGGCCAGGTGGCCGCGCTCTACGCCAACGACGAGGTCCTAGCCGGTGCGGTCATCGCCTCCCCCCTCGAGCAGCCATGAACCTTCCCCCTTGCCCCATCGCCCACCTGACGCCGGGCATGCGCCTGGCCTTTTTCACCCAAGGCTGCCGGGTCAACCAGGCCGAGACCGAGGCCCTGCGCGCTTGGGCACTGGCCCTGGGCTGCATGGAAGTACCTATGGAGGCGTCGGCGGACCTCGTGCTCATCAATAGCTGCGCCGTAACTGAAGCGGCCCTCCGTGACTTGCGCCGGCTGGTGCGTGGCCTCCGCCAGAGCGCTCCTGGGACCCGCATCGTCGTTGCCGGCTGCGCCGCCGAGGTGGAGGAAACGAGCGACCTTGACGTGGAGCGCCTCAGCCAGAGAGCCAAACGCGAACTCGTCGCCGCAGGCCGCGGCCTCCTTTCCGGCGTGCCACGGCATCGCACCCGGGCCGTGGTGGTTGTCCAAGATGGGTGCAACTCCGCTTGCGCCTATTGCGTCATCCCCAAAACCCGCGGGCCGTCGATGAGCCGCCCCCCAGCCGAAATCCTTGCTGAGGTGGCGGCCTTGGCCGAGGCCGGGGTCCCAGAGATAACGCTCAGCGCCGTGAGCGCCCGCTGGTATGCAGCCGCCGATGGCGATTTCTGGGACCTCGTGGCCGCCGTGGATGCCCTTGTCACCCGCCGCTTTCCCGGCCGCTGCCGGCTGCGCCTTGGCTCCCTTGACCCCATGCAGCTGTCCCCCAAGGCCCTTGACACGCTGGCTACGGGGCAAAGTCTATGCCCCCACCTCCATCTGTCGCTGCAAAGTGGGAGCCCCACGGTGCTTGCCCGCATGGGACGATCCCCCGAGACGCCGGAACTCATCCGCGGCTTCGTGGAACAACTCGCCCGCCACTGGCCTCTTTTTGGCCTTGGCGTGGATATCATCACTGGCTTTCCTGGCGAGACTGAGGCCGAGTGGGAAGCAACCGCCCGCTGTGCCGAGAGCCTTCCGCTCACCTATGCCCACGTCTTTCCTTACTCGGAGCGCCCTGGAACTCGGGCCGCCACCTTACCTGGCGCCCTTCCCAAAGCTGAACGCCTTGCCCGCGCCCAGAAGCTCCGCGAGCTCGTTCGCTCCATCCAAGGGGAGCGCTTGGCCGCCATGGTGGGCCACACGGCCAGCGTTGTCCTGGAAACCCCAACCCACGGTCGGGCACAAACTTACGTCCCCTGTCGCACGACAACGCCAGCCCCTCCCGGGACTACGGCCCACGGCACGATCCTCGCCAGGGAAGACAACCACCTCGTGGTGGCCTTGTCGTAAGGAAGCTTATGAGCACCCCCAGCATCCCCGCCCCAGCCAAGGCCGTGCTCTCTATCCTCAGCGCTCGCTGGCAGACCTTTTGGCCAGGCCTTCTCCCCCACCTAGAAACCATCTTCGGTCCGGTGGACTTCCAAAGCGAGCCCATCCCCTTTACCCAAACCACGTACTACGACGCGGAGCTCGGCACGCCCATCTTCCGGCGGATCCTCGCTTTTGCCCGGCCCCTGCCCATGGACAGGCTCCCTGCCGTGAAGCTGGCCACCAATGCCCTTGAACAGGCCTTTGCCGAAGACGGACGGCGGCGCTTCAACCTCGACCCCGGCTACCTTACCCGCGAACGCCTTGTCCTAGCCACGGGGAAGAATTTTGCCCACCGCATCTACCTCGGCCAGGGGATTTTTGCCGATCTCACCCTCATCTTCCGCAAAGGCCACTTCGAGGCCCTGCCCTGGACCTTCCCTGATTACCGCACCCCGGAAATCCAGGAAATCCTCACCCAAATCCGATCCACCATCCCCACCCAAGGAGTCCATCCATGGCCCGCAGCATGACCGGCTTTGGCCGGGCCACCCATACCTGCCCCGACTTTACCCTGACCTGGGAGATCGCCAGCCGCAACGCCCGGCACCTGGAACTCAAATGGAAGACCCCACCTGGTTGGACCGCCTTCCAGGCCCAATGGGAAGCAGCAGTGCGCCAAGTAGCGAGCCGCGGGAGTGTGGAACTCACCCTGGCCGTCCGCATCCTCGACCCGCAGCGCACGGCCATCAGCCTCGATATGGCCCAAGCGGCTGCCATGGTGCGCCATCTCCAGGAGCTGGCCCATCGCCTCGACCTCCCCCAGCCAGCGGATCTCAGCCCCCTTTGGGCGGTGAGCAGCCTCTGGCGTGAGGCCCGGGAAGATATGATCCCCGCCGACCTGGTGGCAGTGGCCACAGCCACGCTCCACGAGGCCCTGGCGGCCTGGGACAGCGCCTGCCAACGGGAAGGTACGGCCCTGGGCGCCGATCTCAGCGCTCGGCACAACACCCTAGAGCGGCTCGCGGCCGCCATCTCCCACGAAGTGACCGAACTTGCCCCTCGACGTCTGGAGACCCTTCGGGGGCGCCTCGCCCAACTCCTTGACGGAGCCCACCAGCTGGACCCAAGCCGTCTCTCTCAAGAAATCGCCCTCTTGGCCGACAAAGTGGACGTCACGGAGGAGCTCACCCGCCTGCAGGCGCATCTTATGACCATGGGCGAGCTCCTCGCGGCCCCTGGCCCCCAGGGCCGCAAGCTCGATTTTCTCATCCAAGAGGTCTTGCGTGAAATCACTACCTGCAGCAACAAAGCGCAAAGCGCCACGGTGAGTGCCCTGGCGGTGGAGTTCAAAACCGAATTGGAAAAAGTGCGCGAACAAGTCCAAAACCTCGAATAACCGCCCTATGGACAAACAGAGATTGCTCAACATCGGTTTTGGCAATATGGTCCTTGCCCACCGTGTGGTGGCCGTCGTCCATCCCACTTCAGCACCCATGCGCCGCCTGCGAGAAGAGGCCAAAGAAGAAGGCCGCCTCATTGACGCCACCCAAGGCCGCAAGACGCGGGCCATCATCATTACAGACTCCAATCACTGCATCCTTTCGGCCGTGCAGGTGGAAACCATCAGCCAGCGCCTGAGCGCCGGAGACACCCCATGACCGCTTCGGGCATCCTCTTTGTCTTGTGCGCCCCCTCGGGCACCGGCAAAAGCACCCTAGTGCGACGCCTCGTGGCCGAATTTCCCAACTTCGCCTTCTCGGTGTCGTGCACTACCCGTGCCCCCCGGCCAAGCGAGCGCGATGGCCACGACTACCACTTCCTCTCCCACGAGGAATTCATCCGCCGCCGCGAGACCGGATTCTTTGCGGAGTGGGCCGAAGTCCATGGCAACCTCTATGGCACCCCCAAGGCCGCTACCTTGGAGCTCCTCGCCGCAGGCCGGGATGTGCTCTTCGATATCGACGTCCAGGGGGCACGCCAGCTGCGATCCTCCCTGGGCCAAGGGGCATATGTGTTTCTCTTTCCCCCTTCCCCAGAAGAGCTTTCCCGACGCCTTCTGGGCCGGGGGACCGAGACCCCCCAATCCCTCGCCCGGCGCATGGCGGCTGCCAAAGACGAAATCGCCCACAGTCCAGAATTTGACTACTGGATCGTCAATGACGACCTGGAGACCGCCTACCAACAGCTCCGGGCCATTTATCTTGCAGAAAAGTGCCGGCCTCAGTACCAACACGCATGGCAACACATCGTCCAACAAGCTTGGGGACTTTCATGAATCCGCAGCTGGTCGTGGCCTTGGACTTTCCCTCGGCAGCCTTGGCCTTACCCCTGGCCCAAGACCTCGTCGGTCTTGTGCCGTGGGTCAAAGTTGGTTTGGAGCTCTACCTTGCCGCGGGTGCCCCCATCGTAGAACAGCTCAAGGCCAAGGGATTTCAAGTATTCTTGGATCTCAAATTCCTTGACATCCCCACCACCGTGGCCAAGGCCGTGCGCCAAGCCTGCCAGCAGGGTGCAGATATGCTCACAGTGCATGCCATTGGTGGCGGCGCCATGGTGGAGGCAGCTGTCGCTGCTCGGGAAGCCGTCTGCCCGGCAACCCGCATCGTGGCAGTCACGGTGCTCACCCACCTCACCGCGGCAGATATGCCCTGGGTCTCACCGCCCCTGTCGGTCGTAGCCCACGACCTAGCCTGTCATGCCCAATCCTGGGGGGCTGATGGGGTGGTGTGTTCCGGGCATGAGGCTGCGGCCATCCGAGCCAGCGCTGGCCCGGAGTTCCTCCTCGTCACCCCAGGGCTGCGTCTGCCCGAAGATGCCCCAGGGGACCAAGCCCGTGTCGTCACCCCGGCCCAGGCTGTCCGCGCGGGGAGCAATTTTCTCGTCATAGGCCGCCCAATTACCGGTGCCCAGGACCCAACTGCCGCCGTACGCCGCATCATGGAGACTCTGACGGGAGCACAACCATGACCAAACCAACCATGACCAAACCAACCGAGTCCACCAAAGAGACGGAACACACCCGTATCAAAGGTGTTTTTTCCTCGGAACGGCTGGCCAAGGTCGGGGCGGGCACGACGGTGCGCAAGACCACCCAAACCACGTACTGGTTCGTGGAAGAGGACGAAAACGGCGTGATCTGGGTACAGCCCCTCAATCCCAACTATGTGCCTTCCGGTCCCAAACAAGAGGTGCCGCGGGATGAATTTCTCGAAAACTACCGGCCAGAGCCCGAATTCTACACCCACAAAGTCTATCCGAACATCCGCAAGCTCAACCAGACCATTGCCCGCGCCGAACGCCACCGCGCCCACGGCGAGACCTACTCCGCCGAGTATGAATTCACCAATGCCCTCAAAATCGATGAAGAGAATATCCGCGCCAATTTCGGCCTCGGACTCACCTATCTCGATCGCGGCGATACCGAACGGGCCAACGATGTCTTCGAGCGCCTCGTCAAACTCGATGCCGCCTTCGAGGCCGAACATAAGCACCTCTTCAACGACTTTGGCATCAGCTTGCGCAAAAATGAGATGTACGACCAGGCCATCCGCTACTACCAGCGGGCCCTCGAGCTCTCGCCCACCGACGAGCACCTCCATTACAATATCTCCCGCGCCTATTTCGCCAAAGCCGATATCCCCAACACCTTGGCCCATCTCCACCAGGCCCTGGCCCTCAATCCCAATTTCTCCATTGCCAAAAAGTTTCTCGTCTACCTCAAGCAGCAAGGGCTTATCCCCGCCACCATACCAACACCACTCAAGTCCGAACTGCTGCGCACCGATGACGACACGGGGCCAGACGTTGCCCCGGCCTAAGGAGCTCCCATGGCCCCACTTACCGCGAAGCGTGTCTCCGTCCAGCCCAACCTCGACCCGCAGACCTATCTCCTGCTCTCCCAGCGCTCGTTCCTCGATGCCCGCTCCCTCCTGGAGCTCTCCGAGGCATGGGAACGGTGGCTGCCTGCCGTGGAGGCCTGGCGCCTGGGCGGACGCACAGGCTACGTGCTTGTCACCCTCGCTCCTTCCGTAGAAGCCGAGATGGACCCCCTCTGGGAGACGAGTCCAGCAAAGGCCTTTGCCCGGGAAGCCATGGCCCAGGCCCTCGTCCTTGGCTGCTTGACCTCTCTGCGTCCAGGATTACGCCGCACCGGTTGTGCCCCGGTGCCTCCACCCACACCACCCCTCACCAGGGCCCTCCGGGAACTGGGCATCGAGCTCCACGAAAGCGGAGCCCTGTCCCGCAAATACGCCACCCTCACCTATGCCTCGGGCCGTCATGGCTGCCAGGACTGCCACCTTGAGGCTGGTTGCCCTAAACGACTCGGGCTACGACTGGAACCATAAGGAGTCCCTATGCCACGTCTCTGCTTTGCTCTTGCCTTTGTCTTTCTCCTTGGCACAACAGCCTATAGCGCCACAACGCTTCCCCTCCCCCAAGGGAAGTTCGACTACGCCTGGCTCAAAGGCCAAGCCCGGCACCTGGCCTCCCAGCCTTATGTCAGCCATGCCGGCGAGCTCCCGGCAGTCCTCAAGAAACTCTCCTGGGACCAGTACATGCAGCTCGCCTTCAACCCAGAGCATGCCCTCTGGCGCAACGACCCGGCGAGCCTGTTTCGGGCAGAGCTCTTCCACCTCGGCCTCTTTTACCAAACCCCGGTCACGGTCTACGAGATCATCGATGGGATACCGCGGGAGATCGACTACACTCCGGATCTCTTCCAATACGGCAGCTCTGGCATCAAAGGCAAAGACCTCCCTAAAAATCTCGGCTTTGCCGGCTTTCGCTTCCGCTACCACACCGATTGGCGCCGAGATCTGGTGGCTTTTCTTGGGGCGAGCTATTTCCGCGCCGTGGGGGGCGAGATGCAGTACGGCATGTCTGCCCGTGGCCTCGCCGTCGATACCGCCCTGCCTCGCGACGAAGAATTTCCGGTCTTTACTCATTTCTGGCTCGAGAAACCTGCCCCGGGCAGTGACACGGCCACGGTCTACGCCCTCCTTGATTCTCCCAGTGTCACTGGCGCCTATCGCTTCGACATCCGCCCTGGCCACACCCTCACCATGCGCGTCGATGCGGCCATCTATCCCCGCAAACCTATCGAACGCCTCGGCATTGCACCGCTTACCAGTATGTTCCTTACCGCCGAAAACGACCGCCGCATGAGCCATGATTGGCGGCCAGAAATCCACGACTCCGACGGGCTGCTCATGCACAATGGCAACGGCGAATGGCTCTGGCGGCCCCTCAATAACCCACCCTTTTTACGCTACAATGCCTACATGGACTTCAATCCGAAGGGGTTTGGCCTCCTGCAGCGCGACCAAAATTTTGACCACTACCAAGATGACGGTGTCTTCTACGACAAACGGCCTAGTGTTTGGGTAGAACCGCTGGGCAATTGGGGCAAAGGGTATGTCGTGCTCGTGGAAATCGCTAATCTCGATGAAACCTTCGACAACATCGTCGCCTTCTGGAATCCAGCAGAGCCGGTCCAGCCAGGCCAGGAGCTCCTCTATAGCTATAACCTCTACTGGGGCACCAAACCGCCGGTCCAAAACCGGCTGGCGCATACGAAGGACACCTTCACCGGCCTTGGGGGCGTCGTGGGCCTGCCGCGCAAATACTACAGCCAGCGCTTTGCCGTGGACTTTGCGGGCGGGGACCTCGCCATGATCGGCACCAACAGTACGATCCGACCAGTCCTGGAGACCTCCGCTGGCCGCATTGAGATCACCTCGGTACGCCCCCAGCATGCCATCCAGGGATTTCGCTGCATGTTCGACGTCGTACCTCCAGATGAGACCCAAAACCCCATCAATCTGCGCCTCTACCTCGAGGCCGATGGCCGGCCCCTCACCGAGACCTGGATCTACCAATGGACCCCGCCAGCACCCCAGGACCGCAAACTCTACAACCCCGGCCACCTGGAAAAACAACCGGGGGTGGAATAGCCTTGCCTGAGCGGGGTGTTCTTGCTAGCAGAAGTCAGCTTTGACGGCATTTCCCACCCTTTTCCCAACAGCACGTTATGGCAGAACACCCCCTCTCACTCACCCAGGAAATTAGCCGCATCGATGCCAAGATCCTTGCCCTCTTGACCCAGCGGACCGCTCTGCTGGCGAGGGCGGCGCAGCGCCGTCGGGCCAAGGGGATTGGCATTACGGACGCCCAACAGGAAAAAACGCTCTGGAATACCTGGCGGCTGGCCAGTGCCAAAGATAACCTGGACCCCCAACTCATCCGCCGCCTTTTCCACCTCACCAACACCTTGGCCTACGCCCGGGCAGAAAAGGGCAATGGGCCAGATTCCTTGTGCCTCTATCCGCGGCGTAAACCCGTGGGCATCGACATTGACGCCCCTAGGGACCAAATCCTCGCCAGCACCCTGCTCGTGCTCGCGGCAGTCAACACCGCTCCGGTGACGATTACCCCCTTCCAAGGCAATGATTTTTCTTTGGAGCTCATCAACGCCCTTAGCCAATTCGGTCTCCGACTCACCGCACAGGCCGCGACCTGCCAAAGCGAGCCAGTCCCCTCCTGGTCCCCGGACAATACCATCGTCTATGCCGGCCAAGGCAAATTCCACCTCTACCTGCTCCTGTGTCTGAGCCTCTCGCGCGTGGCCAAGGTCAAATTCACCGGCGCGACCCGGCTCAAGGTCCATGACCTTCGCCCCATCCAGGACCTATTGCCGGCTCTCGGGGCACGGCTCACCACCATCGAACCCCACAGTACTGGCCTACCGGCGCGGCTGGAGGCCAGTGGCCAGCTCCCGGAAGAAATCACCATCCCCCCTGGATTTTCCAAAAAATTCATCCTCGCCCTGGCGGTGGCGGCCACCACCTATCCCAAGGGAATGATTATCCACGTGGAGCCCGCAGCCCGCATGAGCTCACTTCTGCGTAAGGGGATTGGCTTTCTCCAAACCCTGGTCCCAGAAGTCCAATTCCAGGACACAACCATCGTCATCCCTCCAGGGCCAGTACAGCTCGACCTCCCGCAGGCCGACGTCCCCGTGGATCCCCTGCTCTCCCTCCATGTGCTCGCCTTTCCCTTTTTTTACGGCGGCAGCGCTCGGCTGCGGGGCACCTGGCCTACCCACTTGCCCCATCTCCAACATGCCCTGGACATCCTCGAGGAACTGGGCCTGCGCCTGCATATAGGCGACGGCGCCATCACCGCCACAATGACCGAGCCGCCCCTGGCCCTTGATGCCGACCTCTCCCCGTGCCCCGAGTATTTTCCGCTCGTGCTCGCCCTCTGCCTTGGGCTCAATGCCCCGAGCTCCCTGCGCGCCCCCCATCCCCAATCCCTTGAGACGGCCATGGAATTCCTCGCCGCGTTGGGAGTGCCGGCACAATGCCAGGAAAATACCCTCCACCTCACCTTACCCATCCAAGGCCGCACCCCCGAAGGGCCCTGGCAAAGTCCAGACCCCTTCTGGACGCTGGCAGCCGCCTTGGCCTCTTTTGCCCGGCCAGGTTTGTGCCTTGCCGGTGCGGACAATGTCTCGTCTCTTTGGCCCTGGTTCTGGAAAATCTACATGAACCTTCCCGAACCCCAACACTTTCTCACCCAACCAACGGAACCTGCCACGGTCCATGAACAACCCAAACGCAAACGCATCCGCGTGGAATCCTAACGACGACCATACCCGCCACATCCTCGCCCTAGAGGAGGAAATTAGCACCTTCCAGCGCCAACAAACCGCGCTGCTGGAACGCATCCGCCAATTGCGGGAAGCCGAAGCAAAAGACCCAGGATGCACCCATGCGGCAGAAATCTTCCAACTCCAGCAGGAAAAGCTCCGCCTCGACACGGAAATCCTCTTCCGACGCAACAAAATCCGCCTCCTCCAAAGCGCTTGGGCCTAACCCGAGGCGCATCTCGCAGTTCAAGGAGTCTTCATGTCCCAAACCCTGACCCACAAAATCCTCGCGCAGCATCTCGTCTCCGGCGAGCTTCGCCCGGGCAGCGACATTGCCCTGACCATCGATCAAACCCTCACCCAAGATGCCACCGGCACCATGGCCTACTTGCAATGGGAAGCCATGGGGCTGCCGCGCGTCCGCACCCAGCTCTCAGTGAGCTACGTGGACCACAACACCCTGCAAATGGGTTTCCGCAACCCGGACGACCACCGCTATCTGCGCACCGTGGCCGCACGCTACGGCATCGTCTTCTCGCCCCCAGGCACCGGCATCTGCCACCAACTCCACCTGGAAAACTTCGCCAAACCGGGAACGACCCTCATTGGATCCGATTCCCATACGCCCACCGCCGGTGGCATGGGCGCCCTGGCCATGGGCGCAGGCGGCCTTTCCGTGGCCCTGGCCATGGCCGGCGAGCCCTATCCCCTCACCATGCCCAAAGTCTGCCGAGTTTGGCTCACTGGCCAGCTCACGGGCTTTGCCTCGGCCAAAGACGTCATCCTCCATTTGTTGGGGCGTCTGACGGTCAAAGGTGGGGTGGGGGTCATCTTCGAGTACGCTGGCCCTGGGGTCGCCACCCTCACCGTGCCGGAGCGGGCCACCATCACCAACATGGGAGCCGAGCTCGGGGCGACCACCTCCATCTTCCCCAGCGACGAACAGACCCTCGCCTTCCTGCGCCTTATGGGCCGCGAAGCAGACTTCATCCCCCTGGCCGCTGACCCCGACGCCATCTATGACGACGAGATCCACGTCGATCTTAGTACCCTCGTGCCCTTGGCTGCAGCCCCGCACATGCCCGACAAGGTCGTCCCAGTGGCCCACCTCCACGGTCTGCGGGTGGACCAGGTGGCCGTGGGGTCATGCACCAACTCGTCCTATGCAGACCTCAAGGCCGTGGCCGAGATCCTCGCCGGGCAGCGTGTGGTCCCCACCACCGACCTCCTCATCGCCCCAGGCTCCAAGGCCGTACTCAAGATGCTCTCTCATGCAGGGCTGCTCGACGTCTTACTCGATGCCGGTGCTCGGCTTCTCGAATGCGCTTGTGGGCCCTGCATCGGCATGGGAGGCTCCCCTGCCAGCGGCGGGGTGAGCGTGCGCACCTTTAATCGCAATTTTGAAGGCCGCAGCGGCACCCAAGACGCCCAGGTCTATCTCGCAAGCCCCATTACCGCCGCCTTCTGTGCCCGAGATGGCCGTTTCACCGACCCGGCCACCTGGACAGCTGACCTCACCCCGCCTCGATTGCCAGCACGCGTCCCTTCCATCCGCCATCTCTTCCTCTTCCCGCCCGAGGACAGCGGCTCTGTGCGCATCGAGCGGGGCCCGAACATCGTGCCGCTTCCGCCTTTTGACCCCCTGCCCGAACGCCTCACCCTGCCCATCCTTCTCAAGACCGGCGATAACATCACCACCGACCATATCATGCCTGCAGGTGCGGCCATCACCGCCCTGCGCTCCAATATCCCGGCCATCAGCGAGCACGTCTTTGCCCGGGTGGATGCCGAGTTTGTCGCCCGAGCCAAGGCCGCCGGCCAAGGATGTATCCTCGGTGGGGAGAACTACGGCCAAGGTTCGAGCCGCGAACACGCGGCCCTAGCTCCGCGCTACCTTGGCGTGCGTCTTGTCATCGCCAAGTCTTTCGCCCGGATCCATAAGGCCAATCTCATCAACTTCGGCATCCTCCCGCTCACCCTGGCCCAACCAGAGGACTATGACCGCCTCACCCAGGGCGAGACGATCTGCCTCGATACCGCGGCCCTGGCCCCAAACACCGGCATCACGGCAACAACAACGGCCGGCGCCACGGTGGCCCTTACCCATGACCTAACCGGTCAGGAAATCGCCATCCTCCGCGCTGGCGGACTGCTCAACTGGGTCAACGCCAAAAAACAGAGCGAGGACAGCTGTGCTTGATATCCTACGCCAAGGGGCCCGTTCCTGGGGCATCAAGATCCTGTTCGCCATGATCATCGTTGTCTTTGTCCTTGCCTTCGGCATCGGGCGCATGGACCGCAGCCACCGCGGGGCCGTGGCCTTAGTCAATGGCGAGAACATCCCCATCGCCGACTACCAACGCGCCGTGCAAACCACCCTCGATCGCCTGCGGACTCAAACCCCTGGCCTTTCTGCGGAACTCATCGATGCCCTCGATATCCGTGGCCAAGTCTTCCGCCAGATGGTGGGCACAACGCTCCTCCTCCAAGAGGCGCGGCGCATGGGGCTTTTTATCAGCGATACCGAACTTGCCCAGGCCGTCCACGCCATCCCAACTTTTCAGGACAACGGCCGCTTTTCGCCAGAGCGCTACCAGCAGGCCCTCGCGGCCCAGGGACTTGAAGCGGCCCGCTTCGAGGAGGACTTCCGCAAGGACCTCCTGGTGGCCAAACTGCGCCAGTCCATCCTCCAGGCAAGCCGCATCCCCGAGGCCCAAGCACGGGATTTCTTTACTGTCCTTAGCCGCACCGTTGACCTCGAGGTCGTTGTCTTCAACGCCTCCAGCGAGACAGTCTCGGTGAGCGAAGAGGACATTGCCGCCTACCACGCCGCCCATCCGGAAGAATTCCAGGAGCCGGCCAAGGCCCGAGTGCACCTTCTGGAGATTTCCCCCCGGACCCTGGCAAAGCCCGAGGCCATCGAGGAGGAGGCCATCCGTGCCGCCTATAGCGCCCAGCCAGACCGGTTCCGCGAGCCCGAGGCCGTACGCGCTCGGCACATCCTGCGGCTGCTACCGCCCGAGGCCAATGCCACGGTGGAGGCCGAGGTGCGCGGAGAGCTGGAGGCCATCCGCCGCCGCATCCATGACGCGGCCTCTTTTGCCGCCGAGGCCAAGGCCCACTCCCAAGATGCCAGCGCCTCCCGAGGTGGGGATCTCGGTTGGTTCGAGCGCGGCCGCATGGTCCCTGCATTCGAAGAGGCCGCCTTTAGCCTCCCAGTGGGCGAGGTGAGTTCGGTCGTCCGCACCCCCTTTGGCCTCCACCTCATCCTCGTGGAAGAAAAGCGTCCGGCTCGCCGCAAACCCCTGGAAGAAGTGGCCTCCAGCATCCGCGAACAACTCGCCCGTGACCACGCCGCAGAGCGCCTCGGCGACGTCCTGGATACTGCCCTTGAGGCTATTGCACGCGGCAAAGGCCTTGCTGAAGTGGCCCAAAGCCTTGGTCTCTCCCTGACGGGACCCATCCTCTTCAGTGAGGCCGACGGCCCAGCTGGTTTGGGCCTTAAGCCGGACGATGGTAAGGCCCTGATGCTCCTTGCCCCGGGAACAACGACCCAGGCCCCCATCCTCGTGCCCAACGGATACCTCCTAGCCACAAAGCTCGAAGACATCCCCGCGCGAACGCGAACGCTGGAAGAGGCGCGTGCCGAGATCCACGCCCAGCTGACCCAAGAGCGCCAACGCGCCGCTGCCAAGGCCAAGGCAGAGGCCGCCCTCGCGGCCTTGCCCACCCCGCCGGCCGCAGCCCTTTCCCGTCACGTCTCAGGCGTGGACCGCCAAGGTGAGCTCCCGGGCATCGGCAGCAACCCCGAGCTCGGCGCCGCACTCCTACGCCACGAAGCCGGCCAGTGGCTCCCTCAGGTCTACCAGGTGGGTGATACCTTTCTCCTTGTCCGCATCCAGGCCGTCCACAGCCTCGACCCTACCACCTGGGAAGGGTCCAAACAGGCATGGACCGACTCCCTGCGCCAACAGGCCGCGGATCAGCTCTTCCAGGCCTATCTTCAGAGCCTGTGGGAGAAGGCCAGCCTCGAGGTCCTCATCCCGGAGCTCATCCAGCCACCGAAGTCGTAACCCACGGGGAGGCCATGCCCCCCATCTGAGGATATCGTCCGAGGGCAAAGGCCTTGGCCACGAGACGAAGCGTTGCCTCTCACCCCTGCTGGCGGAAAGGCCCTCTGGTGCCCAAAAGGAGACAGGCTGTTCTAGCGAACGACGACCATCGGCATGCGTGCGCGCGTCCTTCCCCCCATGCGGTGAGGAACGACACGCCGGGCTTCACGCAACTACCTGGCCGCTTCCCTGCTCCATTTTTGGGGAGCATCGTGCCGGGCAGTGAGCGGACAAGGGCTGGTCCACATTCACCCATTGGACGGAAGGCTCTGGACCATCAAAGCAAAGGAAGGCCAGACCGCCAGGATGCTCGTCCCGCGGCCAAAAAAGAGAGCCGGGGTTGAGGAGAAACCGGCCATCGGCCAAACGCTGCCAATGGCGCTTGTGGGTATGCCCGTAGACAATGATGGTGGCGTCAGGAAACTGGGCGGCCACCGTGGCCCCCACCTGCGCACGAGCCCCCCAGCCATGGGCCATACCGATGCGATGCGCCCCAACTTCGACCTGCCGCAGGCGCGGCAACTGCGCCTGAAGCGCTGGGTGGTCACAATTGCCTGCCACGGCGACAAACCGGGGATGGGCGTTGAAGAACTCCCACACCGCCCATCCCACGTGGTCGCCAAGATGGAGCACCAGGTCCGCAGTCTCCAGATGGGAGCGGAAAAGGGCGAGCAACTGGTCATCAGGCTCGCTGAGATGGGTATCGGAAAGCACGGCGATGCGCATAGGGCCTCCAGGATTCCATGGAAGTGCTCATGCTAAACCCAGCCATGGGCAGACCATTTCAAGGGCCAATGTGCGTCTTCGAGCATCTTCGCTCTTCCTGGCAATCGACCTTTGGGAAAAGAATGCAAGGCACCGAGAAGACCACCTGCTCTTCGGGAACCTGCAGCGAAGACGAGATGCCTGCGCTGGGGATACGGCATCCACGGCTCAGCGGGATGGTTCCACCACAAACTCACACTCCACCCACAGGGCCTCCCCAGGCCCGGCAACGGTATGGAGAACCAGCAGGGAGCGCACAAAGCCCACGAGAAAGCGCTCAAAGGCCGCATCCCCGGCGAGGCGCTGGATGGCATATTCGTGGATCCGACCATCTTCACCCACCCGCAAGGCGACGATGGCCCGTCCTGGAGTGGGAGGACTCGCCTCATTCCACGCCAGGCGAACCACCCTCTGGATCACCCGCAACCGCTCGGTCTGCACTTCTGACTGCGTGGTGCTCGTTCGGATAGGTGTTGCCTTGGGTGCTCCCCAAACAACATCGGCTATGAGCATTCGATGCCGGCCATGAGCGGCCCCAGCAAGGGACTCACGCCACGAGGACCCAGCGGGCTCCCACGTGCGTTGCCCCCACCATCCTCCCCACGACCAGGGCAACCACGGGGCGAGATGGAATAGGAGGGAAAGCAAGATACTGCCTGCCCAAAGCCGCCTATTTTCGGCCATTGCCCCGGCGCCACCACGAGACATCAGGACCGGCAAACCACCAGCGGGTGTGATCGGTTGCCAAGATGGCCTGAGCGAGGCTTTGGCCAATCTCGGTGCGCAACCGAGGGATGGCATGCTTGAGCCAGGTGGCCGCATACGGGTTACCTCGGTCCTGTTCTTCTTTGAGGTTGGCGATAAAATCCAATTGGTCCGCGTCATGGGCCAAACGAGCTTCGAGGGTGGCGGCAGCCTCAAGCTCCCGCCACAGCCCCACGCCTTCGTCCTCGAGGCCCGTGCCACGTAAGGCATCCCGCAAGGCGGCCTCGGCATTTGTCGTGTTGTAGAGACGGTTGACGTAATTGAAATCCCCCACCCGAGCCTCATGGAGGTCGTGGAACAAGCACAAAAGGACAGTGCGGGCAACGTCAGCACCTGCCTGCCGGGCCAGGATCAGGCCGATCATTGCAGTTCGGAAAGAGTGCTCCGCCACATTCTCGGCCCCAGAGCCAAGGAACTGGTACCCCGTGCGCGGGGTCTTGCGGAGCATGCCGAGCTCGAAAATCAGGTCCGCGAGACGTTCCCAGACGTGGGACGTTGTCGTCCCCTGTACCGAGGCTTCAGGTTCGGTAGCGCGCATTGATGCGGATGTATTTCTCGGTCAAATCCGAGGCCAAGAGTTCGCAGCCAGCTGTTCCCGCGCCCAAATGGATGGCAATGGAGATTTCGTCCCGCCGCAAGGCCGAGGCGAGCAAGCCATCCCAATCGCCGGGGACGGGGAGACCACCCGCAAATACCGTGTGTCCGGCCAAGGCCACCGTCACGTCTTCAGGCCGAAATTGGGCGCCGCTGCGGCCCACCGCCGCCACGATCCGCCCCCAGTTGGGGTCCCGACCGTAGAGGGCAGTCTTCACGAGGGGGGAATTGCCTACCGCACGGGCAACGGCCTGGGCATCCGATGGACTGACCGCGCCACCTACCTGAATGCGCAGGACCTTCGTCCCACCCTCGGCGTCTTGGACAATTTGGAAGGCGAGTTCTTGGCAAACATCTCCCAAGGCGGCTTCCAGCTGAGGGAGTGCTGCCTGCGGCACCGGCACCATGCCACTGGCCAAGGCCAGGACACAATCATTGGTGCTGGTATCCCCATCCACCGTAATGGCATTGAAGCTCCCATCCACCGCCCGGCGCAAGGCCGCCTGCCACCACGCAGGCTCTACGGTGGCATCACAAAGGATAAACCCCAGCATGGTGGCCATGTTGGGGCAGATCATGCCTGCACCTTTGGCTATCCCGGCAAGTCGGATGACCTGACCATCCACTGCCACTTCGGCCGTGGCCACCTTGGGAAAGGTGTCGGTAGTCATGATGGCCCGCGCCGCGTCCACGAGGGGCACCTGTCCCAGGCTCGCGAGGGCGGCCGCTATCCCGGCTGGCCAGCGATCAAGTGGCAGATGGTCTCCGATAACCCCTGTCGAGGCAGGCAAGACCTCGTGGGGGGCAATCCCGGCCGGGGCAAGGAGGTCCAGCGTGGCCCGGCAGCGGCGTAAGCCCTCATCTCCTGTGCAGGCATTGGCCTGACCCGAGTTGACGAGGATGGCGCGCATTCCCCGAGGGTTGGCGGCAAGGTGCTCGCGGGCCACAAGCACCGGGGCCGCTTGAAAGCGGTTTGTGGTGAACACGCCCGCAGCCACAGACGGGGCATCCGTCACGATCAAGGCGAGATCCCACCGATCCGGACGACGGAAACCACAAGCAGCCACACCAAGACGAAATCCCTGCGGCAGCAAACTCACCATCCCCTCTCCTGCTCGTCTTCGTCATCTTCATCAGCATCCAACGGTCCGCTCGCTCCGGGACATCGTTGCACCTCGCCTGATAAGAGATCGTGCAGCGAGATGGCATCAAGCTCCGCAAAGAGGATTCGAGCGATCCGCCGCCAGGCCTGCCGGGTTCGACACCCCTGGGCACGGTGGCAGCGATCCGGCTCATCCACGCATGGGGCAAGGTCTTGAATTTCCTCAGTACAACGCACGATCGCCCCGAGGGAGATGGAGGTCGGATCCGCAGCCAAGACATACCCCCCCGCCACCCCCCGCCGGCTCATGACAAGACCGCAGCGGCGCAGGGCCTTCATGATCTGTTCGATGAACTGGGGCGTAATCCCGGTGCGGAGCGCCACATCCGACACAGGCACCGGGCCTGAGGTGGCGTGTTCTGCCAGATCAAGTAAAATCCGGGTGGCATAGCGGGTACGGGCGGAGATGCGCATGGGGGCTTTCTGGCAAAAAGTACAGCCTTCGGCAAGCCCGAAGCCACAGCAAGCATGGGACATTGTGCCCAAAACAGCTATAACTCATAGGACCAGAACCACAGGACACCTTTTTCTTCGAGATAGCGCTCCACCGTAGGGTGGAAATCATGCCCCACCAGGAGGACGCGCGGGGCCGACACCAGACCCTCGGCCTCGAGCCGCGCGATGACCTTGAGAAAACGGTCCACCTCTTTGCGTGAGGGACGGACTTTGCACTCGCCGAGGATGGTCACGGGCGCACCTGCATGCACTCCCTGACCAAAAATATTGACCTGGTACTCGCCGAGATAGCGCCGAACCAGCCGCCCTTGGACCTCAATGCCACGGGCCGCTAGGAGTGCTGGCAAGGCCTTATAGGCACTGTTCTCAAGGGAATACCCCACGGAATGCGAGATGCCTTCCACGCGCTCCTCCAAACGATCCACCCGTTTGGTCAGCATAAAAATGGCATCTTCGGTGCGCTTCTGCGCCTCGGCAAGCTCCTCCACCCGCAGGGCCAAAGAATCAAGCCGCGCCTCTGTGCGCTTCTGCGCCTCGGCAAGCTCCTCCACCCGCAGGGCCAAAGAATCAAGCCGCTCCTCTGTGCGCTTCTGCGCCTCGGCAAGCTCCTCCATCCGCAGGGCCAAAGAATCAAGCCGCTCCTCTGTGCGCTTCTGCGCCTCGGCAAGCCCTTTTTGGGCATCTGCAAGCTGCCCCACAACCGCGGTGAGCTCGCGAAACTCTGTTTTCGTGGCCATCTGGCGCACATCGTCGTAGATGCGCGACAAGGTCTTTGTCAGGATACGGGCACTTGCCTCGCCCAACGACGGGGCAAGCTCCTCATACACTTGGAAGAGGTCTATCATCATTGTCCTCCGCTTTGCCCAGCGCGCTATCGGACCCTCCGCGCTGCGTCGAGCTCGAATCCCTCTTGCATCCCATCCAAAACCCGCTATGCCATTTTGGTATGAGGAGTTGCCGTGGACCAGCGTACCCCGCTTATCCTTATTGTGGACGATGAGTCCCTCAATGCCCGGATCTTAGAATCGATGCTCCGACGCAACGGTTTTGCCACCCTTACGGCCCAATCCGGCCCCCAGGCAAGGGAGCTAGCAGCGCTCCACCCGGTGGACCTCATCCTCCTCGATGTCATGATGCCGGAGGAAACCGGCTACCTGACCTGCCAATACCTCAAGGATAATCCCCAAACGGCGGACATCCCGGTCATTTTCATCTCCGCCCTCACCGATACCGCCAGCCGTGTCCATGGTCTTGAGTGCGGCGGGGTGGACTTCATCTCCAAGCCCTTTGAAAAAGCCGAGGTCTTGGCTCGGGTCAAAGTCCATCTCCGCTTACGCCTCACCCACCGGGCCCTCGTTGAGGCACAGGCCCAACGCCTTAGCCAGATTCAGGCGGCCCAACAATCGCTCCTCGTTCGCCCTCACGACCTGCCCGAAGCCAAGTTCGGCGTCCATTTTGCCCCGGTACTGGAGGCTGGCGGCGACATCTATGATGTGCTCGCCACCGGGATAGGGATTTACGACTATATCGTCGCCGATGTCAGTGGCCATGACCTCAGTGCTGGGTTCCTGACCTCCGCCCTCACCGCCCTCCTGCGGCAAAACGTCAATGCCGCCACTGCCCCCGAAGAAAGCCTGGCCATGACCAACCGCGTGCTCACCCGCATCCTCACGGACGGCGCCCACGCCACCCTCGCCATGGCGCGCCTCAACCGCGTCCAAGGGTGCGCCCATATCGTCAACGCTGGCCATCCACCGCCTATCCTCGCCCGCACCAATGGCACCCTCGAGCTCGTGGAGGCCGAGGGTGACATCCTTGGGGTCTTCGAAACTGCCCTCTGGACCCCAGTCACCCTCCCTCTGCACCCTGGAGACCGCATCTTTTTGTATACCGATGGTCTCATCGAAGGCTTTGGCGCTTCCCCCTTCACCCGGGATCAAGGCATCGCCCGGTTGTGGGCTGCCATTCGTTCGGTGAGCCATGTGCCCCTTGCCGATGCTGTAGAGGCCATCCATACCACCATCACCGCCCACAAAGGCCCTACTGAAGACGACGCCGTCCTCCTGGGCATCGAGGTGTAAGATGTTCGACGCCACCATCTTCGACGACACCATTGAAGTGACCATGAACTCAGAACTCGTCCACGTGGACCAAAGCGTGGAACTGTTGCGCCAACTCCTCGCCCATCACCAGGCCGAGCACCGCTTTTTCGAAGTTGCCATTGTGGCCCGCGAGGCCCTGAACAACGCCATCCTCCACGGAAATAGGGGCAATCCAGCCAAAAACGTCCTGTGGCGGGCCCAATGCCGGCATGGCAGTTTGTTTCTCTACGTCAAGGATGAAGGACAGGGGTTTGATTGGAAAGCATGGCTCTCCCGAGGAGACAGCGAACCAGAAGCCGAAAGCGGTCGTGGTCATGAAATCTTTCGCTTGCTCGCGCACAACATCACCTACAACCCTTGTGGCAATGCCTTGTGCCTTGAGATTCCCTTATGACGACCATCACGATTGCCACCACCCGTCGCGAAGAGCTGATCGACATCACGGCCCAGGTAGCGGCTGTTGCTGCCCGCGCCCCGAGGGCCGCGGCGCTTGCCATCGTCAGCCCGCACACCACAGCGGGTGTCCTCGTCAATGAAGGGGCTGACCCCGATGTGGCCTCTGATGTCCTCGCCCACCTGCGACGCCTTGTGCCTCCCGATGCCCCCTTCCGTCACGCCGAAGGCAATGCCGACGCCCACCTCAAGACTATCCTTGTAGGCCATGCCGCTACAGTCCTCGCCAATGAAGGCCAGCTGCGCCTCGGGACCTGGCAGCGCATCTTCCTGGCGGAATTCGATGGCCCACGGCGCCGCACCCTCTGGGTCCAGCCCCTGGGGGGAGTGCCCGCGCCTTAGCCCTCTGTTCGCAATGGCCGCGCCATGAGGGCGCGCACGGCGTCCAGGGGACTTGCTCCCTGGAAGAGGACCGCATGGATCTGTTCGGTGATGGGCATGGGGACCTCCAGGCGGCGAGCCAAATCATAGACTGCGGCTGTGGTCCACACCCCTTCGGCTACCCCGCCCATCCCCGCCAAAACGGCGTCCAATGGCTGTCCCTGACCAAGGGCAATCCCCACTCGACGGTTGCGGCTCTGATCTCCGGTGCACGTCAGCACGAGATCCCCCAGCCCCGAGAGCCCCATGAAGGTCTGGCGCCTTGCCCCCATGGCCTCACCAAGGCGGGCGATCTCTGCCAATCCCCGGGTAATGAGTGCAGCGCGCGCGTTCTCGCCAAATCCCAAGCCATCCGCCACCCCGGCAGCGATGGCGATGACGTTTTTAAGCGCCCCTCCAAGCTCCACGCCACGCACATCTTCCGTGACGTAAACCCGAAACGTCTCGCCAGAAAAACGCGCCTGCACCTGGGCCCCCACCTGAGGGTCTGCACATCCCAGGGCCACCGCCGTGGGTTGGCCGGCGAGCACATCGGCCGCAAACGAAGGCCCAGAGAGTACGGCATAGGTCGGAGCGCAGAGGGCCATTTCCTGGTCCACAATCTGCCCCATGGTCCGCAAAGTTCCGCGCTCGAGCCCCTTGCTGGCACAAACGACAACAACACCCTGGGGGAAAAGGGCCACATGCTGGCGCACAAAGGCGGCCAAGCTCTGGCAGGGTACGGCGAGGACGATGAGCTCGGCCCCGGCCAGGGCCATGCCGAGATCCGCCGTGGGCCGCACCAGCGGGGCCAAGACCCGACCCGGAAGATAGCGAGGATTTTCCCCCAAATGGGCCATCTTCTCCATCAGGGCAGCATCCCTGCCCCACAGAGACACCGCTTCTCCACCCAGGGCAAGGACATGGGCCAAGGCCGTGCCCCAGCTCCCCGCTCCCAATACGACTGCCCGCATGCCGACCTCCTGGTGTCATTTTCTTGGCCATCCAGCTAGTGCCCTCCTCCCCAGCCTGTCTATCCCCAGCCTGTCTAGAGACTACCAGAAACGACCGCTCCCGCCCCTCCCCCCTTGCAGGTCTAGGGCAAAGGGACTACAGGCCCGCCATCGAAACCCAACACCATCCAAGGATAACCGATGGAATTAACCGACAGGGAACGCCGCATCCTCCGCCTCGTGCAAGGTTCCCTTCCCGATAGCGCTACCCCCTATGCCGACATCGCCCGAGAAGCCGGCGTTACAGAGGACGAAGTCTTGGACCTCCTTGGCCGCCTCAAGGCCGGAGGCCAAATCCGGCGCTTTGGCGCCACCTTGCGCCACCAGCACGCCGGCTATGGCTTCAATGCCATGGTGGCCTGGTATGTGGAAGAAGGCATGGATGAAGATGCCATTGGCCATGTCATGGCGGCCCAACCCGAAGTCTCCCATTGCTATTTGCGCCGCAACTGTCTCGATTGGCCCTATAGCCTCTATACGATGATCCATGGCCGCACCCAAGAAGAGTGCCTGGCAGTCGTCCAGCGCATTCAAGAGCGCACCGGCGTCGAACAATACGATATTTTGTTTAGCAACAAAGAACTCAAAAAGACCTCCATGGAATATTTCTAGTGCACCAAGGAGTTCGCATGCAGATATCGGAATCCCTCTATCAGCGCGCCTGCCAGCTTATTCCCGGCGGGGTAAACAGCCCGGTGCGGGCTTGCAAAAGTGTCGGTGCTGCACCGCTGTTTATTGCCCAAGCCAAAGGCAGCCGCATTACCACTGAAGACGGTGAGGAACTCGTGGACCTCGTCATGTCCTGGGGGCCCATGCTCCTCGGCCATGCCCATCCCGAGGTGGAACGAGCGATCATCGACGCCGTGCGCCGAGGGACGAGCTATGGCGCTCCCTGTCGCCTGGAGGTGGAGCTCGCCGAAGCCATTGTGGCGGCCATGCCCGGGATAGAGATGGTGCGCATGGTTTCCTCTGGCACTGAGGCCACCATGAGCGCGCTCCGTCTGGCCCGGGGCTTCACAGGCCGCGACCTCGTCCTCAAGTTCCACGGCGGCTACCATGGTCACGCAGATGCCTTTCTTGCCAGCGCTGGCTCTGGGGTGGCCACGTGCGCCATCCCCGGGACACCGGGTGTCCCGGCTGCCGTTGTCCAGCACACCCTCCTTGCCCACTACAATGACACCGACGCTGTTGCTACCCTTTTTACCGAACACGGCCAGGACATTGCCTGTGTGTTCGTGGAGCCTGTGGCCGGTAACATGGGGCTCGTACCCCCCAAGCCCGGATTTCTCGAGACCCTCCGGGAACTCTGCACCAAGCACGGGGCTCTCCTCGTCTTTGACGAGGTCATTACCGGGTTTCGCCTGGCGTACGGCGGGGCGCAAGCGACGTTCGGCATCACCCCGGATCTGACCTGTCTAGGCAAGATCATTGGCGGCGGGCTCCCGGTGGGAGCGTACGGTGGCCGGCGCGAAATAATGGAATCCATCGCTCCGCAAGGGCCAGTCTATCAGGCCGGCACCCTATCGGGAAATCCCGTGGCCATGGCCGCGGGCCTCGCCACGCTGCGTCTGCTCGCCCAGCAGGATTACGACGCCCTCGCCCGCCGCACCCAAACCCTTGCCACAAAAATGACCGAGACCCTCAAACGCAAGGGGCTGTCGGTCTACTGCAACAGCATGGCATCGATGTTTACGATCTTCTTTACCGATACCCCCGTCACGGATTTTCCTTCTGCCCAAACCATGGACACCGCCATCTATAGCCGCTTCTTCCGCCATATGCGCCAGCAAGGCGTCTTTCTTGCCCCATCAGGATATGAATGCGCCTTTCTTTCTTTTGCACATACGGAGGAAGATATGGAACACATCCTCCAAGCAACTGCAGCCTTCAACCCCAACCAACCCTAAAAAACCAAGACCCTTCCCCTATACATGGCCTGCTTGTGCGTTGAACCAACGTTTTTCTTGTGGAGGTAGAGGACAATGAAAAAATCAATGATCGTGAGTCTGTTCTGTATCGTACTCTTGGCCCTGGGGACGGCTCCCCTGCTGTCGGCCACGGCCAAGGCTCCGGGCGATGACTATGTCATCAAGGCTCCGGAAGGCATGAAGACCAAAGAAGGCAAGCCCTTGCAGAAGGCCGTGCCTTTTGCGCACTCGAAGCACGCGGCCGTGGAGTGCAAAGTGTGCCATCACACCATGGAAAAAGATGGCGCCATCAAAAAGTGCACCAGCGCTGGCTGCCATGACTCCAAGGAAGCCAAAGGCCCGGAAAATGCCAAAGACATCAAGCTGGTGGAAAATGCATTCCACAACCAGTGCATGGATTGCCACAAGAAGCTGAAGGCGGAAAACAAGCCCACTGGCCCCACGGCTTGCAACAAGTGCCACATGAAGTAAGGAGCCTTAAGCGGGATATCGCAAGCAGCATAAGCATGGCCAAAGGACCTTGGTGCCCCCATCTGCCCCAGCGGATGGGGTTTTTTTTTGGGCGGTCAATATGTTCGAGGCCCCAGCCATCTGCGGCCTCCCCATCTGCCCCAGCGGATGGGGCTTTTTTTTTACCGCTCGCTGCGCTAGAGGAGGAACGATTTGTGGCTACGGCCGACACGCTGGCAGGAGAAGAGGGGAATTATGCACAACGACGAAATTATCGAACTGACGGATATCGTAGAAGAAGGGGCGCCGATTACCTCAAATTTGGGGGACTTTCCGGCAGAACACGCCGTTGACCCCAAAAACCTAGACGATGAGCTCGATGCCCTCCTCGAAGACATCTCGCCCGAGCTCGACCCGCTCACCGAGTTCACCGCCCCACCGGAGAGTGTGCCCACTGCAGAACCGACGGCCACCGAGGTCTTGGCCAAAGAGCCGCCCTCCTTCGTGCCACCGGCAGACACCCCCAGTGCCGACGACTCCCTCGATATCTTTGCCAACGCCCCTCTGGAGCCGGAAACTGCTTCCTTGGCAAGCCCTGGCCCAGGGGCGGATAGCCTTCCTTCCGAGGCAAGCTTTGCCGAAGAGCGCACCACCCCAGATGAGGCCGATCTTCTCACTGAACCTGACCTCGGCAACGATGCGCCCCCCACTGCCTTCGCGGCAGAACTCCTCGCTGAGCCCGACCTCACTGCCATGGCCGAACCTACTCCGACCAAAGCCACCGCGCCGCAGGTCAGCCCGGCCCCCCAAGAGCTGGACGAACTCCTCGCCACGCCCCTTGTGGTGCCAGCCACCGCCTCCTTGCCCCAAGACCCCGAGTCCCTGCCCTTTTCCCCCGCCCTCATGGAACAGGTGACCTCCCACATCCACAGCCGCCTTCAGGAGGCCCTCGAAGGGATCCGCCACGACCTCCTAACGGAACTCACCGACCACCTACGCACGGCAACGGAGGACCTGCGCCAAGAATTGGGTGCAGGTGGGGGACCACACTCCCCCGCGGTCTCTCCCGAAGAACTCGCCTCCATCCGGGAGGCGTTGGCCGCTCAAGCGGACCGCATCCAGGCCCTGGCTACCCAATGGGATGCCCCAAAGGCGGCCTCTAGCGCGACAGCCTCTGGTGCCGGGGGCATCTTTCTCCAAGAGGCAGCAGCCCTGCGCGAGGCCATGGCGGCCCAAACTGCAGAAATGGAGGCCCTGCGAGCCCTCATCGCTGCCAAAGACGCAGAAATGGTGGCCCTCAAGCAACAACTCGCCGCCCGTGACGCCCAGCTGACGGCCATCACCGCCCGACTTGACGCCGTGACAAATCAGCTGGAGGCCATGGACGCGAACATCGAGGCCCGCCTGCAGAGCGTCGTAGAGGAGGCCGCCCCACGGGTAGCGGCCCGGGCCATCCGTGAAGAGTTGGCCCAGATGCTGGCCGAAAATGGCCAATAATCCTCTTTCAAAAACCGAGGGGGAGGGCCTGAGCGGTTTTTCTTCTCGGTTTTTACCGCCCGGACTCCCCAAAGCAGGTCACGACCATTCCCCCCGGGCGGTTTTTCTTTGAGCCCAAAGGAGATCATGTCCATGGACAATGAACGCAAACAGGCCCTGCAAGTCGCCAAAGAGGTGATCATCAAGTTCATCGAAGTTGGCCGCATCTCGCCAGCCAATTTCGCCGAGCACTTTGCCCTCGTCCATGATGAAGTCCTGCGCGTCCTTCTGCGCGCCAAAGACCAAACCGCCGGCAGAGAAACTCCGGATGCCTGATCTCCACGCCCACCGAGTCGCTGGTCTTTTTGGCACCATTGCCCGCTGCTACGACCTCCTCAACCGAGTGCTCAGCCTTGGTCTGGACCAACGCTGGCGGCGCCAGATGGTCCACTGCCTTCCGCAAGGCCCAAAGACGGTCGTGGACCTCGCTGCCGGCACCCTCGACGTCAGCAGGGCGGTTTGCCGCCAGCACCCTGAGGCCTGCGTCGTGGCCGTTGATTTTTGCCGCCCCATGCTCGTGCGCGGCGCGGCCAAACGCCAAGGCCGAGCCATCTGGCCGGTGCAGGCGGATGCGCGGCGCCTGCCCTTGCCCGATGCCTGTGCCGACGCCGTGACGATTGCCTTTGGTATCCGCAACATCCACCCACGCAGCGATGCCTATGCGGAAATCGTGCGTGTGCTGCGCCCTGGAGGCCGGCTTGCCATCCTCGAGTTTGGCACGGGTCAGCGCCGCATCTGGGGGGGGCTCTACAACTGGTATCTCCACCAGGTGCTGCCTGGCATCGGACGCCTCCTCTCCCGGGACCCCGAGGCCTACCGCTACCTCGCCGAGACCATTGCCGCCTTTCCCGACGAAGAGGCCTTGGCCGAGGAACTCCGCAGCGCAGGCTTCAGCGATGTCCGCTGGACCGCCATGACCTCTGGCATCGTCTTTCTCCACGAAGCCCAACGCCCCTAGCCATGACCTCCGCTCCGACCCACGGCCACCAACACCATCCCAAGCGCAAGGCCAACTGCCGCCAAAAGGCGCAGGACCGGCGGCGGCAATTGGGCAAGGGAGCGAAAGTACTGGGGCATCTTTTCCGCAAACAAGAAGTACGGAATAGCTTCCAGGATAATGGCCAATCCCAAGGCCACCAAAAAAGAGGAACCATCAAACGGCATAACAAGAACATGCCACGAACCCTTTGGCCCTGTCGAGTCATCCCAAGGAGCAGCTATGGTCAGTCTTGAAGATCTCCATTATCGCCGCCGCGCCTTGGCGGTGCTGGGCCTCGGCTACGTGGGACTTCCCCTGGCCGTGGCCTTTGCGCGACACTTCGATGTCATCGGCTTCGATATCTCCCCCCAGCGTATCCAGGAACTGAGCCAGGGGATGGACCGCACCCACGAGGTCCCAGCCCACGAACTGGCAGAGGTGCGCCTCCGCTTGACCACTGCCCCGAGCCTGCTTGCTGAGGCCGGGATCATCATCGTGGCCGTCCCCACCCCAGTACACGCCGACCACACCCCCAACCTCGAGCCCCTTTTTGCCGCCACCCGCACGGCAGGAGCCCACCTCCAGCCAGGGACCGTCGTGGTGTACGAGTCCACAGTCTATCCAGGACTCACCGAGGAAGAGTGTGTCCCTCTCCTCGAGGCCACCTCAGGCTTGAAATGCGGCACCGATTTTTTTGTGGGCTATTCGCCCGAACGCATCAATCCCGGCGACCGGGAGCACGCCCTACGGGAAGTCGTGAAGGTCGTCGCCGGCCAGAATCCCGACGTCACCGAGCTTTTGGCCACAGTGTATGGCACCGTGGTGCGCGCCGGCATTCACCGCGCGCCAAGCATCATGGTGGCCGAGGCCGCCAAGGTCATCGAGAACACCCAGCGCGACCTCAACATCGCCCTCATGAACGAACTCGCCATGATCTTTGACCGCATGGGCCTTGATACCCTCGATGTCCTTGCCGCTGCCGGCACCAAATGGAATTTTCTCCCCTTCCGGCCAGGGCTCGTGGGCGGGCATTGTATTGGCGTTGACCCTTACTACCTCACGGCCAAGGCCCAACGCCTGGGGTTCCATCCCCAAGTCATCCTCGCGGGCCGACGAACGAACGACGCCATAGGCAAATTCATTGCCGAAAAGACGGTAAAACTCCTCATCCGCCAAGGCAGTCCAGTGCGCGGCGCCCGTGTCGGTATCTTGGGGCTGACGTTCAAAGAAAATGTGCCGGATTTGCGCAACAGCCGAGTCCCGGACATCCTCGCCGAGCTCGCCGAGTACGGTATCACAACCCAGGTTCACGACCCCTTGGCTGACCCAGGCGAGGCCCTTGCGGAGTATGGGATTGCGCTCCAGCCCTTCGAGGAGCTCCACGACCTCGATGCCCTTGTCGTTGCCGTGGCCCACACGCCCTTTGCCCATCTCGATCCCGTGGCCGTGGCGGCCATGCACCGCCCTGGCAGCCGGCCTGTAATCCTGGATGTCAAAGGCATCCTGCCGCGAGACCAATTCGCCTCCGTCGGGGTCTATTGGCGCCTGTGATCCTTCTTGCCTGCCCGACATCTGCGGAGCTCAACGCCGTTGTGCGCCACGGCCCATGGTCCGACTCACACCCCGTGTGTACCGGCGTTGGGCCAGTGGCAGCAGCGGCCACCACGGCCATGGCCTTGGCTCAGGGCGAATTTCGAGGTGTCGTTCATTTGGGAATTGCCGGAAGCTTTGACCTGGCAGCCGCACCCCTGGGAGGTGTTGTCGTGGCCACCCACGAAACCTGGCCAGAATATGGCGTGCGCCGCAACGACGGAACAATCACCCCCTTGACCTTCCCCATGCACCCCCGTCTGCCACGCCCCTCCTTACCCCTTGACCCAACCGCTGCCGCAGATGCCATGGGCCTGGCGCTGGATCCTTCCTGGGTCTGGGGACCGGCACTCACGGTGGCGGGGGTGACTGGCGATACGGCGCTGGCCTCGGCATACCACTACCGCTTCCAGGCCCTCATTGAATCCATGGAAGGCTTTGGTGTTGCCTTCGCTGCGCACCTTGCTGGCGTCCCCTGCCTAGAAATCCGGACCATCGCCAATGCCGTGGGTGAACGCGACAAGGACCGCTGGAATATCCCTCTGGCCCTTGAGGCGCTCTCTCAAGCTGCACAACTCCTTTTAGGAGACAGGGCATGAACGTCGCCATCTCTCCCTGCCCGAATGACACGTGGGTCTTTGGCGCCTGGGTCCTCGGTTTGGTCCCAAGCCCCCAACCCTGCCGCTTTTTTTGGCACGATGTCCAAGAACTCAACGAACGCGCCGCAGCAGGCTCCTATGACGTCGTCAAGGTAAGTGCAGCGGCAGCCTTGCAGCTCTCTGGCAGGACCATCCTACCCTGTGGGGGGGCCTTTGGTCTGAACCACGGGCCCAAACTGGTCGCCCGCACCCCCCAGCTTGAAAAAACGGCGCGCATCGCCGTGCCAGGGCTCGATACCACGGCCTACCGCCTCCTACGTGCGGCCCTTGGCCCCTCCTTTGAGGCCATACCGACCCTCTTTTCTGCCATCCCAGACCTCGTGCGCAGCGGGGCTGTGGACGCCGGGCTCCTCATCCACGAAACCGCCCTCCTGCACGAGCGCCTCGGTCTACACCTCCTCCTTGATTTGGGGGCCTGGTGGCAGGAGTACTCCAGCGGTCTTCCCCTCCCCTTGGGGGTCATCGTCATGCAGGCCCATATCCCGGACACGATCCAAACCGCAGTGGTCAACACCATCCGTACCAGCCTCCAGTATGCCCGCAGCCATCCTCAAGCCGTGCTGCCACTGGTGCACAGCTTTGCCCAAGAGCTTGACGCCCCCACTTTGGCCCACCATATTACGGCCTACGCCAACGACTATAGCCTCCATATGGGCCCAGAGGGAGAAACCGCCCTCGCGCTCCTGAGGCAATTGGGAGCCCCATGAACAATTGTAACTCCATCGCCGACCTTAAACGCGCCTTCCACATAGAACTCCCTACCATCGAAGCCGCCTTGCAAGAGGAAATCGCCCAACTGCCGCCTCCCATCCAACCCGTGGCCCGCCACGTGCTCGAGGCCGGCGGCAAGCGACTGCGCCCGATGCTCACCATCCTCACTGCCCGCGCCCTGGGCAGCAGCGCCACCAATGGCCTCTATACCACCGCCGTGGCCCTCGAATTCCTCCATTCGGCCACCCTCATCCACGACGATATCCTCGACAACGCCGCCACCCGCCGCGGACGCCCAGCAGCCCATACCGTCTTTGGCCTTACTTCCGCCATCCTCGCCGGCGATGCCCTCTTGGCCCACGCCAATGCCATCATGGCCCGCACCGGCTTGCCGGCACTCACGGCCTGCGCCGCCCAGGCCATCCTCGCCACTGCCAGCGGCGAGATCGAAGAAATCGCCGCCCTGCAAGCCCCCCACCTCTCCCAAGAAGACTACCTGCGCATCATTACCGGCAAGACCGCCTACCTCATCCAAGCCGCCTGTGAAGCCGGGGCGCTCCTGGCCCACGCCCCAGCCGCCGCCCTCGAGGCCGCCCGAACGTATGGCCTTGGCCTCGGCATCGCCTTCCAGCTCATCGACGACGCCCTTGACTATAGCGGCTCTGCCACCACCCTCGGCAAGCCCCACGGTGGTGACCTGCGCGAGGGCAAACGCACGCTCCCGCTGCTCCTCTTTCTCGAAAGCCTGCCAGCGGCCCACCGCCACCACCTCACGGATCGCATCCAGCGCCGCGCCTTATCGGAAGCGGACCAAGCGGTACTCCTTGCTCAAGTGGCTCGAGGAGGGTTCGTTCAAGCCACGGTGGCCACCGCCCAACATCATGTGGAGAAGGCCCTTGCCGCCCTGGTCCACTTTCCCTCCTCAATGGAACGCGACCTCCTCCACGCCCTCGCCCATTTTGTTCTCCAGCGGGAGCAATGACCATGCACGAGGAACTCTCCGTCGCCTTACGCGAAAGCCTGCGGGCGACCTTTTCGCCCATCGCCGCCAAACTCCTCGCCATCATCGTCGACCCCAAGGCCGATGCTACGGCGGTGGCCGACACCATCCGGGCTGACCCGGCCCTCACCGGCACGGTCCTCGCCCTCGTCAACACCCCGGCCTATGGGCAAACCCAACGCATCAGCGATATCCGCCGCGCCGTGGTCATCCTCGGCCAACGCGAACTGCTGCGCATCGCCCTTACTGTCTCCATCCACCGCGGCCTTGGCGTCATCCTTTTGGAGCGGGGTATTGACCCCAACACCGTCTGGCGGACCATCATCTGGGGAGCCCTCGCAGCTGAAGCCATGGCCCTCCATGCCTTCCCCCTCCTCGCCCAGGAGGCCTATCTCGGCGCCCTCCTCAAAGACCTTGCCGTGCTCATCCTCGCGGCCGCGGATCGACTGCCCAAAGGGCTACCTGCCGACCTCGTCGGCCCTAGCCTGCCTGTGGAGATGGCCCACCCAGAGCTCACGGCCAAGCTCTTGCGCAACTGGAATCTGCCCCCAGAAGTCATCGAGGCCGTGCGCCACCACCACGACCTCAACGAGGTCATGGATCATCCCCCCCTCACCCAACTGGTCATCCTTGCCACCGCCTGGGCAGAAACTGAATTTGCTGCCCAACCTAATCCCGAAGCCCTAGGCCGGGTCCACTTTCTCATCAAACGCATTCTTGCCTTTGATGCCATGGCCCTCGAGAGCCTCCGCGCTACTGTGGCCGAACGATTCGAGGCCATGTGCACGGTCATGCGTGTCGATTGGCGCCGCACATGGTCCTTCCAACCTTATGGTCTGGGCGATATCCAAGACTTTGTCGCCCAAACCCGGGAAATCGAGGCCATCACCAATGGCGCGGCCACCATCGCCACGATCATCGGTCGCCACATCCGCTGGAACTGGGGCTGCACCACGGCCGAGGTCGTCCTGCGCGACCCCGATGCCCCAGGATGGCTACGGTTTGCCCTCACCTCCCCCGAGGCCACTCTCCTGGGCCGCAGCACCACCCTCGCCACTGTCCCCCTGCCCGCCGGACTCACCCCTGTCCTCATCGCAGACCACGAACCCCTCGGCGAGCTGCGTCTTTCCAAGTCCGACTGCGGCCCAAGAAGCAAGGCCGCTGAACTCTACGCCCGGCTTTTGGCCTCAAGTTTTCGCCGCTATCTCACCTACCAAGCCCCCCAGCGCATCAAGGCCACATTATTGGAGCTTCTTCCCATGGGCGTGGCCTTGTTTGACAACTCCGGCCACCTCCTGTCCGCCAATGCCACCCTAACTACGTACCTCTCTACCCCACCCACCCCTGGGATGCGCCTCGAAGACGTTGTCGCTGGCATCCCCTACCCCATTGAACGGGAGGCGTGGCAGCGGTTCCTCGCCGATCCGAGCCGCTCCTCCTATAGCACCGCCTTCTGTCCCCTGGACCTTCAGGCGTCCAACAAACCACCATGCATCAGCCTCAGTGCCTACCGCCTGGCGTCCACAACCAACGAACCCGAGCGCCTGCTCCTCCTGCTTCAGGATATCACCACCATCCACTTCCCGGACTTTGAAGCCATTGAACAGCGAGACTTTCTCTCCGGACTGTTGCGCGTCATGCCTGATATCGTCATGACCGTGGACGCCTCCGGGGTCATTGGCTTTGTCTCCAAACCCTATGCCCAGGCCTTGGTTGGCCGCAGCATCCTGGACTTGGGGACCTCCATGAATCCCCTTGACCCCCACTGGGATTTAAACTCCCTCCTCGAGAAGGGAGCACCTGTGGAAGTTCGCACGGTCCTCAATGGCAAAGATTTCGTGCTCGAACTCCTGGGGGCGCAAGTGGAGGCCCAAAATTTTTATGCTGTCATCGTGGGCCGGGACATGACCGCCGTGCGCCGCCTCGAACGGGCCATCAAAGACCAAGCCCTGCTGGATGCCCTCACCCGGGTCTTCAACCGCCATCACCTCACCAGTATCCTCGAACGAGAGATGGATCGCTGCCGGCGCACCGGCAAGAACCTAGGTCTGCTTTTCTTCGACGTAGATCGCTTCAAACAGTACAACGATCGCCATGGCCATAGCGCCGGCGATGAGCTCCTCGCCACCATTGGCTCCATCCTGCGCGAGTCCTTGCGCAAGGGCATGGACTACCCCTTCCGTTTTGGAGGAGACGAATTCCTTGTCCTGTGTGCCGATGCCTCGGCTGAGGGGCTCTCCGCCCTCGCCCGCCGCATCCAAGAACGCCTGGCTACCATAACCCGCGAATGCACCCTCAGTATCGGGGCCACCCTCGCTACCACGCAGGATACCGTCCAGACCCTCATAAATCGCGGAGACCAAGCCAACTACCACGCTAAAAACAGCGGCGGAAATACCTTTGTTTTTCTCGCCCCAAACAAGGGCCTCCAAGGAGCATCCCAATGACGTTGCGCATCGAAGTGGGCCTCCGTCCGGAGTTACCAGACACCCAAGGGGCGCGGATTGCACGCAAGATCCGCGCAGAACTCGGACTCGTTGTGGAGGGTGTGCGGCAAATCAAAGTATACACGGTACAAGGACTCTCCCTGCACCAGGCCCACATGGCCCTCCAGCAGACACTCCTCCATGACCCGGTACTCCACGAAGCCGCCCTCTCGCCCCTTGGCCCAGAGCCCGATTGGGCCATCGAAGTGGGCTTTCGACCCGGGGTGACAGACAACGAAGGCCGCACTGCCCGCGAGACTCTAAGCCTTGGCCTTGGCATCAAGGACATCACCGTGGCCACCGCCACCCAATACCTCCTTTTTGGCCAACTGACGCAGGCGGAGATCGAACGCATCGCCTGGGACCTTCTTGCCAACAGTCTTATCCAACGGGTGCGGATCAAAAGCCGAAGCCAATGGCGCACTGCGCCGGGTTTTCCCCCGCAAATGGCCAATGTCACGGCCACGGCATCCACTGTCGTGGAATATATCGATTTGGCAGCCCTTGACGCAAATGCCCTGCTGGCGCTCAGCCGGGAGCGCACCTGGGCCTTGAGCCTCGCAGAGATGGAACGCATCCGGGCCTATTTCCAAACCCCCACGGTCATCGCCCAGCGGGCGCACCTGAACTTACCCCCTGCTCCCACCGATGCCGAGATGGAATGCCTCGCCCAGACCTGGTCCGAGCACTGCAAGCACAAAATCTTTGCCGCCCGCATCCTCTACTATGATACCACCACCGGCCAGCGGAGCATCATCAATAGCCTCTACAAGACCTATATCCAGGATACCACCGCCTCTATCCGCGCCCGCAACGGGGCCGATGACTTCTGCCTCTCGGTATTCACAGATAATGCCGGGGTGATTCGCTTCGACCCAGAAACCAACCTCTGCATCAAAGTCGAGACCCACAACAGCCCCTCGGCCCTCGACCCCTACGGCGGGGCACTGACCGGCATCGTGGGCGTCAACCGCGATCCCATGGGGACTGGCCTCGGGGCGCAGCTTTTGTGCAACACCGATGTCTTCTGCTTTGCCTCGCCTTTTTTTGAAGGCCAGCTGCCGCCGCGCCTCCTCCATCCCCGCCGCATCTTGGAAGGCGTGCGCGAAGGGGTGGAGCATGGCGGCAACAAGAGCGGGGTGCCCACGGTCAATGGGGCCATTGTCTTTCATGAGCGTTTTCTCGGCAAACCCCTCGTCTTTTGCGGCACGGTGGGGATGATGCCAGCCCAAATCGCTGGCCGCCCCAGCCACATCAAACAAGCTCATGCGGGCGATCGCATTGTCATGGTGGGTGGACGTATCGGTAAAGACGGCATCCACGGGGCCACCTTTTCCTCCGAAGAGCTTCATGAAGGCTCGCCTGCCACGGCTGTCCAAATCGGCGACCCCATCACCCAACGTAAAATGTACGACTTTCTCCTCCGCGCCCGAGACCTTGGGCTCTATAGCGCCATCACAGATAACGGCGCAGGGGGACTCTCGTCTTCCGTCGGCGAGATGGCCCAAGATACAGGAGGATGTGACCTCGATTTGGCCCGTGCTCCCCTCAAATATCCTGGTCTTGCCCCATGGGAAATTCTTGTCTCCGAGGCCCAAGAACGCATGACTGTGGCTGTACCGCCCCAGCATCTTGAGGCCTTTCTCTCCTTGGCTCGAGAAATGGATGTAGAAGCCACAGACCTCGGCCAGTTCACGGACTCTGGCCAGATGTGTGTCCGTTTTGGGGACCAGATGGTGGTGGCCCTCGATATGGATTTCCTCCACCGCGGCACGCCCCAAATGGAGCTCAACGCCGTATGGACCCCGCCCCCCCTTGCCCCCACGCCGCGGCCTTGTCCCCAAACCAGCGATGGTACGGCCCTGCTCTATACCATGCTCAGCCGACTCAACGTTTGTTCCCGGGAGTACGTCATCCGCCAATACGATCATGAGGTCCAAGGCGGCAGTGTCATCAAACCCCTCATGGGCCACGGTGGCCCCACGGACGCTGCTGTCCTACGGCCACGCCTCGACTCCCATCGCGGAGCGGTCATCGCCTGTGGCCTTTGCCCCAAACTGAGCGACCTCGACACCTACTGGATGACCGCTGCGGCCATTGACGAAGCCGTGCGCAATGCCGTGGCTGTGGGGGCCGACCCTAATCAGCTCGCAGGCGTGGACAACTTCTGCTGGTGCGATCCCATTGCCTCAGACAAAAATCCCGATGGCGCCTTCAAACTCGCCCAGCTCGTACGGGCGGCCCGGGCCCTGGCCCATTTTTGCCAGGCCTATGGCGTGCCCTGCATCTCGGGCAAAGACTCCATGAAGAACGACTACCTCGGTGGAGGAATTAAGATCTCCATTCCGCCCACGGTCCTCTTTACGGTCCTTGGCATCATTCCGGACATCACCCGTGCCGTATCCGCTGACCTCAAGGCCTCGGGGGAAGTCCTCTATCTCCTTGGCCTGACCCGCGGCGAATTGGGCGGCTCCGAGTATGCCGACCTTTTGGGCATCCAGGACACCATCCCCCACGTAGAGGCCCTCTCCGCCCACCGCCGCTACCGCGCCCTGTTTGCCGCCATCCAGGAGGGGCTCGTCTCTGCCTGCCACGACGTCTCCGACGGGGGCCTGGCCGTCACCCTGGCTGAGATGGTCATAGGCGGGGAGATAGGGGCCGTAATCGATGTGGCCGCCATCCCGCAGCGCGGCTGCAACTCTCCTGAGGAAGTCCTCTACAGCGAGACCCCAAGCCGTTTGGTGGTCAGCGTCCCCCGCCAGCATAGGCGGGCCTTCGAGGCCATCCTTGGGACAGATGCTGCCCCCATCGGCGAAACAATGGCCACGCCGCAGCTCACGTTGCGCGCTGGCCCTCAAGTCCTCGTCCACGCGGACATCCTCACCCTCCGCCAGGCCTGGCAGGGTCCATTGGGCAGTTTCTAAGGAGCCATCCCTGCGGCTGCGCTGAGGGGCCGATCTGATTGCGACCCCTCCGGTGGGATGCACGAGGGGCCGACTGTCTGCCAGGCTGTCGCTGCCAGGCCAGCCCGATCCGGAGGCGGCGCTGCGCTGGTGACCGGGGCCAACGGCCCGCGTCCCCTGCCCTCCTCCAGGAGGGTCTCCTGGCGAGTCTGAAAGCAATCCCCACAGAGGCCCGCGGCCCCTCGGCCCACCGCAACGGCGCTCTGTGCCGGCGAAGCAACGGCCCGCATCTGCCACGAAGGCAGAGCAGCGACCGTTCCCCCCAACGGTTGGAGCCAAGAAACTTCCAGGGGGAGGCGTCCAAGGGCCGCAGCCCAACCCTGTCCTCTTGCCCCTCAAAAGGCTCCAAAGCTCCACGGCCGGCCTGGGTGATGCCAGCAGGCCCTATGCCAGCAATGCCTCAAAAAGCTCCGGCCATGGAGAGCTCCACGGCCACGAGCCTGGCGGCCATAGTCCACACCCCCTCCGCGCCTCAAAAAGCTCCGGCCATGGAGAGATCCATGGCCGGAGTAGCGTTGCGATTAACGGGCACGGCCCTTCGCCGCTTGCGTTCCGCTGCGGCTTGATGCCTGCGGGCCTTGTACTGCCCAAGGCTCACGCCGGGGCGCTCAGGCTAGCGCACCCCCTTGCTGAGGAGAAACGGCGCGTACTTGCGATCCGTAAAACCAATGTGGTTCACGAGCCAATCCTTGAGGAAATTGAGGAGTTCTTGAGAGAGGAACTCCTCCCCCGCGTCAAACTTGCGTTTAAAGGCCAGGACTTTGTCCACCAGTTTTTTGTGAATCTCCTTGTGGGCCTGGGTCTCTGGATAGCCGTGCTGGTCAAAGAACTTTTCTTCTGTGCCGAAATGGTACCCCGTGTACTCAATGAGCTCCTGGAGCACCCGGGCCGCGGCGGGCTTGTCGTTCTTCTCCACCGAACGATGTAGGCTATTGACCATAGCCACAAGTTTTTTGTGCTGCTCGTCAATGCTGGGGATACCCAGGGCCAGGTCGGTGCTCCACGGCATGAATTCTCCACTGGCCACGACACCACTTTCTTCTATCGTAATCCACTGGCTCAAGAGTTCGAGCACCTGGCTTAAAATAGGCGAAATCTCCTGCGTGAACATGGTCATAATTTCAGCAGCAGAGCGCTTCTCCCCCATGGCCTGATGGACCAAGGCCGCTGAGGCATGGAGTTTGTCATGGAGCGGGTGGAGATCGTGGAGGATACGCCGGACTTCTGGCTTTTGCGGTTGGTAGGTCTCAAGGAACCTGCCCAGGGCACACTTTTTGGGATCCATCTCCACTTCGGGAAGCACTCCGAAGACAACAATGGCCTTGATGAGCTCATTGCCCCAAGCAATGTGTTTGAAGAGGATACTTTTGAGGCGTGCCGCGTGCCCCAGGTGGACTTCCAAGCGATTGGCCAGCCCGGGACTCGCCCCTACCTTTGAAAGGACAACCGCATTGGACTTGACAATACGGCTGGTGGCCTCCGCAGCAATGGAGACCTGGGGAGCTAGGGTCGCAAAATCTTCGGTGGACAGCATCAGGGCATCGGCACGCTCCTTGACCACGGTGGCCGCCTCTTTGGTGCGACGCACATTGGCTGTGATCTCGGCCATGGTGGCCGTCTGCTCTTCCGTGGCGCTGGCAATCGTGGTGGCGAGTTCATTTACCTCAGCCACCGCCCCTGTAATGCCCTCCACCTGGGCAATGGCGCCGGCCACATCCGCCTGGATCCCTTCGATGAGGGAGGTAATCTTTTCCGTGGCTTCGGCGGTCTGCCGTGCCAGTTCTTTGACCTCATTGGCCACGACAGCAAAGCCGCGGCCTGCCTCGCCAGCCCGAGCAGCCTCAATGGTGGCGTTGAGGGCGAGCAAATTGGTCTGTGCGGCAATGGCCCGAATGACTTGGCTGACATCGCCAATGTTGCGCGAGCTCTCGCTCAGTTGGGCAATGGATGCCGTGGCCCGTTCCGCCTGGGAACGCGCTTCCGCTGTTTTTTGCGCGGTCTTGGCCACCGAAGTGGCGACCTCGCCCGTGGCCACGGACATATCTTCCATGGATTGGTAGATGGTCTCGGCATCGTGGAAGGACTGGGTGGCGGCCCCTTGGACGTCGCGCGCCATGGCCTCGGTACGAGAGAGCTGCTCCTTGAGTCGGACATCAAGGGCGCTCAAAAATTGCCGCACCTCGTCAAGGATACGGTTTTGGCCATCCATCGAACCAATAAGTCCTACCACAAAGGCAAGAAGCGCATTGATGGGTTTTTGAATAATGTGGGCCACTCGACCAGAAAACTCAAGCACGTGGTGGAACCGCCCGGTGGCAGCCCCCTCCAGGACCTGGGCCATGGCTGAGATCTCGTTTTCCTCCGCGTCTCCCTTTTGCGCCGTTGGGGCACCTGCTGTCTGCTGCCACCACAGCACCCCCACAAGTGCCACGGCCAGCACCAATGGGGCAATCCCGCCCCATGGGGGAGGGACGAACAATCCCACGCCTGCAGCTACAACCATTGCCCCTGCCAATCCCATTGTCCACCAATTCCTTGGCATAATGAACGCTCCTAACATTCCGCAACCAAACACACAACGTCCGTTCTTGGACTCAACGGGTTGTTTTTATATCTCAAGATACCTCATCTACTTGCTTCTCACCAACGACCTGCGGGCTCTGGTCGTTCCTCCCCGGCTTTTGCGCTCTCTGGCGCTCGCTTCAGACCCGCCAACACTCTACGGGCTCGAGCCTGTTCCTCCCCTGTGTCCTTGGAGACATCTCTCTTCTGGACGCAATGCGGTACTTGCGCGCTGCCCTTCCCTCCACAACTAAAGCGCCTCTCCTGCATCCCGTTTCCAGATCTTTTCTGGGAGCGGATAGGCCTTTCCACCACACGGCGAAACGTTCTTCCTCTCCTACTGTCGCAGCAAGCGAGCATTCCTTCCCCATCCCCTACCGACGATACTCTGTTCTCGGGGCATCTTCTCTTTCCCTCAAGTCCAAGAGGCTCATTTATAGTATACCTTGATTTCATTGGTCATGACCGCCGGCATGCCTGGCGTGGACTGGCCGCTGGCAATGACAACACTTTCGCCGTGGCGAAAACCGGCAAACTCTTGGACAAACTTCTCGGCCCGCTTCTGATGGCTGAGGATGCTCGCATCGCTGGGGACCGGCACGACGCCCCAGAAGAAGTTAAGCCAGCGCAGCACGCGAGCATCGGTAGTCATGGCATAAATGGGCTGCCGTGGCCGGCGGCTTGAGATATAACGCGCCGTAGCGCCAGTTGTGGAGTGGCAGACAATGGCGACACTATCGGCATTTTCAGCCACCAGACAGGCGGAGTAGGCGATGAATTTCGGGGGGTTCTTTTCTTCTTTGGGCCGGTAGGGGCCACCGATGCGCTCCAGGTAATATGGCTCGGCATGTTGGGCGATTTCCTGGATAAAACGCACGGCTTCTACGGGATAGGAGCCAATGGCCGTCTCTTCGGAGAGCATGACACAATCCGCGCCATCGAGCATAGCATTGGCTACATCCGTGGCCTCCGCCCGAGTGGGCACCGGGTTTTTAACCATGGAAAGGAGCATCTGGGTGGCCACAATGGCTGGCTTTTGCGCATGTCGGCAGGCACGCAGGAGCTTTTTTTGGATGATGGGCAGCTCTGCTGGACTACACTCCAAGCCCAAATCCCCCCGGGCCACCATGATGGCGTCGGCAATCTCCACAATGGCGTCGATATCGTCCACGGCGTTGCGGCGCTCCACCTTAGCCACCACCGGAATCCAGGTGCCATGGCGAGCGATCTCGGCCTTGATGTCTTCGATGTCTTCGCGCGTTTGGACAAAGGACAAGGCCACAGCATCAAGACCGATATCCAAGCCCTCGTGGAGGTCGCGGCGGTCTTTATCGGTTAGGGCGGCCACCCGCAGGGTCTTGCCCGGAAAGGCAATGCCCTTGTTGGAGGTCAGGATGCCACCGTTTTGGGCCTCCAGAAGAAAGAGCCGATCGGCCTTCACGACTTTCACAACCTTGAACTGGAGCATACCGTCAGACAACGAGACCGGCATCCCTTCTGCCAGGCCCTCGAGGAGCTCCACGGCCTCGAGGCTGATGAAGATATCCGTCTCCTGCGGTTTTTCGTCTGGCGCCCCGAGACAGACATAGGCCCCCTTGCGGATCTGCAGGGGAGAGCCTTTTACCTCGCCGATACGGATCTTGGGGCCACAGAGGTCGCCCATGACCGTCAGCAGCACCCCGGTTTCGGCCTCCACAGCGCGGATTTTCTGGATCACCGGGCCAAAATGAGCGGCATCTGCATGGGAAAAATTGAGGCGAAAAATGCGTACGCCATGGTGCACCATGGCGCGGAGCACTCCTGGCTCCAGGGACGCTGGCCCGAGCGTAGCGACAATTTTAGTTTGCATAGGAAAACTCCTTGCGGTGAGAACCAAATTTAAAAACAGAGCTCACCAATACCCATACAGCGGCCCGCCAGAAGCAGCAAGGGCATCCACCCGTTTTTCCACCTCGGGGTCCATTTCCAAGGGCGGGGCATGATCGGTTTTGCGCCGGGCATCGAGGATCATGGTGTGGCAGCCCCAATGCTTGCATCGGCTCCACGCGCCGATGCCGTAGGTATCTGTGGCCGGATCCGAGCGCGTAAACGTCACCCACAACCAATTGGCCCAGCTGGCACAAGTAAAATCAACATCATCCACGACCACCACCAAGGGAAGACCGCCAAAGTCCCAGCCGCCGAGGTGTTCTGCCAATGCTTCCAATGCAGGGTCTGGGGTGTCCCGGGGAAGCGTATGGACCGGTGCCGCAAGAACAACGATACCTGGGGCAAAGAGTCGCGCTGGGCCAAAGCCCGCCGGCAAGACCAGGCCTTGCGGCAATTGGGAGGCGAGCCGGCGGCGGGGAGGGCCGGCAGCGGCCCAAATGACCTTGGAACCCTGGTTAAGGCTAATACCTGAGTAATCCAGCGTGTCCATGGTGGTGCGGGTGATAAAATGCAGGTCTCGGCCAAGATCAAGGCGTTGGAGGAGGTGGGCCAAAAACCGCGGCACATCATGGCACGACAGCGTTGGGTCATCCTCTCGGGCGGCAATGAGGAGATATTTGGCCAGGGAGGTCTGGGTGGACCCCAAAAGCGCCATGGCACAGGTCAATAGTTCTTGGGGCTGGCGCTCGCCAGCATAGGGGACATAGCGCTCGCTGCCCACCGCAAGGAGCAAGGGGTGGACGCCTGCGGCATCTACGGCATGAACCTCGTGCACCCCGGGGAAGACCCGGGGCACGAGGGCGCTGGTCAATTCGTGGATAAAGGCCCCAAAAACCGTGTCTTCCTGCGGCGGCCGGCCCACGGTAGTAAACGGCCAGATGGCATCAGCGCGGTGCCATACGGCCTGGACGCGAAGGACGGGAAAATCGTGGCGCAGGCTGTAGTAGCCCAGGTGATCGCCAAAGGGCCCTTCGGGCTTCACTTCATGGGGTGGCACCTCGCCCTGGATACAGAAGTCCGCCTGGGCAGGCATGGGCAGACCGTTTTCTCCCCGCACAAGGGAGAGTCGATGCCCGGCGAGGGCCCCGGCAAACAGGAGTTCCGGCATGCCCTCAGGCAGGGGCATGATGGCGGCCAAGGTCAAGGCGGGGGGGCCGCCAACCCAGACACTGACCGGCAATGGCCGCCCCAGGGCGATGGCCCGGGCATGGTGTGGCCCAATGCCACGGTGGATCTGGTAGTGGAGCCCGGCCTCGGCATTGGGGACATAGGCCTTGCCGGAGATTTGGACGCGGTACATGCCGATGTTGGAGCCCCAGATCCCAGGACGCGCCGGGTCTTCCGAGTAGACCTGAGGCAAGGTGATGTAGGCCCCGCCGTCCATGGGCCAAGACACCAGCTGGGGAAGATCCGCGAGTTGGCATCGCCCGACCTGGATGGGGCCAGAGCGCACCCAGCGGGGCCTGGTGCACAGGGCCGCGCGTAGGGCACGCGGCCACAGCTGCGGTGAGCGCAAAAAGGCCATTGGATCGGCCTTGGCAGTGAGCAAGGCCTCCACAAGGCGTAAGGTAGAGCGAAAGAGGTAATGGATTCGCTCCCGCGTGCCAAAAAGATTGGCGAGCATAGGGAAACGCGACCCCCGCACCTGGGTCATGAGGACTGCTGGTCCCCCGGCCGCGCACATCCGGCGCTGGATGACCCCAGCTTCCAGGTACGGGTCCACTGGCACCTGGAGGCGGATGAGCTGCCCAGCGGCCTCAAGGTCGGCAACAGCCTCCGCCAAGGTGCGGTGGATCATTGCCGCTCCTTCGGCGCCGGCTCCAGCGCCCGCAGTTCTCGGTCCCGCAGGCCTAAAAGATAGAGGACGCCATCGAGCCCTACGTGGGAGATAGCCTGGCCGGCCCCTTCGCGCACGACAGGCTTGGCCTGGAAGGCGATGCCAAGGCCCGCCACCTGGAGCATGGGCAAGTCGTTGGCGCCATCGCCCACGGCAATGACCTGCTCGAGAGCAATGCCCTCGGCGGCGGCAATGGCCTGCAGGCGCCTCGCCTTGCCCGGCCCATCGATAATTTCGCCTGCCACTCGTCCGGTAAGCCGGCCGTGAACAACCTCCAGCTCATTGGCATAGACAAAATCAATGCCCAGGCGGTGTTGCAGGACACGGCCAAAATAGGTGAATCCTCCCGAAAGGATGGCGATCTTGTACCCAAGGCCTTTGAGGCTGCGCACAAGGCGTTCGGCCCCTTCGGTGAGCTGGAGCGAGGCCGCCACCTCAGCCAGGACCGTCTCCGGCAGCCCCGCCAGCAGCGCCACCCGACGGATGAGGCTTTCGCGAAAATCCAATTCGCCGCGCATAGCGGCCTCGGTAATGGCCGCCACCGCAGGCCCCACCCCGGCCCGGACGGCCAGCTCGTCAATGACCTCGGCCTGGATGAGGGTGGAGTCCATATCAAAACACACCAGACGCCGGATGCGACGAAAGACTGAGTCCTCCTGCACCGCCACGTCCACTCCGAGGTCGCGGGAGAGAGAGAGCAGCGCCGCCCGCATGGCCAGACGGTCCCGCGGCGTGCCCCGGACGGAAAACTCAAGGCACGAGCGCGGCATGGCCGGAGGACGGAGAAGGGAGCGGCGTTCCGAGAGCCGGGTGACGGTATCCACCGAGAGTCCTTGGTCCGCAAGGACCTGTCCCAAGGCCGCCAGGTGGTGCGAGGTGAGGGTGCGCCCCAACACGGTGACGATGTGCCGAGGGCGTCCCTGACCGGCCACCCACGCCTCATAGGCCTCCTCCGGAAGCGGCGTGCACTTGGCCGCGAGCCCCAAATTATGGGCGCAGAAAAGGAGCTCCTTGAGGATAGCCGCAGCGGGCACGCCAGCAGGAATCTCGATGATGCACCCCAAGGACAAGGCCTCGTGGATGACCGATTGGCACATATCCACGACCTGGACCTCCCACGAGGCAATACTCTCCATGACAGCTGCCAACACCCCAGGCCGGTCTGGCCCCGCCATCTGGACGACGAAGATCTCCCGCCTCATGCCAAAAGCCTCCACAAGCCCATGGCCAAGGCCTCCAGGACGATCCCTGGCCCAACACCAAGCTGTAAACGCATGCGCGCCTCCTCAGCCAGCAGCTGGGCCTGACGCAGGCGAACAATATCCCCGCGGCGGGTGAAGACATCGGCAAGTGGCCCCTGCGGCACGCCGCGCAAAGCCCCGAGCACGGCCCGCTCCACCTCGACCACCACGGCCAGGGCCAGGGTACTCTCCACGCCTCCCCCAGTGCGGGAAAGCCAATCCCCGCCGCCACTTCCCACGAACTTGGCCAAAGAGGCCAGCCATGTCCCCACCTCCGGGGCCACGGGTTGGGCTTCGGGGGCCAGGGTGAGGCAAACGGACCGGGAGACCACGGTGGGGAGCACGGCATCCCGATGCGGGAGCGTCAGGCAAAAGACGGTGCGCGGCGCAGGCTCCTCAAGGACCTTGAGCAGGGCGTTCTGGGCCGAGGTGTTCATGGCCTGGGCCTCGGTGATGAGGACCAGACGCCACGGCGCCGCCGCGGGAGGGTCCATGGACTTGTGGCGCAGGGCTCGCACCGTATCCACCTTGATTTCTCCCTCTTCCCCGCGGATCCACTCCACGTCCCGACTGGCGGCATGGGCGATGGCCTGACAAGCCGAGCAGCCCCCGCACGGCGGCTCCTCCCCCTGACAGCTCAAGGCCGCGGCCCAAAAGAGCCCCACATTCTGCCGCGCCTCAAGGCTTCCGCCTTCAAGGAGTAGGACCGCCGGTGGCCGCACCGCCAACCGCGACAGCGCCGCAGTCACCCGCGGCTGACGGGCGCGCAGGTCGGCATAGTCCATGCCCTGCCTCATCCCCGGAAGATCGTTTGTTCGCGATCAGGGCCAACGGCTACAAGGCGCACCGGCACGCCCGTCAGCTCTTCAATACGGGCCACGTAGCGTTGGGCCGCCTGGGGCAGGTCCGCAAACCTGCGGCAGGCAGCCAAGTCCGCATCCCAGCCGGGCAATTCCTCGTACACCGGGGTCACTGCCGCCAGGGCGTTCTCCCCCTGGGGTGGGTAGAGGACCTCTTCTCCGTTGCATCGGTAGCGCACGGCAATGCGCAGGGGGTCAAAGCCAGAGAGGACATCCAGTTTCGTAAGGGCGATCTCGGTGATGCCATTGACCCGCACCGACTCCCGCAGGACAACGGCATCGAGCCAGCCGCAGCGCCGACGCCGCCCGGTGGTGGCCCCGAACTCCTGCCCCCGCGCCTGCATCCCATCGCCGATGGCATCGGTGAGCTCGGTGGGGAATGGCCCGGCACCAACGCGGGTGGTGTACGCTTTGACGATGCCAATGACGCGCGACAAGGCCGCAGGGGCACATCCCGCTCCAGCTGCTGCATTGCCCGCCACCGTATTGGATGAGGTCACAAAGGGATAGGTGCCATGGTCGATATCGAGGTGCGTGCCTTGGGCTCCCTCAAAGAGCACCCCCTGAGGCAAGAGCTCCTCGATGCGACTGGAAACATCGTCCAAATACGGGACAATGCGCCGGGCTACCGGAGTAAGGCGCTGCCACACGGCCTCAGGGTCCAGAGGCGGCTGCCGGTAGAGCTGGGTCAAGAGGACATTTTTCTCCACCATGGCCTTTTCGATTTTGTGCCGCAGCAAGGCTTCATCCACGAAATCCGCAGCGCGAATACCGATGCGCGCGGCCTTGTCCTCGTAGCACGGGCCAATCCCCCGTCCGGTCGTGCCAATTTTATCCCGCCCCTGCTTGAAGGCTTCCCGGGCGGTGTCCAACAGGCGATGGTATTCCATGATGATGTGGGTCTTGCGGCTTACCCGAAGCCGCGAGGGACTCACATCCACCCCGGAAGCGGCCAAGGTGTCGAGCTCCTGGCAGAACACGAATGGGTCCAACACCACACCATTGCCAATGAGACACAACTTCCCCTGATGGAGAATGCCGGAAGGAATGAGGTGGAGGACCGTCTTTGTACCACCCACCACCAAGGTGTGGCCGGCGTTGTTGCCCCCTTGGAACCGCACGATGGCCGCCACTTCCGCGGTGAGCAAATCCACAATCTTGCCTTTGCCCTCATCGCCCCATTGGGCCCCCACTACGACGATACCCGCCATGGCCAACTCCTTGGAAAAAATCACCCGCGCGTTTCCACGCAACGGGCATCTTCGCTTACGGAAGCCCCCCTCTGAAGTCAATTTGAGCCTCTCCAAGCGGCAGCCCCATGGTTTGTCCAACGGCCATGGCGCGGCCAAAACATGCTACTTTAGCGCAAAGACGGCGCTTTTCTCGCTGATGGCAACCGCATCAAAATTCTTTTTAGCATATACTCGCTTGACTCGTATCACAATCTGTTTCAAAAATCGCCTCCAGTTCGTTTTTGGGCCTCATTTGCGCTTCTCCAGGAGGTTTTCTATGCGGTCTGTGTTTTTCCTTCTCGGCCTAGTCCTTCTCGCCCCGGCCACCGAGGCCCTGGCCCATTTTGGCATGGTTATCCCCAGTACGAGCGTCGTGGAAGACAAAAACCAGGCGACCGTGGAGCTCACCTTGAGCTTCTCCCATCCCATGGACATGGTAGGCATGGCCATGGACAAGCCCAAGGCCTTCAAGGCCGTGGTTCATGGCAAGACCGAAGAGCTCCTGGGGAGCCTTGTGCCAGCAACGGTCATGGGCAAGGAGGCATGGAAGGCGCAGTATACCCTCAAGAAACCCGGGGTATATCAATTTGTCCTCGAACCAACGCCCTATTTTGAGCCAGCGGAGGATAGTTTCATCCTCCACCTCTCGAAAACCTATATCTCGGCCTTTGGCGAGGAAGAAGGCTGGGATACCCCTGTAGGTCTAACGACAGAAATCGTGCCCCTCACCCGCCCCTTCGGCAACTATGCCGGCAATGTCTTTCAAGGACAGGTGCTCGTGGAGGGCAAGCCCGCTCCCGGCGCCACGGTGGAGATCGAATACTACAACCAGGAGAAGGCCTATGCCGCGCCCAAGGAGATCATGGTGACCCAAGTGGTGAAGGCCGACAAAAACGGCGTCTTTACCTACGCGGTGCCTTTTCCCGGGTGGTGGGGATTTGCCGCCCTCACCACGGCCAAGGAAAAACTGAAGCACAATGGCCAACCCAAGCCGGTGGAACTGGGCGCCGTGCTGTGGGCCGAATTCGTCGCGCCGCAAAAAAAGTGAGGGGTTCGTATGCACATCGCCGAAGGCGTGCTCTCGCCCATTGTTCTGGCAAGCGGCGGCGTGCTCACTGCTGCTGGTACGGCCATAGGTATGCGCCACATCAAGGAAGAGCATCTCATGATCGTGGCCCTGCTTGCTGCCGCTTTTTTTGTAGCCTCTCTTGTGCACATCCCCATCGGCCCTGCCAGTGCCCATCTCATCATGAACGGTGTCGCAGGGCTCCTCCTTGGCTGGGGGGCCTTTCCCGCCATCCTCATGGGGCTTACGCTCCAAGCCGTGTTTTTCCAATACGGCGGGCTCCTGGTTCTTGGGGTGAACACCTGGAACATGGCCGCCCCAGCGGTCCTTTTGGGCTTCCTGTGCCGGCCCTGGCTTGCCCGGCCGGGCAAAGGCCGGGCGACGGCAGCCTTTGCCTGTGGCGCAGGCAGCGTCCTTGGCGCTGGGGTCATGGCCGCCCTTGCCCTCGTCTTTACGGAAGAAGGATTTCTTCGGGCTGCCCAGGTCCTCCTGGTGGCCCATCTCCCCGTGGCGGTGGCCGAAGGATTTGTGACGGCCCTCCTGGTGCAGTTCCTTGCCCATGCCCGGCCCGAAGCCCTTGGGCTTTCCTGATGGAGGCACGATGCGCTGCTTGCTTTTTTTCCTGCTCGTTGTCCTGGCCAGCGGGGCCTTAGCCCATCGCGTCAATCTCTTTGCGATGGTGGAGAGGGCCGAGGTGGTGGTGGAAGCGTCCTATTCCAAGTCAAAGCCCGTGGTTGGAGGAACGATCCTTGTCTACGATGGCGTAAGCGGCGAGCCCCTTTTCGAGGGGCACACCAACGATGCCGGCATCTTGCGCTTCCCCATCCCTGCGGCAGCCCCACTCCATGGGCTCACCCTTGTCCTCCACGCTGGCGAAGGCCACCAAGCCACCTGGACCATGGACGCCAGCGAGTTTGGCAGCCCGGCCACGCCCACCCCTGCTCCAGGGGCATCCCCTTCGCCCCCACGGGAACTTCCCCCAGCACCTCCGGCTTCCGCCGTCGATCCCGCAGCCCTCGACGCTGCCGTACGCGCCGCCCTCCACAGCGAACTGCCCGCCCTCCTCGATGCCCGACTCGACGCCAAACTCGCCCCCCTGCGCCGCGTCCTGCTGGAAGACAACGGACCGCGCCTGCACGATATCCTCGGTGGTATCGGGTGGATCGTTGGTCTCGTCGGTATAGCCGCCTACTTCAAAAGCCGTCATCATGTTCGATGAACCCTTTGCCCATGGCAAGGCGCCCATCCATCGCCTTGACCCCCGTGCCCGGCTCCTCATGGGGCTGGCCTTTTGCCTGGCCGTGGCCTCTGTCAAAAGTATGGGCAGTGCAGCCCTGGCGGTAGCAGTGGCCGGAGCCCTCCTCGCGGCAGCAGCACCGCCGCTCCCAGCCCTGCTGCGCCGCCTGGGGGCCATAGCAGGCTTTTTACTCATGCTCTGGCTCACCATCCCCTGGGTTCTCCCCGGACCACCAGCTCTGGTCTGGGGGCCGGTGACCGCCTCGTGGCCTGGAATCCATCTGGCGGCCCTGGCAACCCTCAAAGGCCTGGCCATTGTTCTGGCCACCACCGCCCTGGTGGCCTCCATGACCATCGCCACCCTCGGCCATGCCTTAAGCGCCCTCGGAACCCCCACCCGTCTCGTTGTCCTCCTCCTCTTCACCTACCGCCACATCTTCAGCCTATTTGCTTCCTGGACCCGCCTGTGGGACGCCGCCCGGCTCCGCGGTTTTATCCCTCGCACCACCTCCCATTCGTACCATACCCTGGCCACGATGGTGGGGGTCCTCCTCCTTCGGGCCTTGGACCAAGCCCACCGCAGCCGCGAGGCCATGCTCCTGCGCGGATTTACCGGTCAGCTCGCCAGCATCACCCTGCTCCAGGCGCGCCCCCGCGATTGGGGCCTTACTACGGCCTTTCTCCTTGGAAGCGTGGCCCTCGTGATCCTCGATGCGCTGCATCCCTGGCCCTAAGCCTCCTTGCCAACTCGTCCCCCTTCTGCCACAAACCACCCATGCCGACGCCTCTCCTCGCTGCCCAAAACCTTTGTTTTCGGTATCCCCATCGCCCGCCCCTGCTGCGCAATGCCGCCTTCGAACTCCATGTGGGAGAACGTGTCGGCCTCATCGGGGCCAACGGCAGTGGCAAGACCACCCTGCTGCGGCTGCTCACCGGCCTTCTTGCCCCCACAAGCGGCACAATTTACCTCCATGGCGAGCCCATCACCACCGAGCCGCAGTTCCGGCGCCTGCGCCAGCGTGTGGGCTTTTGTCTCCAACATGCCGAAGACCAGCTCTTTTATCCCGTTGTCCTCGAGGACGTGGCCTTCGGCCCCCTCAACCTCGGCCTCTCCCCTGAAAAAGCCCGCCTCCGGGCCGAATCCACCTTGGCCAGACTCCACATCACCGACCTGGCGCAACGATTGACCCATCGCCTCTCCGGCGGCGAGATGCGCCTCGTGGCCCTTGCCGGGATCCTGGCCATGGAACCGGAACTCCTACTCCTCGACGAACCCACCACAGGTCTTGACCCCGCCACCCGCGAGCGGCTCATGGGCATCCTGCGCCACCTGCCCACCGCTGCTCTCATCGTCTCCCATGATTGGGACTTTCTTGAGGCCACCTGCCAGCGCTTTCTCTTCCTCGACGACGGCGGCCTTCACGAAGAGACGCAGCTCTTCCCCCACACCCACACCCACGCCCATCCCCGAGGACAAACGCCGCACCATCACCCGTAACCCAAAGCGCTCCACAGCATCCGCAGCCCCACCACCATAAGGAGGAGGGCAAAGATTTTTCTCAACCGATCCACAGGCAGGGCATGGGCCCACCGCACCCCCCAAGGGGCAGTGACAACACTGGCAAGAACAATCCCCACCAGAGCAGGCAACGACACAAAACCAAGACTCCATTCCGGACGCCCCGGGACCCCCAAACCATGGACGATGTAGCCAACACTGCCCGCCAAAGCGATGGGAAAGCCAATGGCCGCCGAGGTGCCAATGGCCCGATGAAGCGGGACATTGTGCCACACCAAAAACGGCACCGAGAGCGTCCCACCGCCAATCCCCACAAGACTGGAAACAAGCCCAATGACAAGCCCGGCCACACTCATGCCACCCAATCCAGGGAGCTGGCGCGATGGTTTAGGGCGCTTGCCTGAAAGCATTTGCCAGGTGACAAAAAAGAGAAAGACCACAAAAATGAGCTTGAGGCCCCGGGTAGGCAAGACCGCGGCCACAAAACTCCCAGCATAAGTACCCACCAAGATTCCCACCGCAATGCGACGCACAACAGCCCAATGGACAGCCCCTCGCCGATGGTGGGCAAGAAAACTCGAGACTGCCGTAAACACAATGCTGGCCAACGAGGTTCCAAGGGCAAGCTGCATCATGACCCCGTTGTCCACCCCCTGCGCCGTCCAGACGGCCACCAGCATCGGTACGATCACAAGCCCCCCGCCAATGCCAAAAAGCCCGGCCAGGACTCCAGCCACCGCCCCCACCACCAGGTAGATTGCCAATACCCCCATCCCTCTGCCTCCTTGACCACAAATTGGTCAGACCAATTCCCGCCTCCCTGGCTCCCCTGTCAAGGAAAAAACCCCGACCCAGCGGATGTAAGCCAATCGCGGCGGCCTCCCTGGACCAGAGCGCGAAGCGCTGCGGCGGCCTTTGCCGGATGCCAGAGAACGGGATAGGGGCCTGGGATACTGCCACAACCCCGTCCCCATGCCCCGGTGGCCTGTACCGAATGATGCCAAAGGAGAGGACCCGAGGGGGAAGCGCCTTGTCCCTGCCGCATCGCCACGTCGAGCCTTGTGCCGCGGAGCTGATGCCCAAAGAAAGGCCAAGTCTTCGCCTTGGCGTCAGCGGGCCATATGCTGGGGCAACAGGAAGACCAGCTGCGGGAAGATGGTGATGACCACGGTCACCAGGAGGAGGATGCAAAAGAACGGCAAGGCATGGCGGATGATGGTGTGGATGGTTTCGCCCGAAATGTGCTGGAGCACGAAAAGTGAAAAACCCACTGGAGGAGTGATCTGGGCAAGTTCGACCATAATGACGAGAAAGATGCCAAACCAAAGGGGATCAAAGCCCGCCCGCACCATGATGGGGAGCACGATGGGCAAGGTCATGACCACCATGCTGATGCCATCGAGGATCATCCCGAGAAAGAGATACACCACCGCTACCACCAGCAGCAGGGCATGGGGAGGAAGGGCGAGGGCCGCGATGGCCTCGGAGAGCTTGCGCGCCAGGCCCAAGAAGCCCACGACCTGCGAGAGAAACCCCGCCCCGGCGATGATAAAGCAGATCATGGCGGTGGTATGGACCGTGGCAACGAGGGCGGCGCGCAGATTCTGCCAGGAGAGCTCCCGCGACCAGGCGGCCACGCCGAGCGCCCCCACCACCCCCATGGCTGCGGCCTCGGTGGGGGTGGTGAGCCCGGTATAGATGCTCCCCAAGACGAGGGCGATGAGCAGGGCCACCGGGCCGAGATCGCGCAAGGCCGTCAGGCGATGGCTCCAGGTATAGGCCTCGGTTCGCTGCGGCACGAGCTCGGGCTTGGCGAGGACACGCAAGACAATCCAGCAGGAGAAGCAGGCCGCCATGACCAGACCGGGGACGATCCCGGCCATGAACAATTGGCCGATGCTCGTATCGGCCAAGACACCATAGACGATCATGATGAGCGATGGCGGGATAAGAAACCCCAAGGTGCCGGCCCCAGCCAGGGAGCCCAAGGCAAGCCCTTTGTCGTATCCTCGGGCTGTGAGCTCGCAGTAGGTAATCTTACCCACCGTGGCCGTTGTGGCGGCACTGGAGCCAGAGATGGCGGCAAAGAGCGAACAGGCCACGACGTTAACATGGAGAAGCCGCCCCGGCAGCCAGGAGAGCCAGGGGGCCAAGCCAGAGAGGAGTTTGCGCGCAATTGCCGTGCGGTAGAGGATCTCCCCCATAAGGACGAACAGGGGGAGTGCCGACAGAGTCCATGAGTTGAGGGAATTCCACACCGAATTGGCCAAGAGGTCCCCCACCTTTGTCCACACCGAAACCGTCGGCGGAAGGTTCGTTTTGGCCAGAAGCATCCCCGCTATCCCGGAGGCGAAAAGGGCAAAGCCAATCCACAAGCCTGAGAGCAGAAGCAGGAGCATCACCCCAAACAAGCAAAGCGCAAGGAGCAGCGGGTCGGCGATCACCCCTCCTCCTCCGTGCTGGTTTCATCGCCTCTAAGTACCCGCAGGGCGGTGGCCAGAAGTTGAAGCAGAAGCAGTCCAAAACCCACAGGCACGGCCAATTGAGGAAGCCAGAGCGGGGTCTCTGCCGTGGAGTCGGCAAGGATCCCGAGGGACTTATGATCCATGACCATACGTATCCCATACCCCAAGCCAAACGCGCACAGCCCCATGGCCAGGAGGCATACGCCAATATCCAGGCGCCGACGCTCTCGTGGCAGCAGGCGCTGGCGGAACAGGGAAATGCGGATCATCGCCCCATCGCGCAGCGCGGCCCCGCTCCCAAGGGTCACGACCATAAGGAGGAGATAGCCGCCATATTCGGTGGTAATGAGAAGCGACGCCCCCCACAGGGCTCGGGTAAGAACCTCCGCCACCGTAAGCCCGACCAACCCCACGAGACACGCAGCCGCAAGGACGGCGCTCCCCGAGGAGACGCCGTCCACCCAGCGCACCAACCATGCCTGTCTATTTGACAAAGGCATCGATGACAGCCTTGGTCTCGGGTTTAGCCGTGGCGAGGAACTCCTGGAGCATGGCCCGGGCGACCGCATCGAGTTTGGCGGCCAACGCGGCCGAGGGCGCAGTCACCGTAATACCTCCGGCCTTCACCGCCTCGAGGGCCTCGGCGTTGGAGGTCTCAGAGAGACGCCATTGCTCCACCTCGACCTCGGCAGCCACCTGGAGCATGGCCTGTTGCTGCTCCGGAGTGAGGGACTTCCAATAGTCCAGGTTGATGACCAGCATGTTAAGGGGATAGGCATAGGCAATGGGCGAAAAGTGCCCCAGTACCTCCCAGAACTTGCCGTCCTTGCCCGAGACCGCTGAGGTGAGCACGGAATCGGCAAGGCCAGTTTGCAAGGCAGAATAGACCTCGCCCCAGGGCAGGCTCATGGGATGGGCCCCTAAGCGCTCCAGAAAGGTGGCGCCGTTTTTATCATAAGTGCGGATCTTGAGTCCTTTGAGATCTGCCTCCCCCTGGATGGCCCGCTTGGAAAAGACCCCGGATGGCGGCCACGGGGCGGCGTAGAGAAGCTTTTGGTTCCAACGGGCGAGTGCGGCCTCGTAGGCCGGTTTGGCCAGGTCATAAAAACGCTTGGCCTCAGCATAGGAGGTGGCCAGCCGGGGCATGGAGGAAATGCCAAAGATCTCCTCCGAACCGGCCACCACGCCCATGAGGATATCCGACATGGGCACGGTGGCGTCCTTAACGACTTTAAGGAGTTCCGGGCCTTTGAACCCAAGCGCCCCTCCGGGATGCACCGTAATGACCACCTCTCCTTTGGTCGCTTCCTTGACTTTTGCCGCGAAGCGCTCCGCCCCCTGGGTATGGAAATTCCCCGCAGGGTAGATGGCATTACAATCCATGGCCACCGGGGCAGCCATCGCGGCCCCGGCCACCAGCAACACCAGGACGGCCCCCATCACCGACATTCCCATGCGCATCATGCACCTCCTGCATCCTCGGACCTGCTTTGTTTTTCCCTTAAGGCTCTAACCTCAAAGCCTCTGACCGATAATCGCTTAGGCATAGACACCTATCCAACTGCTGGCTACAAGGCAAGGTCCAACGCCAGCGTGCTCATTCCTCTTTCGGGACACGGCATCCCGCGCACGCCCATACCAAGGAGGCTTCCCTATGCTCATCATTGGTGTCGATACCGGCGGCACATTTACAGACTTCATCGCCCATGATGGGCACACCCTCAGCGTTCATAAACGGCTTTCTACCCCCGATGACCCCTCCCGAGCGGTTCTTGAGGGGATTGCCCACATCGCCCAAGGAAGACCAGTGCAGGTTATCCATGGTTCCACCGTGGCAACCAATGCCCTTTTGGAACGCAAAGGGGCCTTCACTGCCCTCATCACCAATGCAGGATTTGAAGACGTCATCGAAATTGGCCGCCAGCACCGCCACCGCCTCTACGACCTCCGCTACCGCCGCCGCCCTCATCTCGTCCCACGAGAGCTGCGTTTTGGCATCCCTGGCCGGATCACCAGCCAGGGGCAGGAGATGGAGCCTCTGGACAGGGATGCTGTCCGCGCCGCCCTCCAAGCGATCAAAAAAGCTGGTTGTCAGTCCGTGGCGGTATGCCTTCTCTTTTCGTTTCTCCACCCAGAGCATGAACAAGCGGTGGGCGCGCTTGCCGCAGACCTTGGGCTACCGGTATCTCTATCCCACACCATTGTGGCAGAATTTCGAGAGTTTGAGCGCACCTCTACCACCGTGGTCAACGCCTACGTGGCCCCGAAGATGGCCCACTACCTTGGCCGCATCCAGCAGGCTCTTGGCACAGCCTCCTTGCGTATCATGCAGTCCAATGGCGGCTCCATCTCCGCAGCCACTGCCATGGCCGAGCCCGTGCGCACTATTCTTTCTGGCCCGGCAGGCGGGGCTGTCGGGGCGTTGGCCGTAGCCCAAAACGCGGGATTTTCCCGCATCATTACCTTTGACATGGGCGGGACCTCCACTGACGTGGCCCTGCTGGATGGCGCCCTCCCCATTACCACTGAAGCATCCATCGAGGGCTATCCAGTCAAAGTGCCTCTTATTGACATCCATACCGTGGGCGCAGGGGGGGGCTCCCTTGCCCAACTCGATGCTGGCGGGGCCTTGCGGGTGGGCCCGGAATCCGCAGGCGCTGACCCTGGCCCCATCTGCTACGGCAAAGGGACGATCCTCACGGTCACCGATGCCAATCTTTTTTTGGGCCGCCTTGTCCCCGAACACTTTCTTGGCGGCAACATGCCCCTGCACACCGAGGCCGTGGCCAAGGCCATGGAGGCCCTCGCCCGCCAGGCCGGCCTTTCTGCCCCAGCGCTCGCCGAAGGCATCCTCGAAGTCGCCAATGCCACCATGGAGCGTGCCATCCGGGTCATCTCGGTGGAGCGCGGCTACGACCCGCGGGAATTCACCCTCGTGGCCTTTGGAGGCGCAGGCGGACTCCATGCCTGCCAACTCGCCCGCCAGCTCTCCATCCCCCGGGTCCTTATCCCGCAAAATCCAGGCATTCTCTCGGCCGTTGGCATGATCCGCGCCGACGTCGTCAAGGACTATTCGATCACGGTCATGGCCCAAGCCCACACGACCCCCCGCGCTGAGCTCGAGGAACGCTTCAACCTCCTCCTCGCCCAAGGAAAAGCAGACCTGGCGGCAGAAGGGATCCCCCCCGAGGATATGCGCTTCGAGCCCCTGGCCGACCTGCGCTACGCTGGCCAGTCTTTCGAAGTCACTATCCCTTGGGGCGATGACCCCGTGGTAACTTTTGCCGCCGCCCATGAGCGGATGTACGGATACCGCCACACCAACAAACCCGTGGAGATCGTCACCTTGCGTTTGCGCGCCCGAGGGAGCGTGCGCGCCTTCCCCTTTTCCCCCATCGCCGCAGGCTCCACGACCCCACCGCCACCAGCACTGCTTGGCAACCGGCCAGTGTTTTTTGATTCCATTCCCCGTCCTACCCCCATCTACGCCCGCCATCAGCTCCTCGCAGGCAACCATATCCCAGGTCCTGCAATCCTCGTGGAGTACACCGCCACTGTCGTTATTCCCCCCGGGGCATTGGCCGTGGTGGATGACTGGGGAAATCTCGTCATCGCTGTGGAGGCCCAATGATCAATCCGATCCTTCTCGAAGTCTTCAAAAATCGTTTTGCCGCCATTGCCGAAGAAATGGGGGTGGTCCTGACCCGCACCGCCTTCTCCCCCAACATCAAAGAGCGCCGCGACCTCTCGTGCGCCCTGTTTGATGCAAATGGGGCCATGATTGCCCAGGCGGCTCATATCCCCGTGCATCTCGGCTCCATGCCGCTCTCAGTCCAAGCAGCCATCCAGGCCTGCCCCATGGCGGAAGGCGACATGGTCATCCTCAATGACCCATACCACGGGGGCACTCACCTACCGGACATCACCCTTGTGGCCCCAGTCTTTGCAGGACAGCACGCCCCAGTCTTCTACGTGGCAAACCGTGCCCACCACGCCGACGTCGGCGGCATGAGCCCTGGTTCCATGCCCTTGTCCACGAGCCTTTTTCAGGAAGGCATCATCATCCCGCCCCTTCTTCTTGTGCGCGGCGGCCAGGTCCAAGGCGACCTCCTGCGCCTTCTCCTCGCCAACGTGCGTACCCCGGCTGAGCGAGAAGGCGATCTTCACGCCCAAATGATGGCCAACAACACCGGAATCCGCCGAATGACCGAGCTCGTGTGCCAATACGGCCTAAGCACAGTCCAAGAATATGCCGCTGCCCTCATGGATTATGCCGAAGCTATGACCCGAGCAGCCCTTAGAGCCCTGCCCAACGGGACGTGGTCTTTCGAAGACACCCTCGATGATGACGGCACGGGCCGCACGGACATCGCCATCCGCGTTACCCTCTCCATCGCCGAAGATAGGGCCACGCTCGACTTTAGCGCTTCTGACGACAAGGTCCCAGGCTGCCTCAATGCCGTGCGCGCCATTACCCTCTCTGCGGTCCTTTATGCCTTCCGCTGCCTTGTTGCCCAGGATATTCCCACCAATGCTGGCGTCCTGCGGCCCATTACTGTCATCACCCGTCCTGGCTCCATCCTCGATGCCCAATTCCCAGCCGCCGTGGCCGGAGGCAATGTAGAGACAAGCCAGCGCATCGTGGATGTTGTCCTTGGCGCCTTAGCCCAGGCCATGCCGGAGGATATCCCTGCCGCGAGCCAAGGGACGATGAACAATGTCACCATCGGAGGGAAGGACCCGCTCACTGGTCAGGCCTTCGCCTACTACGAGACTCTTGGTGGTGGCATGGGGGCCTGGATGGGCGGAGATGGCGAAAGCGCTGTGCACAGCCATATGACCAACACACGCAACACTCCGGTGGAGGCCTTAGAATTCAGTGCCCCAGTGCAGGTACGAGCCTATGGCATCCGCCACGGCTCGGGAGGGGCAGGAAAATGGCGCGGCGGCGATGGTCTGATCCGAGAGGTAAAACTCCTGGCCGATGCCGAGGTCACACTGCTTTGCGAACGCCGAGCGCATGGGCCATGGGGACAAGCTGGAGGAAGGCCTGGAATGCCTGGCCGCAACCTAGTTATCTTTGAAGGGAAGCAGCATGAACTTCCCGGCAAATGGAGCGGCCGCCTCCCTGCGGGAAGTATCCTGCGCATTGAAACCCCTGGTGGAGGAGGCTGGGGCAGTGGTGAAGAGGCGCCTTCCCCTTAGGGCCTAAGGATTACTCCAATCCATGGGGAGGGACGCAGATGCCCATCCCCTAGGGAAGAACGCTGATTCTAAGAAGCAGATTTTTTCACTGAGGGTGCCCCTCTGCCCAAGGGCATCCTCAGAAGGCCGATGTGCTGATCGAACTGGTCCAAGGCAGGCAATGCCTTAAGCATTACCCAATACGCCTTCTCAGAAGGCCGCTGTGCAGATGGATCTGGCCGATATCCCCACACCCGTGGGCAAAACCTAGTGCTACCAAGGTTCCTCCTGCAGCGCCCCATCCACGACCGACAAAGCCGGGTTCCCGCTTTCGGCTTGGCGCCCAACGAGGAGGGCCCTGCTGTTGTCCTGCCTCGTTACGAAGAAGCCCCTCCATTTTGCAAAAGAAGCGGGCCGTCTGGAGGAGACGGCCCAGGATTCCCTCAGAAGGCATCCAGTCTTGGCGTACCTACGTTTGGTAAGTTGGCATCGATACAGACACGGCGGCCCAGGATTCCCACAGAAGGCCTACGAACACCCGCTGGATTTTCTCGAAACTGCTTTTTGTCTCTTTCTCACAACCAGTGCTGTCGCCAGCTTTCACACCTGGAGGCGCCGCACGGGTGATTTGGGATGCGGAGCTCTCCAGGTATCGCGAACCTTCCACGCGGCAAGGACGCGTCCGGCTTAGGGCAAGGACACTGTCACGAGACGAGTTTTGGTCGTATCACCTTCGATACCAAAATCATTATCGTTTACCACGACGAGTTTTCCAGGCCCAACGACGGCCACCCCTTCGATCTTACTCGGGTAACCGCTTCGTTCATCGGTATTCCAGACAATCTTCTTACTGACCGGAGTGATGCCAGCCTTGGCCAAATCGTCCACGAGCTCCAGGGAAGTCGTTTCACTGTCCCATTTCCCTTGGATATTCGTCGCTCCTTGCAACGAGATGGCATATAATTTTGTTGTTTTGGATATCCGCTCTAAGACAATAAGCTTGTCGTTGTCATAAGCGACCATCTCGGAGATACGCACATCATCTTGCTTGCGGGCCTTCTTCTCATTGTCTTTTTTGAATGTGCTCGGGTCATCGAGGGTATAAACGTATTCTCCAATCACATGCTTTGTTTTGCTATCGAGCTTGAATATCCGAACGTTACGCGATTTCTTATAAGCATCCTGATTAGGATGAGCAAGCGGACTTTGCAGCATGGTATAGAGATATTTTCCATCCGGCGAAGCTGCGACCGACTCAAATCCACGATTCAGTTTACGCTTCGCCACAATAGCTGGAAAAGCTTCGACAATAGGATACGTACTTCCTTTCAGTTGTTTTGCAACACCTTGCGGTACGAGGCGTTCCAAAATTCGACCATCAGGGGCCACATGGACGAGGCTGGGGGCATACTCGTCGGCGATCCAAAAGCTACCGTCAGCCATTTTGACCAACCCCTCGCTATCCAAGCCATTGGGATCAAGGGCGATGGGCTTACCGGCAGTGGAAAAGGCCAATTCTGTATCCTGAAGCGGATTGGGAAGTCCCGTGATGGGTTTGTTGGCGCTATCCTTGAGGGGAATCGTCTCAAGGACGTTGGCCTTCCCAGAAGCAAAGTCGAGGGCGATTTTGAAAAGAGAGGGGGTAAATTGGGGCGTCGGGAAGATCTTTCCTTTTGGACAAAGGTCCATGCCAATGAGCTCGGTATCCTCTTCGCAGTCGATATTGGGGCCGCGATCAGTAAGGAAGTACACCACATTGTCCGGATCCCCTGGGCCATGGGCCGCTGCACTGCCAATGCCGATGGTAAGTGGCATGGTCTTGCCATTACTGAAAACAGCGGTCTCCAGCGGCAACTCCACTTTGATCTCATCTTTCACCGAAGCCTCAGGCTTGGCTTCGGCTTGAGCAGGACCCGAGGTTTTTGCTTTCGATGCCGTCTTGGGTGCACATCCTGCAACGAGAAGCACACTTGCCAGGAGAGCACACCACACAACCATTTTCCGCATATCTTCCTCCTTATGTGGCAATGATGTTTTTTGATATCCTTCTTTCGTTACATTAGAGCGGCGAGATGGTGGCAGAAGGATGGCAGTGCCCTCCCTTCACCGTGGGTGCAAAAAGAGAGAGGATCCAAGGGGACGGTTGCCACGCTTTTGGAAGAGAGGTAAAATAGTATATACCCATTTTGCTCCAGGAGGCCGCCATGCCCCGCAAACTCCCCATCGGCATCCAGACCTTTGCCAAGATCCGCGAAGAAGGGTACTATTACGTGGACAAGACCCCTTTTGTGGCAAAGCTCGCCGAAGGGGGAAGCTACTATTTCCTCTCCCGGCCCAGGCGCTTTGGTAAATCCCTGTTTCTCGATACCCTGGCCGAGGCCTTCTCTGGCACCAAGCGGCTCTTTGCCGGGCTGTACCTCGAAAACAACTGGGATTGGGACGTGCAGCATCCGGTGCTGCGCCTAAGCTTCGCCGAAGGCCGACTCGAGAGCCGCCGCGATCTCGAGCGTCGCATCCGCAAGGAGCTCACGACCAATGCCACCCGCCTCGGGGTTCCTCTCGAGGACCCCGACGATATTGCCGGCAGTTTTGGCGAGC
>CALKRN010000001.1 GCA_937989665.1 uncultured Desulfomicrobiaceae bacterium | reverse complement strand
GACTCCTGCGGCACCCACCGAGGCAATCCACTGCCCCACCTCGTAGGCCTCCTCCAGCAGCCCATGCTTAAGGCAGCCCGCCTGATAGATCCGCCCCCGGCGGACGATTTCTTGGGCAAAAAGAGAGCGATCCTCGGCCCGCGTTGCCCGATGGAAGGCCCGACGCAGACCAAGGAGGCGGAAACGGTCCATACCCACAAAGAGGCGCGAGAGCTGATCGGCATGCCCACCATGACGGATAACCAAGGCCTCGGGGACCAGCCCCACAGGCGCTTCCAGCAACAGCCGCAACCACAAGGCATAGTCTTCGCACGCCGGCAGGTCTTCATCAAAGGGACCAACGCGCTCCCACAAGGCTCGTGAAAACAAGGCGCAAGAAGGGCTCACCAAACACAGTTGCATTGCTTGCGCCAAAAACCATCCTGCTGGTTTGCGGTGCTTGTGGCAGGGATTGACGCGACGGCCATGGCGTATCCAAAGTTCCTCGGTCTGGCAGGCAACCATCCCGGACTCTGCCAGAAAACGCATCTGGACTTCGAGTTTGCGCGGCAGCCACAAGTCGTCGGAATCAAGCAAGGCAATCCACTCCCCCCTACTTGCCTCCACCCCCCGGTTACGGGCATGGCTCACTCCGCGCGGCGGGGTTGTCACGACGCGCACCCGGCTGTCCCGAGCCGCCAACGCCTGGAGGACGGCCGGAGTGGCATCTTGCGAGCCGTCGTCCACGAGAATGAGCTCCCAACCGGGCCAAGTCTGCTCCATGACCGAGCGCGCTGCCTGGGCCACGGCCTGGGGGCGATTGCGCACCGGCACAACCACAGAAACCACCATGCGTATCCTCCACATCGTCAATGTCCGCTGGTTTAATGCCACCGCCTGGTATGCCATGGAGCTCGCCCGGCTGCAGCAGGCTGCTGGCCACGAGGTCCATACCCTCGTCTTGCCCGGCACCCGAGCAGCGGCCGCGGCACAACACCTGGGTCTCTCCTGCCTGCCCATGGATCACAACCCCCGCACGCCCTGGGGCATGGCACGGCTGCTCATCCACGCGCGCAGCCTCCGCCTGCGCCTGCAACCGGACATCGTCCACTGCCACCGCGGCGAGCAATTTTGGCTCTGGGCCCTGGCACGCCGGCTCCACGGCGGCTTTGCCCTCATCCGCACCCGCGGCGACCAACGCCCACCGCGCACCGACCCCATCAACCGCTGGCTGCACCTCCAGGCCGACGCCCTCATGAGCACCAATTCCATCACCACCGCCCGCTTCCGCGCCATGGGCCTGCCAGAAGACCGTATCCACCAGGTCCTTGGCGGAGTGGACACGTCTTCCTTTTTCCCCAACCCCCAAGCGCGGGTCCGGGTGCGAACCGCGTTGGGATATAGAGAAGACCACTTCGTTCTTGGCCTGCTCGGACGCTTCGATACCGTCAAAGGCCAACGGGAAGCCATCCTCGCTTTGCGCCAGCTCCACGACAAGGGGCACCGCCAGCTGCACTTGCTTCTCATTGGCTTTTCCTCTGCCCTCCCCCACTCCACGATAAAAGATTGGATGGCAGAGACCGGCCTTGAGGGGCACGTCACCATCACCGGCAAAGTAGAACGCGTGGCAGACTACCTCAACGCCGTAGACCTCGCCCTTGTCCCCTCCCTTGGTTCCGAGGCCATTGCCCGAGCTGCATTGGAGTGGATGGCCTGCGGGATACCCGTTATCGCCAGCCAGGTGGGAGTACTGCCGGATCTCCTTTCGCCCCAGGCCCTTGTGCCACCCGGGGACGTGGCAGCCCTTGCCGCACGCATCACCACCGCCCTCCACCCAGGGTTTCGCGAGGAACTCCTTGACCACCAAAAGGAGCAACTCCCCGGCCTCACCAGCCACGCCTTTCTGGAGGCCACCATGGCAATCTATGCCCAGGCCCGGGCAAGGACTGGGGCATGAAACCACAAGTCGCCATCCTCGTGCCGCGCCTGGGACGCTACGGCGGGGTGGAAGGCTTTGGCTGGCGCCTTGCCGAAGACCTCGCCGAGGAGTTTGCGGTCCACGTCATTTGCCTTGCCCAAGATGGCCCACCGCCGGCAGGGGTGACCGTGCTCCGGCTGGGCCGACCACTGCCTGGCCGGGCGGGGAAGCTGCTCTGGTTTGCCCTGGCCGCCGAATGGGCGCGCCGCCGTGGCGGCTTTGCCGCCACCCTCGGCCTTGGCCCAAGCCTCGTCCAGGATATCCTTCGTATAAGCGGCGCCCCTACCCGACGCTTTTGGGAACTCTCTGCTGCAGCCTACCCCGCCGGCTGGCCCCGACGCCTCAAAACCCTACGGCGCTGGCTCGCCCCCGGCAACCATCTCGCGCTACTGCTTGAACGACTCCAACTGGCCCACTCCCGCACCATCGTCGCCAACTCCCACCTAGTGCGCGACATCCTCGTGGCCGCCTTCCCCCAACTCAAGGAACAGGACATTCCGGTCATCTACAATGCCGCGGACCTGCGGCGTTTCCGGCCAGCCGACGCACAGGCGCGCCAGATGGCCCGAAGGCGCTGGGACCTTCCGCCCACGGCCACCGTGCTTGGCACTGCAGCCACCAACTTCCGCCTCAAGGGGGTTTTCCCCCTCATGGAAGCCTTGTGCCATCTGCCCCCTCAAGTCCACTTGGCCGTGGCTGGTGGCCGCTCTCCGCGGCCAGCCCTCCACCATGCTCAGCGGCTAGGTATCGCTTCACGGGTCCATTTTCTTGGCCGAGTGGACGATATGCCTGCCTTTTATGCCAGCCTCGACCTCTTTGCCCTCAACACCTTCTACGACGCCTGCGCCAATGCTGTCCTCGAGGCCCTGGCCATGGGCCTGCCTACGGTCTCCACCCGCTGGAACGGGTCCTCGGCCTTTCTGCTGCCTTCGGCCACCATCCAGGACCCGGGCAACCCCCACGAAGTTGCCCACGTCATCGCCAACTGTCTGAAACGTCCAACCGCCCGCAGCGACTTCCACCCCCCCATGGGCCTTCAGCCGTACCGAGACCTCGTGCGGCACCTGGCCACAAGCCAGCGTCGGAGCATTTATGCCTAATTTCGCCCTTGCTTCCTTTACGCCACAGCGCATCCTCGTCTGCCAGCTGCGGCAACTGGGCGACGTCCTCCTCACTACCCCCAGCCTGCGCCTGCTTGCCCAGCGCTATCCCGGGGCGGCTATCCATTTCCTCACCGAGGCCAAATGCGCCCCGCTCCTCGCCCATAACCCCCACCTGGCCCAGGTTTGGACCATCACCCGCCATCTTGGCCCCGATCTCAACCTGTGGTTGCGCCTGGCGCGCACGGGCTTTGACCTTGTGGTCGACTTCCAACAACTGCCGCGCTGCCGGTTGGCCACCCTGCTGTCGCGCGCCTCGGTTCGACTCTCCTACCCGCCTCCGTGGTACAACCGCCTTCTGTACACCCATACCCACCCACCACGCGCTGGGGCCTATGCCGCGGCCTTCAAGGCCGGCATCCTTGAGGCCCTGGGCATCACCTGGCAGGGAGAGCGGCCTGAGATCTTCCTTACTGCCGACGAACAGGCCGCGGCCCAGGACTGGCTGTCGGCCCACGACCTCACCCCAGGTGGCTTTTGGACCATTGACCCCACCCACCGCCGCCCGGCCCGGCGCTGGCCCCATTGGGCCGAACTTATCACACGCCTTGGCCACCATCAGGCAGATTTCCGAGGCCTCCTCCTCTATGGCCCCGGAGAAGCAGCCGAAGTGCGTGCCCTGGCCGCTGCTTGCCCGCCCGGCAGCGTCATCGTCCCCGAGCCAATGCTCTCCCTGCGCGAGATGGCCGCAGTCATGGCCCAAGCCAAAGGGCACCTTGGCCATTGCTCTTTCCCGCGCCATCTCGCTGTGGCCCTGGGCGTGCCGAGTCTCACGGTGCGCGGGGCCACCAGCGGTGGCTGGCGCTATCCTCATGATGCGCACCAGGACGTGGCCCTCCACCTGCCCTGCCAGCCTTGCAACGCCAATACCTGCCCCCAAGGCCACACCCGCTGCCTTACCGACCTCACTGCCGCCTACGTGGCCAGCGCCGCCCTCGCCTGGATGGAACGCATTGCGCCCCAGCACCCGCCGTGCCGCTGAGGCACGACGGGCTGCCACCCCCCGGAGAGGGCGCATTGACAGGTGCAGCTGCTCCCTCTAGCGTATCACCCGCCGTGGATGCTTGGGAATCCTGTGTGAATCAGGAGCGGGCCCGCCGCCGTCAGTCCCAGCCAACCTCGTTTCCCCTGCAGCGCCACTGGGAGCCCTCCTGGGAAGGCCGGAAACCGAGGGGGACAAGCCGGAAGACCGATCCACGGCCACTGGGTGCCTGCCCAGACCAACGGGGGTCTTGGTCCTGGGCGCGGGGAAATATCCCTATTGTCTCATGACCCCGCTAACCATTGGAGGTCAGTATGACGTTCCTGGTTCGCGGTTTGCTCTGCTGTTATGGATTGCTTGTGGTCGGCGTTGCTGCGGTGTGGGCGAGCCATGGCGCCCCGCCCACGGTGCGACCTGCCATCCTCCTCGTGGCCTTTGGCACGACCATCCCAGAGGCCCGCGGGGATCTGCAGGCCTTTGAAGCCCAGGCGCGCCAACGCTTCCCTGGCGTGGAAATCCGCTGGGCCTACACGGCCCGCATGGTGCGCGAAAAGATGCGCTCCCACGGCCTTGAGGCCGATTCTCCGACCCTGGCCCTCGCCCGCCTGGCGGACGATGGTTTTACCCATGTCGTCGTCCAATCCCTCCATGTTATCCCTGGCGAAGAATTCCACGGTCTGATGAAGATTGCCGCGAGCCTAGAGGGGCTCCCCAAGGGCCTCGTACGCGTCCAAGTAGGCGCGCCTCTTTTGGCCACCACCGCTGATGTCCGACGCATGGCGCAAACCTTGGCCGCCCAATTCTGTGATCGGGGCCATCGAGAAGCCCTCGTCTTCTTTGGCCATGGCTCCTCCCACGGCGGTGACATCTTCTACGCCGCCCTCCAGCATGCCCTTCAAGAAAAAAGCCCCTGGCTTTTGGTGACAACCGTGGAAGGGACGCCCTCCCTGGAAGAAACAGTGGCCGCAATCACAAACCTCGGTGCCAGCCGCGCCCGCCTTATCCCGCTCATGGCTGTGGCCGGCGACCACGCCCGCAACGACATGGCTGGTGAGGACCCCGAATCTTTGGCCTCCCAACTTCAAAGGCACCGCATTCGACCTGTCCCGATCCTTGCTGGCCTAGCGGGGATACCTGCCATCGCCGACATCTGGCTCGACCACCTTGCCGAGGCCTGGGCCGAACTGGGGCTACCCTGATGCCTCGGGCCTTGGCCCTAACCGCTTGCGGAGGGCTGCTGCTTGGCTCTCTGCTGGCAGCTATCCTTCTGGGGCCCTATCCCCTCTCGTGGTCCGAAGTCTTCTGCGCCCTTGGGGATCTCCTTCAAGGAAAAGGACAGGGCCCAGCCGCCTTGGTGCTCCATCTGCGCCTCTCCCGGCTTGCCCTTGCCTTTGTTGCTGGGGCAAGCTTGGCCGTGGCGGGGGCGGTTCTCCAAACCGTTCTTGCCAACCCCTTGGCCGATCCCTTCACCCTGGGGGTCTCCAGCGGCGCGGCATGCGGGGCCACCTTCGCCCTTATTGCCGGAGCCGCTGGCACCTTGGCCGTCCCCCTGAGCGCCTTGGCCGGCGGCAGCCTGGCCCTCGTCTTGGTCCTTGGCTTATGCCTGGCTTCCCGGAGCTTCTCCCACGAGACCCTTATCCTCGCCGGCATCCTCGTCTCCACAACCCTCGCGGCCCTCATTGCCTTGGCCAAGGCCCTGCACGAAGATTCGGTGGCCAGCATCGTCTTCTGGCTTTTGGGTAGTTTCCAAAACCGCTCCTGGCCCCACCTCTTTTTGATGCTACCGCTTACCCTCCCGGCCCTCACCGTCGTCCTGCTCGCCTCCCAGGTCCTCGACGTCCTGGCCTTAGGCGGCGAAAGCGCCCATCTCCTCGGCCTACCCGTCACCCAAACCCGCATCCTCCTTGTCCTCGCCGCCGCGGCCCTCACAGCGGCGGCAGTCAGTGTGGCGGGGATCATCGGCTTTGTGGGCCTGGTCGTTCCCCATGGTGCCCGGCTGCTCGTTGGCCCACGCCACGGAGTGCTCATGCCTGCCTGTGCCCTCCTTGGGGGGGGTGTCCTTCTTTGGGCCGACCTGGCCGCACGCACCGTGCTTGCTCATGGCACGGAACTGCCGGTGGGGGTGATCACGGCCCTGGCCGGGGCCCCGGCAGTGGCGGCAACGATGCTGGCCTTGCGGAGGAAGGGATGATCCACCTGCGCGAGGTCAGCGCCGGCTCCCGGACCAAGCCGATACTCCACGCGGTCTCCCTTTCCATTGCCGCCGGACAATGGCTGGCCATCGTAGGTGCCAACGGCAGCGGCAAGACGACCTTGCTGCGGGTCATGGCAGGGCTGCTGCGCCCTTACCGCGGGCAGGTGGAGATCGCGGGCCACCCCCTGGCCACCTTGCGCCCTCGTCAACGCGCCCAGCTCCTTGCCATGGTTCCCCAACGGCCAGCACTCCTCCCCCCCATGGTGGTGGAGGATTTCGTCCTCCTGGGACGCTACCCCTCCCACGGTCCTTGGCAGCGACCAAGCCGCCACGATCGCCACCTGGCCCAAACAGCCCTAGCCGAAGTCGGGGCCGAAGACCTGGCCCGGCGCCTGCTGCCAAGCCTCTCGGCCGGGGAGGTTGCTCGGGTCCTTCTTGCCCAAGCCCTGGCCCAGGATACCCCAATCCTGCTCCTCGACGAAGCAGCGGCTCACCTCGACCCAGCGTGGACCGCCCAACTCATGGCCGTGCTCCAGCGCCGTCATCAGGAGGGGAGGACCATCCTCATGGTGCTCCATGACCTCAACGTGGCGGCCCTCTCCTGCTCCCGCTTTCTCGCCTTGGATGCGGGCCGCGTTGTTTTCGATGGTCCTCGCGAAGCTTTTTTTTCCCAAGATCGCCTGGAGGCCCTGTATGCCACGCCTTTTCATATCCTGCGCCACCCTATGGCGGATGTGCCACAGATTCTGCCTCTGCCTGCTCCTCCTGCCGGCCCCAGCCCTGGCCTTGCCACGGATTGTCCCGCTGCACGGGGCCTTGGCCGAGCTCATCCTGGCCCTTGACCGCGGGCAGGCCCTCATCGCCCGCACTGAGGCCGACGCGGCCCTCCTACCCCACCTGCCCAGCATTGGCACCCATCTGCGCCCCAACCTCGAGGCGATCGTCGCCCTGCGGCCAGATCTCGTCCTCACCATGGCCGACGCCCCCCACGAGGAACTCCTCCGCCTCCTCCATGACGCTGGCATCCAAACGCGAACCTTCCCTGGATCTTCCTTTGCCGATATCGCGACCAACCTCCGCGCCCTGGGTGACCTGCTCGATGCCCGTGCGGCCGCTGAGCACCAAATAGCGACCATGGAGGCTACCCTCCAGGCGCTGGCCCCCCCGGCACGGCGGCTACGGGTCCTGGTGGAGCTGCGCTACCCCAACCTGCTCGTCAGTGGGGACTCGGGGCTTGTGGCCCACATCATCACCGCAGCAGGAGGCACCAATGCTGTCCGTGCCCCCGAAAAGCTCGTCCGTCTTGCTGAAGAAGAACTCCTGCGCCTAGCCCCTGAGGTCTGTGTCGTGCTGCGCGGCCCCATGCATCCCAACCCCCAGCCTTACAGCGAGCGCAGTCCCATCTTTGCCCACCTGCCGTGCTCCCGCCACGGCCTCGTCTTCGAGACCCAACAAACGGCTTTTTCCCGCCCAACCCTTCAAGCAGTGCAGGCCACAGTCACCCTCGCCCAGTGGCTCCAGCACGCGGCCCGCGTCCTTGCAGGCAGTCTTGACCCAGCGCACCTCAAGGCCGGTACAACCTCGATGCCCCCGGGCGACACAGCATCCAGCGGAGGTCAACCATGAACCGTGGTGAGCTCGTTGGCCTGGGCGTTGGCCCCGGCGACCCAGAACTCCTCACCCTGGCCGCAGTTGCTACCCTGCGCACCTGCCATCGCATCTTTGCCGCGGCCTCCACCCGGGGGGAAGCATCCATTGCCCTGGGCATTGCCAAGCCCCATCTGCCTGCTAAGGTGCCAGTGGAGCGCCTCAATTTCCCCATGACCACTGAACGCAAGGTTCTCCAACAGGCCTGGGAGGCCAACGCCCAAATCGTGCGCCAAGCCGTGGATGCTGGAGAACGCTGCGTCTTTCTCACCTTAGGCGATCCGCTCCTTTACTCCACCTTTGGCTACTTGCTGCGCACCCTCCTGGCCCTGGACCCTGATTTTCCTGTGCGCGTCATCCCCGGTATCACCGCCTTTCAAGCCGCAGCCGCCCGCCTGCGCACCCCCCTTGCTGAAGGCAACCAACGACTCCTCGTCCTTCCCGGAAGCCAAGGGGTCGAGGCCATCCCCGAAGCGTTGGCTGCGAGCGAATCCGTGATCATCCTCAAGGCAGGTCGGCGCTTCCCTGCGATCTGTGCGGCCCTTCAAAAAAGCGGGGCCGCAACCCGGGCCCAGGTGGCAAGCCAGGTGGGCCTGCCTGGAGAAGAACTCCTCCCCCACCTCCCGCCGGATCCCGCCCCTCGTCCGTACCTGACGCTGGTCCTCGTTACTGCGGCCCATCGCATCCTGCCCCACACGGAAGAGGACCCAGCATGAAACCGCTGCGCGCCGTCTTGGTGGCCGGTACCAGCAGCGGCTGTGGCAAGACCTCCGTGGCCCTTGGGCTTATGGCGGCCCTCACCCGCCGTGGCCTCGTGGTCCAGGGCTTCAAAACCGGGCCAGATTTCATTGACCCTGGGCTCCACCGCCTGGCCACCGGCCGCATCAGCCATAACCTCGATCCATGGATGGTCCCAAGCTCTTCGCTGACGGCCCTTTTCCACCGGGCCGCCCAGGATGCCGATATCGCCATCGGAGAAGGGGCCATGGGGCTTTTCGACGGGCGAGGCGAGGACGGTGCCGGGTCCAGCGCTGAAGTCGCCCGGCTACTGGGCCTGCCCATCCTCCTCGTCATCGATGCCCAGGCCATGGGCCAATCCGTTGCCGCGGTTGCCCAAGGTTTTGCCGGTTTCGATCCCCGACTCCACGTTATCGGCGTCGTGGCCAACCGCATCGGCTCCACCCGCCATGGGCATATCATACGCCAGGCGATGGCGGCCATGCGCCACCCCCCCCTTTTGGGACTACTGCCGCGCTGTCCAAATCTGAGTCTCCCCTGTCGGCATCTTGGTCTCGTCATGGCGGCAGACCTGCCCGAGCCGCATCGGCCACTGGCAGCCTTGGCCCAATGGGTGGAAGCAGCCGGCCTCGTGGAGGCCCTTCTCACTTCCTTGCCGCCATACCCCCGCGCCCCCGTGCCCTCGCCCCTGCCCCGACGACCAGGACCTGTGCGCATCGGTCTTGCTGCGGATCAGGCCTTTTGCTTTACCTACGCCGAAAATCTCCGCCTTCTAGAAGAAGCCGGAGCGCAGCTGGTCCCCTTCTCACCCCTGGCAGACCACAGGCTCCCACCTCAACTCCATGGGCTCTATCTTGCCGGCGGCTATCCAGAACTCCATGCCGCGGCCTTGGCGGCTAACGCCTCTTTACGTGCCGAGATTGCGGCCCTTTGCAGGGCAGGTTGGCCCGTGTGGGCGGAGTGCGGTGGGATGCTGTATCTCCTTGAAGAACTGGTGGATGGTTATGGCCAAGCCTTTCCCATGGTGGGTTTTTTTCAGGGACGAGGAATCATGGAGCCCCGACGCCAAGCCCTCGGCTACCGCGAGGTGCGTCTGGCCACCAACTGCCCCCTTGGCCCGGCAGGGACCGTGGCCCGCGGCCACGAATTCCATTACTCTCGAGTGGAAGGCCGCGACCCCGAGGCCCGAACGCTCTTTGTGGAGGACGACGGTGGCGACAGCGGCCTATTCAAGGGGATGTGCGCGGCCAGCTACATCCACCTTCATCTTGGCTCAAACCCAAGCCTCGCAAACCACTTTGTCACCGCCTGCCGCAGCATGCCCCCCTGGCCCTCGCCGCAGGGATGAACAACTTCCCGTCGCGGTGCCCGTCCCCCATGGGCTGCCAGCACGGCGAACTCCACGCAAAGGTCTTCCGGGAGAACTCCGTCCTTGATCCAAGCCGTGGGCGCAAGGCCACGCATAGGCACACCGCCTCAAAGCCCTTGCGGATTGCCACAAGCGCCCGCCTGAGTCCTGCCCTCGGTTTTCGCGAGAAGCACTCCCCAGGAGGACGGAAGAAGCACGCGAAGCGGCTTAAAAGGGCCAAGAAAGGAGGTTATTCGTTTTCAGGCTGGCGCTCCAGGACTCACGCCATCTCCACAGCAGTGGGGTTTGTTCCTGCCGCCCCATTGTGGCACGTTGCGCAGCGCTGCACAAAGACGATGGCCTCATCCAGGGGCATGGGACGGGCAAAATAGTATCCCTGGGCCTCATCACAGCCACAAGCGCGCAAAAACTCAAGCTGAGCCGCGGTCTCTACCCCTTCGGCCAAGACATGGAGGTCGAAGTTGTGCCCCAAATCCACGATGGTGCGCACGAGGCGTTCGTCTTTGGCATCTCCAGGGATGCCGCGCGTAAAACGTTGGTCGATCTTGAGCACATGGATGGGCAACTGCTTGAGGTAACTGAGGGAGGCATAACCTGTCCCAAAGTCGTCCAGATGAAGCCGAAAGCCACTGGCTGCAAGGCGTTCAAGACGAGCGAGGGCTTGCTCAAAGTCCCGCATGATGCTCGTCTCGGTGATTTCCACCTCCAGAAGGCTTGGGTTTATCCCAAAACCACGCACCGTGCGCTCGAGCATGTCCACAAAATGGCGATGGTCAAATTGCACGGCGGAGACATTGAAGGCAACGGGCAACAGCCGCCCAAGACGCCGCTGCAAGATGCCCATATCCTGGCAGACCAAACGGAGGATAACCTCGCCCAGTTCAACGATAAGACCCGTTTCCTCGCACAGCGGGATAAACTCTCCCGGGGGGACCATCGTCCCATCGGCGCGGCGCCAGCGCACCAGGGCCTCGAAGCCAGACACCGTCCCATCGGCCACCCGGACCTTGGGCTGATAGTGCATAAGGAACTCTCCGGCCTCCATACCCCGACGGATGGCAAGTTCTTTCTGCAGCCGTTGGCCCGCAAGCTCAGCAAGGCCTATATCAAAGAACATGAACTGATTTTTGCCACTTTTTTTGATGCGCAGCATGGCCATTTCTGCCCGGGCAACAAGCTCTTCGGCATCGCGGGCGTCCTGAGGGAAAAGGGCCACGCCAACGCTCACGGTAATGACAACCTCTTGGCCGCACACCATAATGGGCCGACGGAAGGACTCCAGTATTCTCTCCGCCAGAGGGAAGACATCTTCCACGCGGGGAAAACCCACCACCAGGACGCCAAACTCATCGCCCGCCAAGCGGGCCACCGTGTGTTCCCGGCCCATAACAGCCACAAGGCGTTTGGCCACAATGCGGAGGGTCTCGTCGCCTGCCGTGTAACCTAGGCTCTCATTGATATGGAGGAAGTTGTCCACATCCACGAAAAACAGGGTGGCTGGGCGGTTCATGGAGATGGTCTTGCGTACCCGATCCAAAAAGAGGCTGCGGTTCGGCAGCCCGGTAAGCAGGTCATGCAACTCTTGAAAGCGTAGCCGCTCTTCCTGGCGCTTAAACTCCGTGAGGTCGTGGAAAATGGCTACGTAGTGAGTCACGGCCCCAGTGTCGTCGGTAAAGGCCGTAATGAGCAGCCGCTCAGGATAGACCTCGCCGTTTTTCTTGCGGTTCCAGATCTCGCCAGTCCAAAAGCCAGTCTCTTTGAGTGTCTGCCACATCTCGGCGTAAAACTCTGGCGGGTGGACATGGGATTTGAGGATGCGCGGATTTTGGCCGATGGCCTCCTCGGCGGTATAGCCGGTGATGGCCGTAAAGGCCGGATTCACGCGCACAATGGTCCCCTGGGCATCGGTGATGGTGATCCCTTGGAGGGAGTGCAGGAGCACGGTATCGAGCAGACGGAGCTGCATGCGCGTCTCTTGAAGCGAGAGAGACTCCTGTGCCAATTGTTCCTCAGTCTTGGCCAGGCGGCGAGAGCGCTCTTCAAGAAGCTCCCGCACGTGGACGCGGGCACGCTCGAGCTCCAACACCGCATCGGCCAGGTGGTTACGCACCTCGTAGTTCTCGTCGGCCATACGCTTAAAGCGGATCCAATTGGCCAGGCGCAGCCGCAGCTCAAGATGGCGTACTGGTTTGGTAATATAATCGGTTGCCCCAAGCTCCACGGCCCGCAGCTCGGTGGCCAGGTCATCGAGGCTCGTCACCATGACCACCGGGATATCGCGCACTTCCGGAATATTACGAATGGCCTGCAGGGTCTGATAGCCATCTAGGTCTGGCATCAAGATATCCAGCAAGATAACGTCAAAGCTTCGATCAATCAGGTCAAGGGCCTCCTGGCCAGAGGCCACCGCCACAGGCTGGTAGCCAAATTCTTCCACCATGCGCGCCAATTGGAGGCGGTAAAAGACCTCGTCATCCACAATGAGCACCCGTGGGGTGCGCTGCTGGCGCTGGGCCAAACTGTATTCAGGACTCATGGGACCTCCGGCAGAGGACAAGGACTTGTTCCAAGGCCTGACGCAACGCTGGCAAAAGGACAATGGCCTCAGCCACGTGCCCTAGGCGAAGGGCCTCGTGGGCAGCCCGGGCAACGGCGCTGACGCCCATGGCCCCTACGGTGGCGGCATTGCCTTTGAGGGCATGGAGGGCGCGCAGGGCGCTGGAGACATCTCCCCGCTCTAGGGCTGCCTCGGCCTCAGCAAGGCGATGGGGAGATTCCTGCACAAACATGCGCCGTAACTCGGCAAGAAGGGTGGCATTGCCCCCAAGTTGGGCCAAGGCAGTGGCTTCGTCCCACTCCTGGGCAACCGCAAGCCCGGATTGCTGAAGGACGTGCCCAAGGACAGCAGGCTCAAGGGGCTTGGAGAGGACGCCGGAGACCAGCAGGCCAAGTTCAGGGTCTTCCAACGGGGGCAATGCGTCGGCGTCCAACCCCGTTATGAGCCATACGGGGGTGGGAGACAGATCAAGAGTGCGCTCCCGTTGGCGCAAGGTGCGTACCACCTCCAGCCCAGACATATCCGGCAGCAGCATATCGATCAAAACAAGGTGCACTGGCTCGCGGGCAAGGAGGTGCAGGGCCTCGGCTCCGCTCGCGGCTTCTTGGACGACAAACCGGCCAAGACTAGCCACCAGATGGCGTAGTGCCTGGCGCTGCATGGCTTCATCGTCCACCATCAGGATCACGGGGGCATCCTCGAGCGGGGCGCTACGATGAAGGGGAAAGGTGAGGCACACCATGGTGCCAGAACCCAACCGACTGGAGAGGTGGAAAGAGCCACCAACGGCCTCCACAATCCGCCGCACCGCGGCCAGTCCCATGCCGCCGCCCTCACCATAGCCCTGCGCAAAAAAGGTAGCGATATTGGCCTGCTGCCCTTCCGGGATTCCCACCCCAGAGTCCTCCACACAAAACCGGAGCTCCACGCGTTCGCCCTCGGCTTGCTCCGGCAGGGCAAAAACCGCCAGCCGCGCCCCACCGCTTTCGGTAGCGGCCAGGGCATTGTCGAGGAGCTGTTCAAGGACGTAGCTCAGCCTCCCCACATCCCCGCGCACCCACTGCGGCACCTCTGGCTCCACGTGAAGCTCGAGGGAAAGGCCTTTGGCCGCCCACAGGGGGCGCTGCCCCGCCACCAACTGCCTCAAGGTTTCCCGGAGATCGAAAACCGCATCATGGAGCACGTTCTTGTCTTCAAAGAGGAACCGTGCCTGGCTGAGCCCCCGCACCAATCCCCGGGCGCTCTCCACGATCCCCTCCACGTAGCCGCGCTGGCGCACCCCCAAAGGTTGGTCTTCGAGGCGAAGGGCCAAATCAAGGACAATCTCCGCCGTTGGCAGAAGGCGACCCATCGCCTCTTTGGCCAAATGCTGGGCCTTGTGGAACACGACTTCGGCCTGCTGCCGCTCCATGGCCACCCGTGCTTCCCACGCCCGCGTACGGCGTAAGGCCACGGCATAGATGGTTGCCAGCCGCTCCAGCACCTCCTCCACCCGTTCGTCCCCATAGCCCCCAGGGGCATTGGCCACGGCGATCTCTCCGACCACCTGCCCCCCATCTCGAATGGGGTAGGCGTAAAAACTGGTGATGGCCACATGACCCTGGGGCAGGCCCCGCGCCAATGGGTGGCTGGCCACATCGTCCACCCGCACCGGCACGCCAGTGCATATCGCCTCGGCCCAGAGGCCGTGGAGATGGGCAAACACGAGGGGACGTTCCTGCATCTGGCAGTCGGCCATGGCGATCGAACTTGCGGCTGACACCATTGTCCCATCCTCGCGCAGGTAGCCAACAAAGCCATACTGGCTTCCGGTAAGCTCCACCGCCGCGTCCACGACTTTGCGCCCCAAGGTCTCCAGGTCGTCTTCTCCCAGGAGGGCAATCCCCAAGGCGGCATAGGTCTGCTGCGTCTTTTGCTGCCAGGCAACAAGCTCCCGCAGGCGCCGGGCTTCGCTGGCATTGCGCACCATCGCCCACCACCCCTCGTCTTCCTGGTACGCAGTCAGGTGCACCGGCACCAGACCAGCGGCGCCCACGAACTCCAGTTCCAAAAGCGGTGCTGACCCGCGCTCTCGCAGCAACGCGTCCAACACCGCGACCACAGGCTGCGAAGCCGGGGAGACGAGCGCTTCCCATCGTTGCCCTACCAGGCCTCCCGGGGCTGCCCCGAGCAGGGCCTCCATGGCGGGGTTGGCTTCGAGGATGCGGCCATCCTTCCCCACAAAGCAAAAACCTTCATGCAAGCGCTCGTAGAGGCGGCGAAAACGCACGACCCCCCGACGCTCCTCCTGCCGACATTTAATCCAACCCGTGACATCAAAAAAAATACTCATCACATGCCGCGTGCGAAGGGGAGTGATGTGGTTTTCCGCCCACAACTGGATGCGACCATCCCGGTATTGCCGAGGAGAGAGACGCTGGGGGGTGCCGGTACGCCAGGCCGTGGCCAAGGCATCCAAAAGCCCCATGGCCCGAACCCCGGGAAAGAGGTCGGACAGGTAACGGCCAATGACCATATCCCGTGATAGCCCCACCAAGCGCTCCCCTGCAGGATTGAGATCCACAAAGACAAAGTCCTCGCCGTCCTGCCAGGGAGAATATACGGCAATACCCACCGGGCTCTCTTCAAAGATGGCCCGCATCATAGCGCTCGTTTGCCGCAGTTCCTCGAGTTCCCGGCGCACGAGGCGCATGTGGTTACGCAATTCTTCTTCAGTCATGGTGCTCCGTGGCTGCGGGAAGAATGACCGAAAACCGCACCTCGCCCGCACTGCTTTCTACCAGCACATCTCCCCCCATGGTACGCGCCATGAGCCGAGCACTATACGTCCCCAGGCCCGTGCCCCCTTGCTTGCCCCAGGTGGCATACTTCTCAAACAGTCGGGGTAAAAATTCCGGCGGGATGGTGCCCTGATTGTGGATAGTGATCACGACTTGGGGGCCACAAAAGCTAGATACGCTTACCAAAGCGCCTATTGGCGAAGCCTCCATGGCATTGCGGATCAGATTAGCAAAGATGGAATAGAGCAACGCTTCCTCCCCAAGGACCAGACATTGCTCGTGAAAACATTGGCTCCATGTAATCTCTATCTGCAGCCGCTTGCGGTGCCGCAAGTCGTCAAGGTCTGCCACAACTTCCTGCAGGACTGCCCTCAAATCCACACTCTGGGCCTTGAGTTCGTAAGTTCCCCGTTCCATGGCCACCAACGAGACCGACTCGCTCAGCATGCGCAGCATCCGGCGACCCGCTTTGTGGATGGCCGCTACCATCTGCCGCTCCTCCGCATCGAGGTGGGGGGAGTCAAGGAGAAGCGGCGTGAGGCCGACAATGCCGGACAGCGGGGCACGCAGGTCATGGCGCACGATGGCCTCAATGTCCTGACGCAGGCGTTCCGCGTTCACCCGTTCGGTGATGTCCATGACAAAAGTCACTTTGCGAGGGGCGCCATCTTCCCCCTGGATGCGAGCGGCATCCGCAAGGATATGCAAACGCTGTCCATCTTTGCGCACCACCTCCCACTCCCCGCGCAGTTCGGCCTCCCCTACAATGAACCGATCATGGAGAGCGCTTAGAGCGGCACGGTGCTCCTCCGGTACGACCACCGTAAAGTGACGGCCCACAAGCTCATCCGTTGTGTAGCCGTAGAGCCGACAATAGGCCGGATTGACATATTCAAATATTCCGTTGGGATTAGTGATACATAACCCCAAGGGCGTCCGCTCTATTAAGGTCCGAAAACTGGCCAAGGCGCGGCGCTGATCTTCGCGCGCCACCTCCTCCGGACCCTGGTCCACCAGCGCCAGGATCAACTCATCAGCCGCCACCGGCCCAAGACTTGCCGAGACCGGGTGTTGGTTGGCGGCCAAGAGCAATCGTTCGCGCGGACTCTCCCCCCGCACCGCACGCGCTAGCATGGCAAAAAAGATCTCAACGCTGTCTCGATGCAAAAAAATGGTCACCGGGTTGTTTTCGATCTGCTGGACCTGCGCACCCACGAGGTCTGCCATGGCGGCATTGGCCCGACGGACCAGACCACGGGGATCGAGGAGCGCCAAACCCACTGGAGCAGCGCGAAACAAGGTGCTGTAGCGCTCGGCCATGGCCTCTAATTCCACTGCCGCACGGCGCAGTTCCTCGTTTTGGATATGGAGTTCTTCTTCGTATTGCTTCAGGTCCCAGAGGACCTCGAGCATGATTTGACGGACCCCCTCAGGTACCCCCTGTGCCTGGATAAAATGGGCCAATTCCTCAGGCTTCATCCTGCGGTAGCTCTTCATACGACATCCCCCCGCACCTGCCGCCAGCCCAGCGCTTCCTGGATAGCCTCCTCAACCTGAGCGATATCAAACGGTTTCGAGATATGGGCATGCATGCCCGCCGCCCGGACACGCTCCCGATCCTCCTGCAGGCTATGGGCAGTCATGGCAAGGATGGGAATATCCCGGTATGGCAGCGAAGAACTCCGAATACGGCGTGTCGTCTCAATTCCATCCAGCACCGGCATTTGGATATCCATAAGCACGACATCAAAGCACTCTTCGGCAAGCCACTCAAGGGCCTCCGCACCATTTTTAGCCTCGCGCACATCGTATCCACGGCTACGCAGCAACCGCACCGCCACAAAGCGGTTGATATCCTCGTCTTCTACTACCAGCACCCGCACGCGGCCCGTACACGATGGTTCCACGGGCGCCACCACCGCAGCTGCCTCGGTCGGGGCGACCTCCCCTACAGGCCGGGCTGGCACAGTGACCACCACCGTGGTCCCGCTTGCCGGGGCACTCGCCACGCACAAGCTCCCCCCCAAAAGCCGCACAAGGCGGGCCACAATGGCCATGCCAAGTCCCACCCCGCTTGTGGAGGTCAAGTGTGCCCCACGACGAAAAGGCTCAAAAAGATGAGCCAAGAAAGCATCCCCCATCCCAACGCCCGTGTCTTCTACCCACAGACGCAAGCCCTGGCGGCATGGCTCCACCAGCACGGTGACTTTGCCTTCGGGGGTGTATTTAATGGCATTGCCCACCAAGTTGAGGAGGATTTGGCGCAAGCGACCTGCATCCCCTACCAGTCCAGATGGCGTTTCGGGCGCCACCTCCAGATGCAACTCCAAACCTTTACTTTGGGCTTCGAGATGGAAGGCACCGCGGATGGGTTCGAGTATATCGGTGGTCAGCGTAAACCGCTCCCAAACCGGTTCAGGCCGACCAGCATCCAGACGAGCAAAGTCGAGGATATCGGAGAGCAGGCGCACCAAGTGGCGGGAAGCACTACGGGCCTGCTCCACATAAAAACGCTGTTCCTCTTCCAGGGAGGAGTCCGCCAAAAGTTGCAGCATTCCGAGGATGCCGTTGAGTGGAGTGCGCAGTTCATGGCTCATGGTGGCCAAGAATTCACTTTTGGCCTTGTCCGCGGCCTGAGCGGCCTCCACGGCGCGCGCCAGTTCCATCTCCCGCCGGCGCACCAAGGTCATGTCGATGATGGCAAGAAGCACTTGGCCTTCTTCCTGAGGGCAGGCTTCTTGGTCGCAAGAGAGGACAAAGCGCACTGGCACCACCGTCCCCTCAGACGCCACCAACTCCCCATCAAAGCTGCGAGGATTTTGCGAGTCGAGGAGTTCATGGAAGCGGAAGGCAAAGGCCGCTGCGCTCTGCGGGGAGAGCAAGCGGTACAAATGCCGTCCCTGGAGCCGGTCCTGCGGGAGGTCGAGGAGTGCGGCCAAGGCAGCATTGGCCTCGCGGATAACACCGCCAGCATCGAGTACCGCATAGCCAATGGGGGCCTGCTGGAAGAGGCGCATAAACCGGGCACGCGATGCCTCAAGGGCGGCCATGGTCTCGCGCAGGGTCTCATTTTGCACCTCCAGCTCACCCTTGTACACGGCAAGCTCTGCCACCAATTCTTCAATAAGGGCTGCATCTTCGGGGAGGATACGGCCCTCCTGGGTTACAGCATCGACCCGCTGCTGCAAGGTCTCGATACGCTGCCGGCGAGCTTCGCTCATGCGTTCCCCCGCAAAAGTGGCTGGGGAGAGGTGGCCACTGGTTCGAAGATGGTAAGTACCTGACACGGTGCCCCCTCAGCGGAGCAACGCACGGGATAGGCGTTCACCCGCAACCAGACCCAGCTCTGATCCGATGGCCGCCACACCCCCATAACGACACCCAAGACATCCTGACCTCGACGCAAGGCCAGCATAGACGGATGCTCGGCACCGGGAAACTCGCTGCCATCTTCGCGCACGGCCCGCCACTCAGGGTCTTCCGAGGTCCGTCCTTGCATGGTGGCCAGGCTTCGCCCCAGGATCTGTTCCGCAGTGGGGTTGGCATCAATGATCTGACCCGTGGCATCCTGGACCACCGCGCCGTAAGGCAGGGAAGAAAAAAAGTAGCGGTAAAGGTCCTCTCCCCTTCCTTCGCGCTCCAAAAGGGCAAGCCGCTCGCGGAGCTCTTGAACATGGGTGACGTCCTGGTAGACACCACGCACTTCAATCCCGCCTTCCGTCTCTTCCCACCGCCCGAGGACTCGGATCCATTTGTTCCCCAAGTCTGGTCGGAGCTGGGCAATCATATCCATGGGGGTGCGTTCCTTGCCCAGACGCAAGAAGGCGTCATGGATCAAGGGTTGGTACTCAGCCTTAAAGAGCTCCAGAATCTCGCTCAGGGACATGGCGCTTTTGGGAGGCAAGCCAAACACGGCAAAGGTCTCCTCGCCCCAATACTGATCAAACCTTGGGCCGTGTCCCACCCAAAACCCAAGACGCGCTAGACGCAAGGCTTCCTGGAGGCGGCGCTCCAGCAAGGAAAGCTCGCGGCGCATGTGCGTGGTGGCGGTAACGTCCAGAAACGTGAGCACCACCCCGGCGAACTCCGATGGCCCCACGGAATAAGGACTGACCTGCATGTGGTAGATTTGGCCGTAGCGGGAGCGCACTTCACATACTTGAGGTTGCTTGGCGGCCATGACCTCATCGACCAAGGCAGGCAAGTCCACCCCTTCGAGATTGTGGGTAATATGGGTAAAGGGCCGTCCCACATCCTGGTCGAGAATGGAAAAGATGCGCGTCACCGGCGGCGAAAAGCGACGAATAGCCTTGTGCTCGTCAAGCAAGAGGATGCCGATCCCCGTGGAATTGAGGATGTTGTCCACATCGTGGTGCAAGGCCGTGAGTTCATAGATCTTGTTCTGATACTCGGCATTGACGGTGTGGAGCTCTTCGTTGGTGGACTGGAGCTCTTCGTTGGTGGACTGGAGCTCTTCATTGGAGGCAAGAAGCTCTTCATTGGTCGCCTGTAGCTCTTCATTGGAGGTTTCCAGCTCCTCAATGGTGGCCTGGAGGTTTTCGCGGGTCAGCTGGAGTTCGGTTTCGAGGTCGCGGATGCGTTCCTCAGTCTCTTTGTTGAGGTCATAGACAACCGTTTGAACCCCACCGGCCTGGAGGGAGGATGCTGGCAGGAAGATAAGAGCCGCCAAGTTGGCGTGGCCCTTGCGCTGAGGCAGGGGCCGCACGCGCACGGTCATGGTTTCCCGGGACTCCCCTTCCCCTACAAGTAAAGTAATCTCCTGCGGCTCTCCGCTGCGAAAGGCCTTCTGGGTGGCGCTCGTCAACGGGATGGCCAGCTCCTTGCGCGCCAAGGTGGCTAAATCCGTGGACAGCCGACCAGAAGGAATACGAAAAATGGCCGAGGCATCACCAAAGACGTGGATGACATCCATCTGCTCGTTGACGATAGCCGACAAGGGCAGGATGTCGCCTTCCAGACCCAAAAGGAAACGCTCCAGCACCCGTTCATCCACTGCCCCAAGGCCCCGACGCAATTGGGCATAGGAATCGTAAAGCGGACTCCCTGGAGGCTGGTAGGGCAAGGGCTTAAAGTCCGTCGTCTTGACCGTGCGCTGGGCACCCAGTGAACGGAATATCTTGTGCTTGTGATGGACGGGCTCAAAGAACACCGAGGCTTCTCCAACGGTTTCACTCGACCCCAGAAACAAAATACCACCTGGGTTCAGAGAAAAATTAAAGAACTCAAAAACCTTCCGTTGAATGGCCGGCTGGAGATAAATGAGCAAGTTGCGACAACTGATGAGATCAATATTCGTAAAGGGCGGATCAGAGATGAGATTGTGGCGTGCGAAGACGACCATCTCCCTGATACTCCGAGCAACCTGAAACGAATCTCCATTTTTATGGAAGTATTTAGTCAGCAGTGTTGGGTTGACATCAGCGGCAATACTCTCTGGATATGAACCCGATGCCGCAATTTGAATAGCATTTTGGTCCAAATCCGTGGCAAAGATCTTGATTTGCTTTCGATCGTTATATTCTTCCATGTACTCTCGGGCGAGGATGGCCAGGCTATAGGCCTCCTCTCCTGAGGAGCAGCCGGCCACCCAAAAGCGCACCTCGCGGCCACTGATTCCTTGCAGAAGCGGTGGTAAGCAGTTTTGGGCCAAGTATTCAAAGGCCTCGGCGTCACGAAAAAAACTCGTCACGCCAATCAGCAATTCCTTATAGAGGGCGCCAATTTCCGCCGGGTGGCTTTGCACATAATCGATGTACTCTTCAAGACTCGCCACTTGGGTGACGGTCATGCGCCGTTCGATGCGGCGGTTCACCGTGCTTGGCTTATAGTACGAGAAATCCACCTTGGTTTTATTCTTAATGAGGGCAAAGAGTTTGATAATGCCGCTCTTTTCCGGGACGTCCTCGTGGCCACTCTCCATGAGAAGGGGCTGGCGCTTGGCAAAGGCAAGGAGCTGGGCAGCCATATCCTCGGGGGGAAGGATAAAGTCCGCCAAACCAGTGGAAATGGCGGCCTTGGGCATGCCGTCGAACTTGGCACTCGCCTCATCCTGGACCATGACCATGCCACCATGCTCTTTAATGGCCCGCACCCCGCGCATGCCATCGCTGCCGGTCCCCGAGAGGATGACGGCAACCGCCTTCTCCCCCTGATCTTCGGCAAGAGAACGCAAGAAGATGTCAATGGGCAGGTTGATCCCCCTTGTTTCCTGCTCGTTGAGCACGAGCCGCCCGTGGAAAATGTAGAGATTTTTCTTGGGGGGAATGAGATAAATCGTATCAGCCTCCACCTCCATCCCATCTTCCGCCCGGTGGACCGGGATGGGGGTCTTTTTGGAGAGAAGCTCCACCATGAGGCTTTTGTAATCCGGCGACAGGTGCTGGATAATGATGAAGGCCATGCCCGAGACCCGCGGCATGTTGCGGAAAAAATGCTCGATGGCCTCCAGGCCTCCTGCCGAAGCGCCAATGCCGACATAGTAGCTGGGCGTTGCCATGAGTTAGCCCTCGAGCAGGGCAGTGAGCCCCATCTTGAATAGTTGGCGCCGCACTTGAGCTATGTCGAGGGGCTTGAGGAAATAGTAATTCGCGCCACACTCATAACAGGCCTTGATCACGGCCACCGGGTCCTCCACAGAGCTCGTAATGACGATGATGGCTTCGGCCTCCGTGCCTTCGAGACCCTTGCCACGTTCAATCTCCCGCATGGTACGGGCAGCAATGAGCCCGTCCATGACCGGCATCTTAATGTCCATGCAAATAAGGTCATAAGTTTGATCGGTTTCGTGTCCTTGGATGAAGGCATGGATGGCCTCTAATCCATCCTTGGCCACATGGCAGGTCCCGAACTGGGCAAGAAAATTGACAAGGAGCTGCCGCGCCGAAAAGTCGTCCTCCACCACGAGGATACGCAGCGGCGCTTCCTGGGTCCGAGAAGCCCCACGAGGAAAGCGCCCATTGCGGTCCACGCTATGGGCTCGCGCAGCTGCCGAGGTTGCTGGTTCCTTCTTTTTGGGAGGCGCAAGGACAGAAGATTCGGCGGCCTGAGGCATCCTTTGGTCATCTTGAGCCTCGCATTTGACCTTGGCCCTCAGGTTTAGGGACGTATCTTCTGGAAGATCGTGGGGAAGATCGTGGGGAGGACGAACCTCCTTCTTGGGTGGGGTGGAATCCGACTCGATCATGGGGCATTCTACCACCGCTGGTGGCCGCTTTTTCGCTTTCGGCCCCCCGAACTTTTGGACAATCGCCGCCAGCTGTTCCTTAATATCACCTCCATCTCGGACATCACCCTGACCGCAGCGCATATCTTCGAGAGTCCCTATCATGGTGTCCACGGCCCGCAGCAAGAGGGTCACCAGGTCCTTGTCTGGCTCCAAACGACGTTCCCGCACCAGGGAGAGGACGTCCTCCGCCGCATGGGCAAAGGCCGAGAGGCGCTCGAGGCCGAGCATACCAGCGTTGCCCTTCACTGAATGAAACGCCCGGTACACCCGGTTGATAACTTCATCGTCAAAGCTCCCTTCCAAATCCATGAGGTCTGTCATGACATTGCCCAGCACCTCAGTGGCCTCATCGACAAATTCATTTAGGATTTCCTGCAACTCATCCACGGCTCACTCCTCAAGTAGACCCACGCGCGCCAGAGCTAGACGCAGGGCTTCTTTATCAATGGGTTTCACTATATAAGTATCACACAACCCTTTGAAGGCTTCCACCACGGTCTTCGGATCATCAAGGGCCGTGGTCATAACAATCTTGGCCCCACGGCACGAGGGGACCCCCAACTCTCTTTCCAGGGCACGCATCTGGCGCAAGGCCTCTTGGCCGTCTACCTCCGGCATCATGATATCAAGACATACGAGGCGATACGGCTCCCCGGTCTCCAGGGCAGCACGAAAGGCCTCCACGGCCTCGCGGCCATCCACGGCCACATCCACACTGCCGTACTCCTTGAGCAGGCGCTGGAGTACCAACCGCGCTGAAAAATCATCTTCTGCCACAAGAATCCGCATGGCGTCCTCCTTGGTCGAGCATAGGGCCTGGGCAAGATAGTCTTCCAATCCCACCACCACCGCGGCCATCTCTTGAGCCATGGCCGCCACCAGGGAGGGCACCTGCTCCCAGGCCACGGCCCGTGCCGCCTCCTCAACAGCCAAGGCCGCGGCCCGGGCAGAAGCAGCTCCTAGGTTAGCGGCCATGCCTTTAAGGCTATGGGCAATGCGCTCCACCGCTCGAATATCACGGCGTGCCACTGCCTCATGGACCTCCTCCAGACGCCGCGGGATCTCCCCTTTTAGATTCGCCCCATAGCGTACAGCGAGCTCTGGCCCCAATCGCACCGCCATGGCCTTCCAATCAATCATCGAAATCCTCCCCAGATACGGGACATTTGTCCAATGTCATCTAAAATCTCTATGCCAAAAGAGCAATAAAATCCACTCCATGCATTGAATACCCCAGGGCCAAAAAACAAAAAAATCTCCGTATGGAACCACTTCCCCCTCAGGGTGCTTTCCGTATCCCACTCCCCCCACAAACCCGCACAATGGCCGCCGGAATGGCATCCAACGGCAACACCTCGTCCACTCCGCCGGCGGCAATGGCCTCTTTGGGCATGCCAAAGACAACGCAACTCGCTTCATCTTGGGCAATGGTATAGGCGCCCGCATCATGCATCTCGCGCATGCCTTTGGCGCCGTCATCGCCCATGCCCGTCAGGATAACGCCCACGGCATTTTTTCCGGCGTAGCGGGCTGTAGAGCGAAAAAGGACATCGACCGATGGGCGATGGCGCGACACCAAGGGCCCGTCTTTGATCTTCACGCTGTAGCGCGCCCCACTGCGGGTCAGGAGCATATGCCGCCCTCCCGGAGCGATAAGGGCATGGCCCCGCAGCACCGGGTCACCATCTTCGGCCTCTTTCACACTGATGGCGCACAACCCATCAAGGCGACGGGCAAAGGCTCGAGTAAACTGCTCGGGCATGTGCTGCACCACCACGATGCCTGGACTATGCCCAGGCAAGGCGGCGAGAAGCCGGGCCAAGGCCTCGGTACCGCCCGTAGACGCACCAATGGCCACCACCTTGTCGGTGGTTTCGAACATCGCCTGTCCCTTAGGTTTCGGGAGGATGACATCTGCTGAGAGCTTGGGGGTGACCTCAGGGCTGGGGAGATAAGGCTTGAGCTTGGCCCGGGCCGCGGCCTTGACCTCATCACAAATGAGGACTCGGGACTCTTCGAAAAACTGTTTGGTCCCAATTTTGGGCTTTTGGATAATGGACACCGCCCCATACTCCAGGGCCTTGAGGGTCGTCTCGGCCCCCTGCTCGGCCAAAGACGAACAGATGACCACCGGGATGGGGTGCTGGGTCATGATCTTGCGCAAAAAGGTTAGGCCATCCATGCGCGGCATCTCGATGTCGAGGGTGATGACATCAGGCACAGTATGGCGCAGGATTTCGGCAGCCGCAAACGGGTCACTGGCACTTCCCACGACCTCGATGTCTGGGTCCGTTTCGAGAAGAGATGTCAGGGTCTGGCGCACAAGGGCCGAGTCATCGACCACCAGGACACGGGTCTTCATGCCTGCCTCCGTAGTTTAGGAAGTTGGTACACGAAGGGCATCACCCCCCGCAACCCAGAGCGACTCAACTGGACTTCCCCCTGAACATCGGTAATAAGAAATCCCCCTGGCCGCACAGCACGGGCCGCAGCAAGAAGGAACCGTTCGGCCAACTCCGGACGAAAGAGAGAGAACACCCCCCAACACCACAAAAGGTCCACGGCCTCCCGCAGGCGCAATGGGCCTGGCCAGACAAAGTGCCGGAAGCGAACCCGAGCACGGACAGCGGGGGCGATACGCAGCAGCTGTTGGCTGCGATGACGGCATAGCCAAGGCCGAAGCCACTGCGGTGGAGGAGAAGGAAGAACCGAGAGGGGATAGACCCCGCGCCGGGCAACGGGAACATCCTCTTCCACCAAAAGGAGCCCCAGGACAGCAACGGGAGGGAGCGCCACCTGGCGCTCTAACTCTGCCAAACGCAAGGCCACGCCATATGCCTCCAATCCTGGGTCTGCCCCAAGGACAACCACCTGGCGAATCCCCAGACCTCGATGGTCCATGAGCTGCTCTAAGGCGGCAAAAGGGCGCGGGTCATGGAAGAAGGTGGAGATGGGGGTGAGCGCGGCCACAAGATACGGCAATTCCTTCGCTAACAACGAAAAAGAGGTGCGCTCCATCACCGTAGCGGCCCCTTGGCAGAAAAGATTTCCATCCCCGCAAGGAATGGTCCTTTGCCCACTGACGCCATCCATTGCGTTTGAAGCGTCATTCTCTCCTCAAGCATACCCATAATCTTGGCTTAGAAAGCGCCCTCCATCGTCTGAGGCCTCTTTCTGTCGGGGGTCGTCAGCGGCGCGCAGGGTTCTTTGCCCACCGGTCCATTCCGTTTGAGGCCCCTCCGCTGGAGGGGCAAGGATTCTTTGTGCTCTGCAAGCTCGTCTCCAAAAGCTCCATCATCCTTTCCTCTTTTTGGGAAGCCTTCCCCTCCACCTGGATACGCGCTGTTTCCAACGAGAAAAGAAAACCTTGTCTCCCCGACGTGGGCCCTGCTAAGAAAACCCATCAGATATGCAACGATGTCAAAAAAAGAGCGCGACGTCCTTCGTCAAGCATAACCCTCCTTACGAGAAGCGTGACCAATGGCTCCCATGAACCGCCAAGCAGTACCAAGGCCCCCTCAAACCCCTCATTGGTCGCATCTTCCCCAACGCTACCTCCACATTGGCGAAGGTGGCCTCTTCACCCGCCCCACCCTCGTGCACACCGTGCTCGGCTCCTGCGTGGCCGTTGTCCTCCATGCCCCCAGCTATGCGGCAGGCGGGATCTTCCATTCCTTTCTCCCTGCTGCCCCCCAGGTCCCCTTGGCCCGCGAGGAAGAGGCCTTCCGCTACGTGGATACGGGCACCTACTTCCTCGTCCAACTTTTCTTGCGCTGCGGCATCCCCCGGCAGGCCCTGGTTGCCAAACTCTTTGGCGGGGCGGCGTCGTTGGGGCTGCGTCCTCAGGAGACAGTGGGAAGCAAAAACACGACCATGGCCCGGGCCATCCTTGCCGAACTGGGCATCCCCATTGTGGCCGAACGCCTGGGCGGCGCCACAGGAATAAAGCTCCTCTTCCACACCCAAAGCGGCACGGTCTTGGTCAAAAACCTGCGCAATCCTGGGGCAAACGGAAACAAACCGCCCTGCGGCAACGGCCAAGCCCCATAGGCACTCAGACCGAGACCTTGCTTTTGTCCAAAATGGGATGGGGTATCGAGGTGATGGAACCGTATTCCATTACCAAGGACGGCATCGAGCTCCGCGCGTTGTAGCCAAGGTGGAATATGGGGTGATGGAACTGTATTCCATTGGTCATGACAGCGTCTCGCATCTGCCATCGTCCGCGGCTTGCCCACCACCTGCCCCTGACTACCGCAACAGATTTACCAGATTCGTCTCCTCCATCGTCCGCGGCTTGCCCGTCACCTGCCCCGGTGGTGCGCCGGACCCTTTGCGCCGCGCTACTCCTCGCGCTGGTACACTGCCGGGACGCGCTGCCGCAAGGGAAGGTCATGGCCGGAGAGGCTCTCGGAATGGCCAATGAAGAGATAGCCCCCTGGCACAAGGACCTGGCAGAACTTGGCACAGAGCCGACCTTGGGTGGCCCGATCAAAATAGATCATAACGTTGCGGCAAAAGATAACGTGCATGGGCTCTCGAAAGTGCCATTCTTCCATAAAGTTGAGCCGCCGAAATTGCACCCTGGCCCGGATCTCCGGGGCCACCCGCACCAGATTTCGGGATCGGTCCTTGCTTCGGAGAAGATACTTGCGCCGCCACGCCACCGGCACACACTCGATATCCTCAAGAGGATAAATGGCGCGCTGTGCCTCCTGGAGGACGCGGGTGGAGATATCGGTGGCAAGAATAGAAAAGATGAACTCCGGATGACGTTCCCGAAATTCGCTAAGCACCATGGCCAGGGTGTATGGTTCTTGCCCAGACGAGCACCCGGCACTCCACAAGTGAAAAACCTCGCCGCGATGCCGCTCCAGAAATTGGGGGAGCACCGTTTCAGCAAGGAAGGCAAAATGCTGCGGTTCGCGCAGAAAGCAGGTGGTATTGGTGGTGACGCAATCGGCCATCTGCGGCAGTTCCACTTCCATGCCTTTGGCGGAACGCAGATAGTCCAGGTACTCGCTGTAGGAAGTCAGGCCAAGGGCACGCAAACGGCGATGCAACCGGGCCTCTAGCATCGTCTTTTTGGCCGGGGTAATAACAATACCAAGCTCTTGGTAGATAAAATCCCCCAACGCCTTCAGCTCACGTGGGTGCATCGAAGGAATGCCGCTCATGGTGCCAAAGCAGGGAGGTCCACAATGAGGGCAATGGAACCATCGCCCAAGATGGTCGCCCCAGAGATACCACGCACATGGTGGAATACCCGCCCTAGGCTCTTGATGACCGTCTGGTGCTGGCCCACAACAGTATCCACCACAACTCCAAGGAGGCGATCTCCGACCCGCACAATGACCGCTTGCTCGATGGCCGGCGGGGTTCCAGGAACCCCAAAGGCCTCCCGCACGCTGACGTAGGGGACAAGTTCGCCGCGGCGCGGGATGAGCCGGGCAGCACTAGCGGCCCGCGCCGCGGCGGTCAGCTCCACGGTCTCTTCCACCGCCGCAAGGGGGAGCACGAAAAAGGCATCTTCCACCCGCACAAGCAGCCCATCGATAATCGCCAAGGTGAGCGGTAAACGGATGGTAATGGTCGTCCCCTGCCCCATGGTGCTGGCCAGGAAGACCCGTCCACGCAAGGCCTCGATGTTCCGCTTCACCACATCCATCCCCACCCCACGGCCGGAGACGTTGGAGACCTTCTGGGCTGTGGACAAGCCGGGGGCAAAGATGAGCTGGAGGATTTCCTCCCGAGAAAGGGCCATATCCGCAGCAATAATGCCTTTCTCTACCGCCTTGGCCCGCACCCGATCGGCATCGATGCCGCGGCCATCGTCCGTGATCCGAATGGCCACCTCCCCGCCGACATGCTCGGCCTCCAGCAGGATGGTGCCTTGGCGCGGCTTCCCTTTGGCGACGCGCTCGTCAGGAGGCTCGATCCCATGGTCCACACTATTGCGCAGCAAATGCACCAAGGGGTCCCCGAGGCGCTCGAGCATCGTCTTGTCCAGCTCAGTTTCCTCTCCCCGGGTGACCAAAACGATATCTTTGCCGAGCTCTGCCGACAGATCGCGCACAAGGCGGCGAAAACGGGAAAAGGTCGAGCCAATGGGGAGCATGCGCAGCCCCAACGAGGTATCCCGCAACGCCGAAGTAAGCCGCTCCAACTCTTCGGCCACCGCGTCAAGCACCCCCAAGCCCTGCTCCAAGGCCACTTGCGAGAGCCGTGCCTGGGCGGTCACAAGCCCCCCCACAAGGTCCACCAAGGCATCGAGCTTCGCTGCGGGTACGCGTATTGTGGCTGTTTCTGTGGCAGTGGCCGCACGCACCTGCGACAGCCCGCGCTGCTCAGCCAAGGCCGCAGCCACCTGGGCTGGTGCCACCACCCCAGCCTCCACCAGGACCTCACCCACCGGTTTGCGCTCCGCCAAGACCGCCTCAATGGCTGCAGGCTCGGCATCGCCGCGATGGGCAAGGATCTCCCCCAAACGGGGCGGGCGCTCGCCTTCGTAGTCCACCGGTTCGATGCGCACCGCTGCTTCGCCTTCCACAAAGATGAACACATCGCGGATCGTCGGCTCTGGCGCCGCAGTCGTCAGTAAAACTTCCCACGCAAGATGGCATGATTCCGGGTCAAGATCCGTAAGAGGGGGCACCGCCTCATCATGGAGAATGACCTCGGCCTCCCCGAGGGTAGCGAGCTCCTCGATGAGCCGCGCTGGGTCCAGGCCAGTTCGAAAGATATCGGTTTGAGGGCGAAAGCGAATCCGCCAGAGCCGTGGTGGCCCCGCAGCCCCAGAGGCTACGGCATCCTCGGTGGCCGCGGCACGTTGCTCCTCAACCCCAGCTGGCTCGCCTGCGGCCTTGGTTTGCTCCAAAAATCCTCGCATCTGGGCAAGGATCTCCTGCCGCTCGGCAAAAGAACCACCCCCCTGGAGTATGGCCGCCGCATGATCCCGACTGCGCAAAAGCAGATCCACGAGGGGCCGTTCCATGGAACGCTCCCCAGATCGCACCTGATCAAGCACGGTCTCGAGGTCGTGGAGAAAGGCCGCCAGGTCTTCGAAACCAAACATGGCTCCCGCCCCTTTGAGGGTATGGACCGCGCGAAAGAGCCGATCCACGGTGTCTGGGTCCACGCCGCGGTCCAGCAGGAGCATGCACTCTTCCCACTCAGCCACGAGATCCGCGGCTTCCTCAAGAAAGGCCTGCCGGTGAAGGGCGGCTTTGTCGTCAGGATGCATGGCACCTCCTAGCGTAGGACTTTCCGCACCACAGCCACGAGCTGGTCCGGGGTAAAGGGTTTGACGATCCAGCCGGTTGCTCCAGCAGCCTTGCCCTCCTGTTTTTTTACTTCCTGGGACTCTGTTGTCAGCATGAGGATGGGGGTGAACTTGGTGGCAGGCTGGGCACGCAAGGCGCGGATAAGCCCGATGCCGTCGAGATTGGGCATGTTGAGGTCCGTAATGATGAGATCTGGCGGTGGGCTAACTTTCGTGAGGGCATCCTGACCATCCACCGCCTCCACTACACTATAGCCCGCTCCCTCCAAGGTCAGACGCACCATCTGACGGACACTGGATGAATCATCCACCGTAAGAATGCGTTTCATGTGACCACCTCCGCGCCAAGGGTTTGCCACAGCACCTTTCCCCCCACACGTAGGCAAAACGCCTGGACCTGGCCCGAATCGCGCACACGTAGCCCAAGACCTCGCTGCCTTGCCTCCCGCGCCAAGGCCGCAAGTAATTGGAGCAAACTCGAGTCCACCTCATCTGCCGCCAACGTGACGGTCAATGTGCCCTCCCGAGGAAGCGAGGCCACCATTTGGGCGTGGATGTCTTGGGCGTGCTCGATGGTCAGATCTCCCTGCAGGATGAGCGTCGGCGGGTCAGGATCAATATGGGAATGGAACATCACTCGATCTCCCTCAAAAAAGTTCAATATTGTCTCCGAGGTCCTCGCTGGCGGGGGTAGTGCCCGCGTGAATGGCCCGCTCCCGTTCCATGGTGTAGCGGTGGGCAAGGTCCGCCAAGACCTCAGAGCGCGGCGACAGGGCAACATCAGGATGCCCCAGCCACGGGGCAATGGCTGTCTCCAAGCGCTCGGCAAGACGCTGGATCTCAGCGGCTGCCGGCAATTGCCCCTGCACCACGGCCTGGAGTCGAGCACTCTCCTGGCCCACAGCCCGAGCGATTTCGGCCAAGGCCGCTTGCTGGCGTCCCGTAGCCTCAGCCATGGCCTCCAACCGGGCAAGGAATTCTGCAAAACGCTCCACCGCCGTACCCACCGCACTAGTTGTCTGGGTCTCGGTCAGTTGGCCAGCGGCCTCAAGGATGCCTTCCAAGGTCGCAGCCAGGCCTTGGGTCTGCCGACGAGCCTGGGTAGACATCTCCTGAATGGCTCCTGCAATGACCCCCAAACAGCGACCAGCAGCCCCAGCACGGGCCGCCCGGATACTGGCATTGAGGGCCACAATTTCGATCTCGATGCCAATGTTCTCAATGCCTTCCACCAACCGACCCAAACCGACCACCCGCTGCTGGGCCTCGGCAAGGGCCTTGGCCATGGTCATCTCCTCGTCCGCAGCAGACTTCACATACGCCGAAAGGGGGGCGAGTTCTTGGTGCACCGCGGCCAGGACCGATGCCCCTTCGCCTTCCAGCGCCAAAACTGCCTGACGGGCCAAGGTCTCGGCCTGGTGCCCAAGACCCGCAATGTGGGCCAGCATGCCTTCCACCCCTTGGGACAAATCAACGCCACAGGCCGCAAGCTGGCGTCTTTGAAGCTCGGCAATGTCCACCACCGAGGCAACCATGGCCAGAGGGTCCGGGGGAGTTATTGCCGCCATACGAAGGGCCTCGGTCAAGGCCTCGGCAACATGTTCCAGGCGCTGGCGGAGCATATCATGGATTTGAACTCCGGCCACAAGGGCATTCATGTGCCCACTGGCCGCCGCTGCCGCCTGCTGGATAGCCACCCCAAGGGCGTGGGAACGGCGGGAGAGGTCGCCGAGAATGGCCAGTTCGTGCCCCAACCGGTCCAACACCCTCGCCACCAAGGCCTCCTCATGCTGGCGGCGTTGCTCAATCTGCTTGGCCTGGGCCCTGAGTTCCGCCGCCATGGCCAGGACTTCGGTGGTAATGGTGGCCGCTTGCTCAGGGATGCGCCGGGCAAGGCCTTCCACGTCGCTGGCCAAGGCCGCAAAGCCCCGGCCCTCCTCTCCCATGCGGGCGCTCTCGATCTTCACGGCAATCCCGAGCATGGTGAGGGAGCGCACAAGACGCACCAGGGGTGCCGCCGCCCCTTGGAGCCGTTCCAATGCCCGAATGGTCTCCTCGAGCCCCTCTCCCCCCTTTTTGCCCTCACTGGTACAACCTTGACGCAAGAGCCCCAATTCGTGGTTCAGCAGCCCCAAAACCTCCTCCAGATCGGCGCCTCCCATCGTCTCTGCAAGGGCCTGTGCCTGCGTCGTGAGTTCCTGCACCCGGGCATGCAGAGCAAAAATCCCCTCCCCGATGGCGAGAAAAGCAGCCTCTCGCGACATTACCGGCTGCGGCGCTGCTGCCGCCACCTGGGCGAAGGTCTCCCGCAGATCGGCCACAATGGACTCGCCAACGCTCATCCCACGGCACTCCCCTGTACCAGGGCCAATTCTTCTGGAGAAAAGACCCGGTCAATGTCGAGGATCATGATGAACGTATCATCCTTTTTGCCCATACCCTTGAGGAACTCGGCCTTGACACTTGCCCCCATGCGCGGCGGCGGACTGACGTCGGCCTCGTCCATCTCAAAGACCTCGCGCACCGCATCGACGATGGCACCCATGGCGAGGCGCTCGCCCTCCAGCTCTGCCTCCACGATAATAATGCAGGTATTTACCGTATCGCGCACCTCAGCCAAGGCAAATTGCAGACGCAGATCCACCACAGGCACGGCATGGCCGCGAAGGTTGATGACCCCACGCACAAACTCCGGGGTCTGAGGGATGCGGGTGATGGGAATGAGCTCGATCACCTCCCGCACCCGTTCAGTCTCCAGGGCAAAGGTTTCGCCGCCAAGGGTAAAGGTCAGATATTGCTTGGTACTCGTCGTACTCATGGGCGGCTCCTCGGGCTAGAAGCGTTCGAATTCGTCGTCTTCAGCATCTTTGCCCATGTCGAGGGCAATCCCACTGCCTGCTCCTTGCGGCGCAGCCTTCGGCCTCTTCGCGGCGAGAGAGGCGACTTTGGGAGCCGGGGCCTGACGCCGCGCCACCGGGGCCTGACGGGTCACCCGACTTCCTCCCACGCCCAGGTGGAAAAAGCTGATCGTGCTTTGGAGCTGTTCTGCCTGGCTGGAGAGCTCCTCCGAGGTGGAGGCCATCTGTTCCGCTGCCGCCGCGTTCTGCTGGACAACCTGATCGAGCTGCTGAATGGCGGTGTTGATCTGGTTTACCGCTGCGCTTTGCTCCTTACTGGCCGCCGAAATCTCCTGCACAAGATCAGCGGTGCGTTGGATGTCGGGCACAAGCTTAGCAAGCATCTGGCCAGCCTGGTCCGCGACCCCCACAGTGGAAGAAGACAGTTCGCTAATCTCAGCAGCAGCCGCACCACTGCGCTCCGCAAGCTTGCGCACTTCCGCCGCCACCACGGCAAACCCCTTCCCATGCTCGCCAGCCCGGGCGGCCTCAATGGCGGCATTGAGGGCAAGCAAGTTCGTCTGCCGAGCGATCTCCTCGATGATGGAGATCTTTTCGGCGATCTTCTTCATGGCCTCCACGGCCTGGGTTACCACCTGGCCGCTAAACTGGGCATCCTGGGCCGCCTGCACCGCAATCTTCTCGGTTTGCATGGCATTGTCGGCGTTCTGACGGATATTGGCACTCATCTCCTCCATACTGGAGCTCACCTGCTCGATGGAGGCCGCCTGTTCCGTGGTCCCTTGCGACAGTTGCTGGGCCGAGGCCGAAAGCTCCTCGGACCCCGAGGCCACGTTGTCTGCAGCGGCTTGCACCTGGGCGATCACCTCCCGCAACCGCGTACTCATCTCCTTTAAGGCCTGCGCCAGGATACCAATCTCATCCTTTTGATCCACATCCACCGTGGCGGTGAGGTCTCCTTCGGAGAGGCTGCGAGCAAAGGCCACGCCCTTGGCCACCGGCCCCGTAATAAGCCGGGTAAGGATCACGGCAATCACCACGCCCAAAAGGATGGCCACCGGCACCCCGATCCCCATGCTCATCATTGTTGCCGTGGAACGCGCTAAACCCTCTGCCGCTAAGCGCTGAATACCCTCTTGCCCTGCTGCCATGACGTTAGCCGCAGCGGCTTGGACCTCGTTTCCGGCAGCGGTACGCTGCTTGTTCAGGTTCTCCAGTTCTACCCATGCCTCGCGCAGGCGCCGCATCTGTTCCCGGTAGGCCGAACTTGTTTGGCGGATGATTTCAATTTGGCGTACGTTGGCCTCAAGACGGGTTACCGCTTTGATCTTTTCAAGGGTAGAGACCATCTTTTCGAAATTGGTCATCACCCCATCGAGGACCTCGGGCTTGCGTTCTGCCAATCCCTGAAACGTGGCCTGCACCACGGCGTTGCCCAAGTCGATAAGGTCGTTGACCCACGTAATCTTGGCATGCCGCTCCAGGATTTTTTCTGCAGCGGCCCCACTTTGGATCTCTTTGACCAAGGCCTCATTTTGGCTCTCCAAAAAGGCATAGCATGCCCGCAAATACTCGGCAGACAGGTCTTTCATCTGCCCGAGGGCCTTCTCTTGGGCCTCAGTAGCCGCCACACTGGCATCGGCTAGCTTAAAGTACTGTGTGGCCTTTGCCCGAACCACCGTGCTCCCTTCTCTGAGCTTCACCAGTTCGGGATGCGCGGCGGCCAAGGCCTCGGCCTTGGCAATGCTTTTATCAAGGGTCGCTATGGCCTCCCGCCCTTGCTCCAGAAAGACCTTTTCCTTGGTAAAGGCGTAGCCGCGCCAGGCGTACATCATGACCAAGGTATCGCGCTGCACCTCCCCGGCAACCTCTACTTCCGGGACATACTGCTGCACCATTCGCTCCGAACTATCGACAATCCCCCGCGCTCCAAGAAAAGCGAAGGTTCCTAAAACAACCATAATGCCCAAAACAAGCACAAATCCAAGACCAATCTTCATCCCCAACTTGAGATTTTTCATGTTCTAACCCTCCTTATGCGCTGGAAAGACCGGGATAGTGGGACTCTATCCTAGCGTGGACCAAAAAACAAGCCCTCTTTCAGCTGAAAACTCCTTGCTTGCACCCTCCCCAACACCCGGTGGAAAAGGCCAAGAGCTCCGTTGCCATCCCTTAAGGCAGTCAAACCCCGACGTGCGCCAAGCCCTGAGCAAGACTCCCCAGCCCCGGTAAGGCGCCAGAGGCGACGCTCCACGGCCTTTCTTGCGCAAAGTCCTGCGCACAACCCAGAACGCGGTCCAGGAAGTTCCCCATAGGGTCACGGTTTCCCTTGACACCACTTGCTTCAAAGCGCACCTATTGCTCGTGTGCACACTTTGGAAGGGACGCCTTCCGAAGATGGCGCCAGGCACGACAGACGTGGCCGCCATCAGACCACACCAAGGCGCGTCGGCTGGCAAACGTGCAACCAGGACCACCCAACCTAAGGAGGCACGTTGATCACCATGAATTCCATGTACCACACGGTGTCATGAGGCCCTGACCGTCTTCTAACCCTTGTCTCCTTCCACAGTTCCAGGCGGGGTGGCTTTTTCCGCCCCGCTTCTTTGTGGCCGCAGTACAGGGCGAGTCTTGATCCTTGCGCTGGATAAAGACCTGGTCGAGTCCTCCCCCTTCGCCCCCAAACGCTGGTCCCATTCCGCTCTTTTCGAGGCCTCCCTTGCCAGCCTCGCCCCTTTGGGCTATACATCCTCCAGACTCTTCTCGTCCTTCGCCGATACCCCAACCGCCACCGAGGAAAACCGATGCTCCATCCCTTGCCGACCCCTGAGGAGATGCGCCGCTGGGACGCCGCCACCATCCAGGAGTTCGGCCTCTTTGGGGTCATCCTCATGGAAAATGCCAGTCGAGCGGCCCTGCGGGTCTTGGAGGAACGGGTGGGGAGGGTGCGTGGGAAGGCCGTAGTTATCTTTGCTGGGCCGGGAAATAACGGCGGCGACGGCTTTGCCCTGGCCCGGCACTTGGCCAACCTCGGCGCCCGGGTCCTCGTGCTCCATGCCAAACCCCTGGCCAGTTTCACCGGAGATGCCGCCTACCATCTAGAACTCCTCCAGCGCCTCGACGTCCTCTGTGCCTATTTGCCGGAGTACGAACGCGATTTTCTCCACGAAGTGGACATCGTGGTGGATGCCCTTCTTGGGACTGGTTTCAAGGGGCCCCTTCGGCCCGAATACGAACGCTGGATCAAGACCATCAACCGGTTAGCCGAGCGAGCCTTTGTCCTCTCCCTCGACATCCCCTCGGGCCTTTGTGCCCAAAGCGGTACCCCCCAACCCCGGGCAGTGCGGGCAAGCGTCACCGTGACCTTCGAGGAACCCAAGCTCGGCCTCGTCCTTCCTGAGGCTCGGGAATTCGTCGGCGAGCTGGTGGTGGGTAAGATCGGCATCCCCCGGCACATCAAGGCCGCCTATCCCACGGCCCATGTGGCCATTGGCCCCGAGGTATGGGATTGGTTGCCCGTCCCCACACTGGCCATGCACAAGGGCAGTGCGGGGCACGTGCTCGTCGTGGGCGGCAGCCCTGGCCTCACCGGGGCGCCGCTTTTGGCCGCCCGCGCCGCCTACCGCGCTGGTGCCGGGCTCGTGACCTGGGCTGCCCCAGGGCCGCTGCTCTCCCAAGGCGCCCCGTTTCCAGAAACCATGACCCTCCATCTTGGCCCCCAATGGGGTGAGGCCGCCAGCCACTGCCTTTTAGAGCATCAGCAGCGTTTTGATGCCGTCATCCTCGGCCCAGGACTAGGACGCTCCCTAGAGGCCGCGGCCTTTGTGGGCGCGTATCTCCACGCTCATCCCCACCGCTGCCTAGTTCTCGATGCCGATGCCCTTTTCCATCTCGCCGAGCACCGCGACTGGACCCCCCATCTTCCCCCTGAGGTCGTCCTCACCCCGCACCCTGGGGAAATGGCCCGGCTCCTGCAGACCACCCCCGAGGCCATCAACGCGGACCGCACTGCTGCAGCCCGACGCTGGCTGGAGATGGTGCCAGCAAGCCATCTCGTGCTCAAGGGGGCCGCCACGGTGGTGGCCAGCCCTGGCGAGCCCCTGGCCATCTCCCCTTGGTGCTGTCCTCCCCTGGCAGTAGCCGGTTCCGGTGACGTCCTTGCTGGTCTTCTGGGCTGCCTCCTCGCTCAAGGGCTCCCCCCACGCCAAGCGGCCATGGCCGCAGTGTACTGGCATGGCGCAGCCGGGGAACTTCTGGCACGCACTTTTCCCTTCCGCGGCAATACCCCGCTGGAAATCGCCGAACACCTTCCCCAAGCTCGTAAGGAGTCTCTCCATGCCTACTGCCCGTGACCTTATGACGACCCGCGTCATTACCCTGTCACCCGACACCGACATCCTCACCGCGGCGCGCATCCTCCTCAACCACGACATCAACGGCGCCCCGGTGCTCGCCCCCGATGGTTCCCTCGTGGGCATCCTCTGCCAAAGCGACCTTGTACGGCTGCAAAAAAAGCTCCCCGTGCCCTCGATCTTCACGATGCTCGACGGCTTTTTGCCCCTCGGGTCCCTCTCCCAGTACGAGCAGGAGGTACGGCGCATCGCTGCAGCCACCGTTGCCGATGCCATGACGACAGAAGTCACAACCATCACCCCAGATACCCCCATTGAAACCGTCGCGGCCCTTATGGTCGACAAGAAGTTCCACTCCCTGCCGGTGATGGAAAACGGCCAGCTTGTTGGCATCGTGGGCAAAAAGGACATCATCCAGACCCTGCTGCGCCCATGACCATCCCATTGCCGGACCTCCGCTCCACATGGCGCCTGGGGCAGGCCCTGGCCCAGGCCATTGCCACCCATGGCCCACTGCCCATTCTCCTCTCCGGCCCCCTTGGCGCCGGCAAAACGACCCTGGTACGCGCCCTGGTGGAACACTTGCCTGGCGGCGACCAGGCCGAGGTGGCGAGCCCGAGCTTCAACCTCATGAACCGCTATCCCACCCTTCCCGAAACCGTCCATGTGGACCTCTACCGAGAAACAGGGGCTGCCCTTGGCGAGGAACTGGAAGATGTCCTGGCCGACCCCCAGGTCCTGTGCATCGTGGAATGGGCCGAACGCCTGCCAGTGGGAGTCGTGCCTTCTCTGCGCCTGAACCTGAATTTCCAAGGGTCAGGACGCCTTCTCCATTGGAGCGCCCAGGGAGATCGGGGACAGGCCGTGGCGCAGACGTTGGCCGCGGTGTTGGGAGTGGCCACGCCATGAGCCCTCGCCCCCTTGCCGAGGCCATGCGGCCCACCCGCCTGGAAGACTTTATCGGCCAGGGCCATTTCCGCGACCGGCTGCAGGCGCTGCTGGCTGCCCCCCAACTGCCAAGCCTGCTCCTTTTCGGCCCGCCGGGATGCGGCAAATCCACCGTGGCCCTGCTCCTGGCGCAGGCCAGCGGGCGGCCGTTTGTGCGCCTCTCGGCCCCGGAAGTGGGTTTGGCCGCATTGCGCAAGCAGCTGGAAGGCAAGGATATCCTCATCCTCGATGAACTCCACCGCTACTCCAAGGCCCAGCAGGATTTCTTTTTGCCCCTCATCGAAAGCGGCGAACTGACCCTGCTGGCCACGACAACCGAAAATCCGTCCTTTAGTATCACCCAGCAGCTCCTTTCCCGCCTCCACGTGCTGCGGCTCCGTCCTCTTTCCAGTGCCGAGCTCATGGCCGTGGCCAAACGGGCCCTCCAGCGGATAGGAAAAACACTTCCTCCGGCGAGCCTTGAACTCCTAGCCGCCGCCAGCCACGGCGACGCCCGCACGCTGCTCAACCTCGTGGAATTTACCCTCACTTTGCCCGAAGCAGACCAAGCCCCTGAGCAGCTCAAAAACCGTCTCCCGGAAGTCATCTTGCGCGGTGATCGTGACGGCGACTCGCACTACGAACTTGCCTCCGCCCTCATCAAATCGATCCGCGGCTCCGATCCAGATGCAGCCCTCTACTACCTCGCGTGTCTTGTGGAATCCGGGGAAGACCCACGCTTTATTACCCGCCGCCTCATTCTCTCGGCCTCCGAGGATGTCGGCCTCGGCGACCCCATAGCCCTGCCTTTGGCCGTGGCCTGCCACCAAGCCGTGGAGCACGTGGGCATGCCCGAAGGGTTTATCCCCATGGCCGAAACTACCGTCTATCTGGCCCTGGCCCCCAAAAACAACACCACCTATGCCGCCTACCGCGCCGCCCAGAAAGAAGTCCGAGAAAACGGCCCTCGGCCCGTTCCTTTGCATCTGCGCAACGCCACCACGGCCCTGCAGCGGCAATGGGGCTATGGTCAGGGCTACAAATATCCCCATGATTATCCGGATGGGTGGATTGAACAGGACTACCTCCCTCCAGAACTTGCCGGCCGGGTATTCTACCGGCCCAAGGGGATCGGAGCCGAAGAGCGCCTGCTGCTGTGGCTGCGCAAGGCCCGCCAACGCCGCACTCGGCCCCCACGGGAACCTGCCGGGGGGGGTCCTTCCCCAAAATAGGTCCCTTCCCAGGGAAAGTGGCATACAGCGGAGGCTACCTCGCCATTGCCCTCGGCCAGGCGGCGCGGGAGAGGGACCGTATGGGGAATTGGGGACGGCAGGAGGCCAAGGAACGCATCGTGGCTGGCGGCGATGCACGCAATCCGACAGGCCACGGACAGGGCCTCTGGGCCACAGAAGACAAAGCGCCGCTTTCCTCGGATGGAGGACTCGGTTTCTGGAAGGAGATGCACGGACGGCTGCGTCGTGTAGGATGTCGCTTCGCTGGGGAATGGAGCGCTGTTGCTGGTTCGAAACCAAATCAAGGCAGCGTTAGGGAAACGCTGAATACATCTGCTGCGCGGTCGAGGCTCGCGTGGCGCGGTGCGCGGAACCTCGCCTAATCCTTGGTTAGGCCTCGGCCCCTGCACTTCGGACGCCGGTGTAGTTTGCGCCGTCTTCGGTCACGAGCTTGGCTCCTTGTTAGGCCTCGGCCCCTGCACTTCGGACGCCTGCGCCTCATCCCGCTCGCGACGATTCCTTCCAGGGGATCCCAACAAATGGGCGCTCAACGGGGTGTGGAATGGCCGCCTTCACGAAATGGCGCGCCCGGAAGGATTCGAACCCTCGACAGGGAGCTTAGAAGGCTCCTGCTCTATCCATCTGAGCTACGGGCGCGGGGAGTGACTCGTTTATGCAGCCCCCTTGCAGCCCGTCAAGATTTGGCACAAGGCCGCTGCCAGGATAACGAGACCACGGAGCTACCGATGCCCAGCGTACGCCACTTCCTCAAGACCAACCTTCTTGCCGGGCTCTTTGCCCTCTTGCCGGTGGTGGTCACCATCTGGTTTGTCCGCCTTGTGCTGGGGTGGATTGACCAGATCTTGCTCCTTTTGCCCCGTGCCTGGCGTCCGGAGACCTTCCTGCCCTTCCCTGTTCCTGGCTTGGGGCTCATCTTCCTTATCCCCATCCTCCTTATCACCGGTATGATGGTGCGCCACTACCTGGGCCGCCAGCTCCTGCGGCTATGGGATGGCCTCATCACTCGCGTCCCCCTCGCCAACAAGGTCTATTTTGCTGTCAAACAACTTGTGGACACCCTGGCCCACGGCCCAGCCAAAGATTTCCAGCGGGTGGTGCTTGTCGAGTACCCCCGGCGAGGTGTCTACGCCATTGCCTTTGTTACTGGAGTTGCCTCGGGCGAGGTCCAAGAGCAAACCAAAGAACAGGTCCTCAACGTTTTTCTCCCTACCACGCCAAATCCAACTTCAGGATTTCTCCTCCTTGTTCCGGAGACTGAAGTTATCCCGCTCACCATGACCGTAGAAGATGCCTTCAAGCTCATCATGAGCGGCGGCATCATTACCCCGCCCTCGCCCGCTGCCGTCCACCGAGAGCACGGAGCGCCTCCCCTGGCGGCCTCTTGACGCGGCTTCGCCCTCACGCCAACGACAGCCTTCACGCCCAGCAGGCATCTTCGGGAAAACGTTATCCTCGCGGGGCAGATGTACCTTCGCCCCCTTTCCTCCCACCTGAAGGTATCAACATGGCGACCATTGTGGGACAACACAAAGGGGGAAAGACACGGCCCCTCGCCTGAGGGCATCATTTCTACTCAAGGAGCGATCATGAAGCCCATTGTGTACTGGATTGAAGGCGATGGCATCGGCCCAGAGGTCTGGAGGGCGGCCCGACCGGTCATCGACCGCGCCGTGGAGCTGGCCTACACCGATGGCCGCCACCTCGTGTGGCAGGAGCTCTTGGCAGGTCAAAAGGCCTTTGCCGCCACCGGCTCGTACCTGCCCGAAGCAACGCTTGCGGCCCTGAAAGGAGCGAGCCTGGCCATGAAAGGCCCGTTGGAGACCCCAGTGGGCGGGGGCTTCCGCAGTCTCAACGTCACCTTGCGCCAAACCTTGGACCTCTATGCCTGCATCCGCCCTATCCGCTATTTCCCGGGCATCGAGAGCCCGGTCAAATACCCGGAACGGGTGGACATGGTGGTCTTTCGGGAAAACACCGAAGATGTCTATGCCGGCATTGAGTGGCCAGCAGGCAGCCCAGAGGCCAGCCGTCTCATCGCCTTCTTGCGGGACGAGTTGGGCCGCGCTGTGGAGCCGACAAGCGCCCTCGGCATCAAGCCCATGACCGAGGCCGGGTGCAAGCGCCTGGTGCGCCGCGCCATCCGTTTTGCCCTGGATCAGGGCAGGCGCAGCGTCACCTTGGTGCACAAGGGCAATATCATGAAATACACTGAAGGGGCATTCCGCGCCTGGGGCTACGAAGTGGCGGCCAAAGAATTTGCTGGCCAGGTCGTCCCCGAAGGTCAGGAAAGTTGCCCACCGGCAGCACTCATCATCAAGGACCGCATCGCGGACGCCATGTTCCAAGAGGTCCTCCTGCGGCCTGAGGCCTACGACGTCATCGCCACAACAAACCTCAATGGCGACTACCTCTCCGACGCCCTCGCGGCCCAGGTGGGCGGCCTAGGGCTGGCCCCTGGCGTCAACATGAGCGATACCCTCGCCTTCTTCGAACCCACCCACGGAACGGCCCCTTCCATTGCCGGCAAGGACCTCGCCAACCCCGGCAGCCTCATCCTCTCCGGGGCGCTCCTCCTCGAGCACCTTGGCTGGCGCGAGGCCGCTGCCCGCATCCACCAGGCGGTGGCCCAGGCCATACGCCAGCGCACCGTTACCGTGGACCTGGCGGCCCAGATGCCCGGGGCGCAGCAGGTGGGGTGTGCCGCCTTTGGCGACATCCTCCTCCACGCCCTCGAGGCGTAGCCAAAGAGGCCCTGCGCCCAACGCCACAGGGCCAGGGCCTCATCATTGTCGGGAAGCTTCCTCGACGACGGACCCAACGCGAGGGCCCCTTCGTTGCAGCGTCCGCAACGGCCTCCCGGGCCCTGGAGCAAGGAAGGCCCTCGTGACCCCCCCTTGGCTCCACCACTCCTCCTTGGGCCGGGGGGCTGCCCCCAAACGGCGGGCAAGACCATCTCGTGCCTTGTCAATGCCCCCAGGCCAGGCTATGGGGCCTCGTCTCTCGCACCCCACTCAACAAGGAAGGTTATGGCCAAAGAAGAATGCATCGAACTGGAAGGCGTGGTGGAAGAAGCCATGCCCAACGCCATGTTCCGCGTCCGCCTCGACAATGGACACCGCGTCCTCGGTCACATCTCGGGCAAGATGCGCAAATTCTATATCCGCATCTTACCGGGCGACCGGGTGAAGGTGGAGCTCTCGCCTTATGATCTTACCCGTGGGCGCATCACCTACCGCTTCAAGTAGTTTGAGTTCTCCCGGCCTTCCTCCACCGCAGTAGCCCACACCAGGATGAGCCCCTCCAGGACACAGGCACTCCAAAAAGGCGTTTGGAGCGGCGAAGCAGCCTGCCAGGAGGGATTCCTCTGCCTGAAGAAAGATTCGCAAGGGACCCGCGCAGGACCTTCCACTAACTCCCCAGCATTGAAGAGCGACGCGCAGGCGTGACGCCAAACAGGCAGGCATGAGGAGAAACATTCCACACGCCCACGGATTCCCATACCAAGACGCTTGCACATCACCCTCGGATGTGTCCCCCAGGAGGGGATATGGCGGAAATCGATCTCCACACCCATTCAACGGCCTCCGATGGCAGTCTCTCCCCTGCGGACCTGGTGCGCCATGCCGAAGCCCTCGGCCTCAGGGCCATTGCCCTCACCGACCATGATACCATCGCCGGTCTCGACGAAGCCGCACAGGCGGCCTGCAAGGTGGAGGTCATCCGCGGCTGTGAGCTAAGCGTCAGCTTTCCCCATGGCAGCATGCACATCCTCGGGCTCTGGCTGCCGCGGCAGATGCGCTCTCTACCGGCCCTGCTCCACGACTTGGCCGCCAAGCGCGCCCAGCGCAACCTCGTCATCCTCCACAACCTCCAGCGCCATGGCGTGGCCATTGAGGCGTCGGAATTGGAAGCCTTTGCTGCGGGCGGCGTTGTCGGCCGGCCACACTTTGCCCAGCTCCTCGTACAAAAAGGACATGCCGCCAACCTCACCGAGGCCTTCCAGCGCTGGTTGCGACCAGGGACCCCCGGCTACGCCCCCAAGGCCAAGCTCCTGCCGCATCAGGCCATTTCTGCCCTCAAGGCCGAAGGGGCGACGGTCATCCTCGCCCATCCCTCTACCCTCCTCCTCGATCCTCCTGCCCTTGAGACCACCGTGCGAGAGCTCCAGGCCGCGGGTCTCGACGGCATCGAGGTCTTTTATCCACTACACACCGCAGAACAGACCCGTCTCTACCAGGAACTCTGCGAGCACTTCGGACTCCTTATGAGTGCTGGGTCGGATTTCCACGGGGACGCCAAGCCCTCCATTGCCCTGGGAAGAGGCAAAACTGGCCTGTATGGGCCCTACACCCTCGTGGAGCGCATGAAAGCGGCCCGCGCCCACTTGGGCTTACCGGTGGACTAACCATGGAACTCCTGGCCCCTGCTGGCACCCCTGCCAAGGCTGCAATGGCCCTGCACTTCGGGGCGCAGGCCATTTACCTCGGCGGACCAGACCTGAGTCTGCGCCAAGCCGCCGGCGGTTTTTCTCTCGAGGAACTCCATGCCACAACGGCCCTCGCCCACGCCCATGGGGCACGGGTGTACTACGCCTTGAACATCCTTGCCCACCACCGCCATCTGGACGCCATCGCGCGACGCCTCGACGAACTGGCCAGCTGCGCCATTGATGCCCTCATCGTCGCGGACCCGGGCATCCTTGCCGAAGCCAAACGGCGCCTGCCCCACCTGCCGATGCATATCTCCACCCAAGCCAATACCAGCAATGCCTGGGCCGTGCGCTTTTGGCAGGAGCACGGCGCCCGCCGAGTCAACCTGGCCCGGGAACTCTCCGCAGGGGCCATCCGTGCCATCCGCCGCGCCTGCCCGGAAATGGAGCTGGAAATCTTTGTCCACGGCGCCCAATGCATGGCCATCTCTGGCCAATGCCTCCTCTCTGCCTATCTGCTTGGCCGCTCCGGCAACCACGGCGAATGCGCCCACCCCTGCCGCTATGACTATACGGTGCGCGCTCTCGCCCTCGAAGAGCGCTACCGTCCCGGGGATATGCTGTGGGAGCTCGTAGAAGAAGAGGAGTTTTCCCAGATCCTCGCCAGTGACGACCTCTGCCTCCTCCATGCCCTGCCGTGGTGTGCCCGCCACGGCATCACCGCCCTCAAGATTGAGGGACGGACCAAAAGCCTCGCCTACCTCGCCACCGTCACGGATATCTATGCCACTGCCCTGCAAGACCTTGCGGCGGGCACCTTCCATCCCCGACGCTTCTGGCCAGAGCTTGCCCGCATCGCCTCCCGCCCCTTGAGCACCGGATTTTTTGCTCCCCAACGCCGCCGCCTCCCCCTGCCTTTCCTGCCCCTTGCGGCGGCCTTGCGCGTCCAAGAGGCCCTCGGCCACGGGCGATTCCGGGCCGCTGTCCTCCTGCGCCTTGAAGCTAAAACCCCCCTCGAACTCGTCCTCCCTGGGCTGCGCCGCCCTCGCCTGGACGACTATGGTCTAGAGACCGAGACCGGCGAAGCCCGCACCACAGTCCACAGTGGCACCACCATTATCCTTCGTAGCCACCACCCGGATCTGGCCCCAGGCGTCCTCCTGCGGCCCGCCTAGCCTCGCCATGCGCATCGCCCTTGTCCAAACCACTCCCCACCCCGGCAACTGGTCTGCCAACCTTGCGGCCATCGCCACTGCGGTGGCCCAAGCCAAGGCCGCCGGCGCTCGCCTCGTCCTTTTTCCGGAATTGACGGACCTCGGCTACCACCTTGCCGCCACTGCCGCCACCGCCCAAGCGGCGTGGCCCACGACAGCCGCCCGCCTCAGCGCCCTCGCCACCGAACACAGACTCATCCTTGCCGTAGGCGTGGCCCAACCCACGGCCCAAGGGCTGACCAACGCCCTGGTGGTGTGGGATGCCACGGGAGCGCTGCGGGCCTCGTATGCCAAACTGCACCTTTTCTGTGCTGGAAACAACGATGAAACCGCGGTCTTTGTCCCTGGTCCTGGACCAGTAGCCATCGAAGTGGATGGCCTGCGCCTGGGGCTGGCGATCTGCTTTGACCTGCGCTTTCCAGAACTCTTCCGCGCCTACCGCCAGGCCGGCTGCCATGGGGTGTTGGTAGCTGCCGCCTGGCCCCAGCAGCGGCGGCACATCTGGCAGGCCCTGCTCCTTGCCCGGGCAGCGGAAAACGCCATGACCATCGTAGCGGCTAACCATAGCGGCGAAGCGCCATTTCCCCTCGCTGGATACTCCATGATCGTGGACCCCAGCGGAGTCACAGCGCAACTCCAGGCCGCTGCCGGTATGCTCCTGGGCGAGATTACCAGGCCAACAGTCCCGGCAGGGCTAGACCCCATGGCCCACCGCCGTGTGGACCTTTTTCCCCACCCTTGCCCTCCAGTCCTTGTCACCGTGCTTTGACGACGCCCCAGAAACAAGCTACCAACCGGAGCAGTAGTATCTAAACCCAGCAGTTGAGGAGTATCCCCATGATCGTCAAAAACTGGATGAGCGCCAATCCCATCACTGTGGACCCCGAGACCTCCATGATGCGCGCTTCCAAAATCATGAAAGAGCACGGCATCCGTCGCCTGCCCGTAGTGGATAACGGCAAGCTCGTGGGCATCGTCAGTGACCGGGACATCAAAGAGGCTTCGCCCTCCAAGGCTACGACCTTGGATGTCCACGAACTCTACTACCTCCTCTCAGAAGTCAAAATTCGGGACATCATGACCAAAAACCCCATCACCGTGAACGAAAACGAGACCATCCTCAAATGCGCGGCCATTATGCAGCAGAAAAAAATCTCCGGCCTGCCGGTCCTCAATGACGCCGGGGCCCTGGTGGGCATTGTCTCCGAGACCGAGGTGTACAAGGTCCTGTTGAGCATCACCGGCGTGTACCACGGGGGCATCCAATTCGGGGTCGTGCTGCGGGACGAGCGCGGAACCCTCAAAGAACTTCTCGACACCCTGCGGGGCCACAAAGCGCGGGTGGTTTCTATTCTGACGTCGTATGACAACGTAGAGCCAGGACATCGCAACGTCTATATCCGCATCCAAGACATGGAAAAATCAGTACTCAATGAACTGAAAGAAGAACTCCAACAAAAATATACGCTCAGTTTCTGGGTGCGAGATACCATCAACCCTTTAGTATGAGGCTGATGAAGGACTATGCAGGAAAGTTATCCCATCAAAGACACCTTTGAGCATATCGTCGCTACCTTCCACAATGCCTTCAACACCGATTATGTCGTGGGGATGCTTGTATTTACGGCCATCTTCGCCTTTATTCTTGGCCGCATGAGCAAGTGAAGAAGAGAAAGAAGGTGATGGTGCATGGCGCGCCGTTTCACTCAAGAGCACGAAAGATGGCCATTTCTCTTGCGTTGCCCCAAGGAACGGAAGAGGCCCGCACCCAAGAAAACGGGACCGACGGATGCCTCTGCTGCAGCCCTCCAAGAAAAATGTCGGTCTTGCTCTCTTCCGAAAAGGAGAGGGCCGGCCGCTCCATCGGGTGAATCCTTAGGATAGATGCGCCACCCCGTCTAACCACGGACAGAATTGCAGGGCCGAGGCGGCAAACCGCCTCGGCCCTGCGGTGTCGTGGAGGACGAGGGGAGAGAGGACCGTCAGCCCGGGCCCACCGTTTTTAACGGTCTCCAGCAAGACCAATCGTGCCGGGGCACCGGCATGGGGGGCCACCGGCAAAAGACGTTTGGGCCGCAGGCCCTGGGCGAGGCAGCCGGCGAGGAGCTCGTCGAGCCGATCGGCCAGGAGCACCCACCAGCAGCGACCGCGATTGCGCACGGCGAAGCGGGCGGCCTGGAGAAAATCGGTGAGCCTGGCCGTGGTCTCGAAGCGGGCCTGACTGCGACAGGGGTCCGGGTTCTGCCGGCCTGTCCCTGGCCGCCGATACGGGGGATTACACACGACAAAGTCCACGGATTCTGCAGGGATGGGCAGGTGACGGATATCCGCACGGATGGCGAAAAAACGCTCGGCCACCCCCAAATAGCCCCCATTGGCATGGGCACAGGCTACCAGTTCTGCATGGAGCTCCACGGCGAGCATGGAGAGTGCTGGATGGCGCAAAAGCATCCCCAGGCCCACCACTCCACAGCCAGCACCTAAATCGAGGCCCAACCGACCCCGGGGTTGGGCATAGGCCGCCAGGAGCAAGGCATCGAGAGAAAAACGGTAGCCAGTTCCCGGTTGGCACAATCCACACGGAAAGGTCATGGCCGAGACGGCAGGATGCGACGCAGGCGTTCCATGGCTTCCTCCACGGTCTCCGGGCTACCAAAGGCCGAGAATCGGGCATAGCCCTGACCACAAGCGCCAAAGCCAACCCCGGGGGTGCACACGACTCCGGCCCGGGTGAGGAGGAGGTCAAAAAATTCCCAGGAATCCATGCCGCACTCCACCCATACATACGGCGAATTGTCGCCGCCAACGCAATAGTACCCGAGCTCCTTGAAGCAGGCCCGGATGCGGGCCGCATTGGCCAGATATCCGTCCACCAGGGCCTGGCATTGCGCCCGACCTTCTGGGGAAAAGACGGCGGCCGCAGCCTTTTGCACCGGATAGGATACGCCGTTGAACTTTGTGGTGTGGCGGCGGTTCCACAGGGCATGGAGGGCATGAGGTGTCCCGTCGGCGCTGTAGGCAAGGCACGCTTTCGGGACGACGGTGTAGCCAAGGCGCGTGCCCGTGAATCCCGCGGTCTTGGAGAGAGAACGAAATTCCACTGCCACCTGGCGGGCCCCAGGGACCTCAAAGATCGAACGCGGTAAGGCAGGATCGCGCACGTAAGCCTCGTAGGCGGCATCAAAGAGGAGGAGGGCCTTGTGTTCCTGGGCCCAGGCGACCCAGCGCTCCAAGTCTTGGCGGGTCATGGTGGCGCCGGTGGGGTTATTGGGCGAGCAGAGATAGACAAGGTCCACCGGTTGCGAGGGCAAATCCGGGATAAACCCGTTGGCCTTCGTGCCTTGAAGATACACGAGTCCTTCGTAGCGGCCCTGGGCAAAGGCCCCAGTGCGGCCGGCCATGACGTTCGTATCCACATACACCGGATAGACAGGGTCAGGCACCGCCACCCGGATGTCCTGGGCAAAGAGTTCCTGGAAGTTGCCGACATCGCACTTGGCCCCATCGCTGACGAAGATTTCATCGGCCTCCACCTGGGCGCCGCGGGCCTGAAAATCCTCCCGGGCAATGGCCTCGCGCAAGAAAGGATACCCCTGCTCCGGACCATAGCCCCGGAAGGTCTCGGGCCGGGCCATCTCCTCCACGCCCTCGTGAAAGGCCTGGATCACTGCTGGCGGTAAAGGGCGGGTGACGTCGCCAATGCCCAGGCGCAAAATCCGCACCTGCGGATGGGCCTGGCAGTACGCCGCCACACGGCGGGCGATGTCGGCGAACAAATACGAAGCGGTCAGTTTCTGGTAGTGCTCGTTGATGCGAATCATAATCTCCTCACAAGTTGTGCAGCATACAAGCGGCCTCGTTAGTCGGAAGACCGGCGGCCTTCAAGGAGCCCCCTCCACCGAGGAAAACGACGGAGAATCGCAGCCGCAAGAAGTTGAGCCTCCGGAGCGCCCATGGCCAAGGCCACCAGACCGTAGGCAAGGGCCCACAACGGGATGGTCGCCAAGGCCCACCCCCCCCACGACCACAGGGTGGAGCAGCCCAAGCCGACGAGTCCACTGCCAAGGGCATAGCCCGCCCACGGGCCTAGGGGGCCGACCCACGGCCCAAGGTGCCGGCGCAGCCCCCAGCCCAATTGCAGGACATTGGCCCAAGCCGACACCGAAGAAGCCAGCGCCAAGCCCACCGCGCCCCAACTGGGCATGGCCGCAAGGCCGACCACCACATACACCCCGAGGCAGACGATGGCGGTACGGACCGGAGTCCGGGTATCCTCCAAGGCGTAACAAGCCGACACCAGAGATCGCACGCAGGAGAAGGCTGGCAAGCCCAGGGCATAGGCCATGAGGGCGGCACTCGTTGTGCTAATGGCCGCAGCGGAAAAACGACCATGGCCAAAAAGCGTGTCCACGATGGGAAAGGCCAAGCCCGCCAGGCCTGCGGCAGCCGGAAGATTGACAAAGAGGGTGAGCCCCAAGGCCTGGCGCAAGACCTCCACAAAGCGCCCCCGATCGTCGAGACGCGTCAGGGCGGAGAGCGAGGGCAAGGCAACAACCCCGACAGCTACGCCAAATACCCCGAGGGGGAACTGAAAAAGGCGGTCCGCATAGTAGAGGCTCGAGACCGAACCTTCGGGGAGAAACGAGGCCATGCCCGTACCAATGAGGATATTGAGCTGGTACACCGCCGAACCGAGGACCGTGGGGAGCATGAGCCGAGCGATGCGCTGCACCCCTGGGCCGAAAAGCGCCACCGGCCCACGCCATGAAAACCCAAGCCCCAGGAGGGCTGGCTGCTGGAGAAGCCACTGAGCGATCCCAGCCACAAGAACGCCCCAGGCCAAAAACAAGGCCACATCCCCATGCACGGCCAGGGCGATGAGGCTTGCGGCAATGAGGCTGATGTTGAGCAGGCACGGGGCGAGGGCCGGGAGAAGAAAATGGCCGCAGGCATTGAGGATCCCCATGCACAGGGCGACACTGGAGATGCAGAGGATGTACGGGAAGCAGATGGCCACGAGCTCCGCCGTGCGGGCAAAGAGTTCGGGGCGTTTCACGGCAAAGCCCGAGGCCACGAGCATCGTGGCCGCCTCTGGGGCAAGGAGCACCGCAACGGTGAGCACCCCAAGGATGCCCAGGAGCCAGACCTGAACCGAACGCGCCACGACAAAGGCCGCATGAACTCCCGACTCAGCGCGAATTTTGACGAACGTTGGCACAAAGGCCATGGCCAGCGAGCCTTCAGCAAAGAGACTGCGCAACAGGTTGGGGACGCGGAAGGCCACAAAAAAGGCATCCGCCATCCCCGAGGTGCCGAGGGCATGGGCCATAATAATGTCCCGCACGAAACCAAGACCTCGACTTGCCAACGTGGCGCCAGCCACAAGAGATGCGTTTTTGGCCAAACCCGACACCATATTCCTCCTCGGTGACGTCGGCGTTGACGCCTACGCGCCTTGCCTGGCAAAGCCAACAGCGAACTTCCCCTTTGCCCAGGAGCCCTGCCCATGGACAAACATGTCCTCCTCACTGTGAGCGATGACCCAAGTTGCTTGTGTAGTCTGCGCTTTGTCTGCGGCTATTTCCAACACACCCAGGCTCTCCACGTGACCCTCCTCTACGTGGCTCCCAACCCACGGGCAGGGCTAAGCGAGGCAGATATCGTGGCCGATTTCCCTCTTTTGGCCCGCCGCGAGGCCACGATTCGCCAGCAAGCCGAAGAGGCCCTCACCCGCGCTGCTGCCTTCATGACGGCCAAAGGCTTCCCCGCGGCCAATATCCACAAAAAAGTCAGCTACAAACAATTCGGCACTGCCACCGACATCATCCAAGAGGGGCTCGCTGGAATCTATGACGCCATTGGCCTGGGCCGACGCGGCATCTCCCGCCTCGAAGAACTCCTCTCCGAAAGTGTCAGCAAGCAGGTCTTCGTCACCCCCATGGACATCCCCCTTTGGGTGAGCCGCAGCACAGAAAAACCGCTGCCCCACGCCTTGCTGTGCACCGATGGCTCGCCCGCCAGCCTGCGATGTGCTGACCACCTCGCCTACATGCTCCGCGATGAACCCCAGCATCAGATTTCCGTGGCCTACATCGCACGCAGCACGGCAGGGGAGCAGATTCGCTTCGTCCTGCACCAGGCCCGGGACATCCTCCTTGGCGGCGGCATCGCCCCAGAGCGCATCCACGAGATCGTCCTCGACGGCGAGGACCCAGCCGAGACCATCCTCCACCACACTCAAGAGGTCCCCTACGGGGTTGTGGGCCTAGGCCGCACGGGCAAGGGCGAGACCCACTCTCTCCATCTCCTCGGCTCAGTGAGTATGCGCCTCTTCCGGCACCTCCATTGGGCCACCCTATGGATTTGCCACTAGAAAACCACTGACCGCAGGCCAGCTGAGCCCAGGGCATCACGCCCTCATTTTTGTTCCTGCATTGCCCGCCGACCCAGGGCACCCCCCCACCGGCGTCGTCATCCCAGGCCTCTTGAGGTATCCGCCACGATAGTCCTGAGACAGCTCTGCAGCGCGCGGGAAATCCCGGCAGCCTCCTGCACTATCTCGGCCCTGGAGTATCTTTCGTTGCAGCCTTGCCAGGGGCAGCGCGCAAGCCCCACCCACGCCAGCACCCTTGCGGCACCTGGAGATGATGGCCATGCACCCAGAGCCCCCCGTCGGACAGGGACGCTGGGCGCATGGGCACGATCATTAAAAAGTGTAGCCTACGGAGACGCCCACCATGTGCGCATGGCCATCGTCAATTTCACCCGCCACGATGCCGTCTTTGGGCCGGGCATCGATGTCGCGGTCCACGATGACGAGATAGGTATAGTTGAGATCCACGCTCCAATCGCTCCAATGGAAGCCAAGGCCTGCATTGTAGAGATGGCGGTTGTTGGCCGGCACCATGTAGTCAATGGTATCATCCGGCACCGGTGACATATCGTACACATAGCCTGCCCGCACATCGAGCCAGGGCAAGAGCGCATACTCCACGCCAACGTTGAAACGCCACACGTCCTGCCAATCCTTGGGTGAAGAGGTCTGGGTCTTTCCTCCCGGGATAACTGGCTGGATATAGTTGACCGTCAGGGCGTCGTACTTGCTCCACCATGTGTACACAAACCCGGCCTCAAGACTCAGCTTGTCCCACGGGTACACCGCCAGGCCAAAGGAGAGGGAATCCGGCAGCGTCACCGTGCCCCAGGCCCGGGAATCCCGCAGCCACCCATCAAGGAGGGGATTGGCACTGGCTGCGGCCGCGTAGCCAAGGGAGCGGCTAAAATCAGCCTCCCCACGCACCTTCATGGTCACCGGGCTGCGGTAGGTCAGACCAAGGCGGGCATAGGGACATGGCCGGTAGTGGAGTCCAGCGACAAACCCATAGCCCATGCCATTGGCATCGAGCTTGAGATTGTTGTCCCCAGCTGGCAGCAGCGGTGAAATGGCGGCATTGGCGATCTTCTGCTGCTTGGTGAATTCAAAAAACGTGGCATCCAACCCTAGCGCCGCAGACCATTGGTCCGAGAGACGATAGGCCATGACCGGGGTCACGGATACCGAGCGGATGATGGCTTCGTAGGAATTGTAGCGGCCCGGCCAATCCTCGTCGAAGACCGAACCCAGGCCATAGCGGGAAAAGGCCCCGACACCGAGGGCCAGCCGGTCATTGATGGGGGCCGTGGCGTAGGCATGCGGCGGAATCCAGAGGGCATCCGGGTCGGAACCTGTCCAGGTCGCTCCAGTTCGCACATCCACCACTGGGTGGATGAACGTGGCTCCTGCGAGCACCTGGACGCCCTGCAGCTGGGTGATGCCCGCGGGGTTGCTCGCCACAGCGGACGGGTCGTCCGCCCGCCCCACGGTGGCCCCGCCAAGGGCATTGCCCCGGGCACTCCATTCATAGATACCAAAACCCGCTGCCCCTCCACCTTGGGCCACCAAAAACACCAATCCCCAAGCCAACACCACCGCCGCCCATAGCCGCTGCATAGCTCCCTCCTTGCAAAAATTTAAGCGGGCCTAATGGGCAACGCGCTAGCTGTCAATGCTATAATCTAAAATCAATGGACAGTGCAGTGGTGCAATCCTATACACTTCAAATTATCGAATGGATGCATCCACAGATTGCGGGAGAATTGTAATCATGCATTGCCAGAGGCAATACAGCCTAAATTGCTAACAAGCACAAGCACTGCTTTTCGCTTTATGAATCTAAAAAATGTCTCTTTTGCCATTCAAACAGCATCTGGATTATTCACCTTCACGAGCACTTTCCTGCAACTATCGCCAATGGAAACAGTCTTCATGAGTTCACTCGTCCACAGATTCTTCTGTCCACGAACAGTTCCAAAGGACCGAGTGCCTTCTGGCGAGGACTTCGCTCCCCTGAAGGCTATTTTTTGTTCTCATCCTCCGTATCCTCCTGTGACGGGGCCATGAGATACGCAATGAAGCATCCCACCAAAAACCCCCCTACAGTCAACCACCAAAGCATCACCACCCCTCCCGCAGACGCCGCACCGTGGCCATGCCCATGGCCACCAACGCCACAAGCCCACCCGCAGCCCAAGCCCCCAGCGCCGGCGGCAAAAGTCCCTGCTGGCCTGCCGACGAGAAGGCCACAAACAGCCCATAATACCCAAAGGCCACCACCATTCCCCAAGCAACGACTGCATAGGGCGAAGCCACCCACCCTGCCACCCCTACGGCAACCGCTGCCATAACCGGCACCGACGCCGACTGGGCGAACTTCATATTCCAGGCCGTCTCCAGGCGATCCACGCCAGTGCCGCTTTGGCGCAAGCGCTCGATCTCTTCGCCCAGGCGCCAAAAAGGCACTGATTCTAGGCTCGCTTTGGGGTCTATGGTGAGAAAACTCTGGGGATCGAGCTGCACTGGCAAATCCAGGTGCTCATGCCGCTCTTCTGTGAGAGTCGCCAGCTCCACCACCCGTACGCGCGAAAGCCGCCACTGCCCTGGCTGGGCATCTACAGCCTCGGCAACCAGGATACGCGCCAGCTGGTTTGCTGCATCCAGGAGATACACCCGGACTCCTTCACCTACCCGAGCGGCAGGCAGCAGGCGCTCCACCTGCACCACATGGAGCCCATCGCGCAACCACACGTTGTGCAGGGCCCGGCTCACCGCGCGCCGACCGCGCACCTCTTCATTCCAAATACGCTCGGCCTGCCGATGGCCAGCCACCCCTACCCCCTGGGTCAAAAGGAAATGCCCAAGCCCCAAGAGCGCCGCGTACACCAAGATAATCCGCTCCACACGCCACGGGGCGATGGCCGCTGCCCGCAAGGCCACGAGCTCCCGAGCCCGCTCCATGAGGGCCAGTTGCACGGCCGTGGCCACCAAGACGGCCCCCGGCAGGAGCTGGCCCAGGAGAAATGGCAACCGGCAGAGGGCATAGATACCCATCCGATGCAGGGGCACGCCGGCTTCCAAAAAATCGTCCAGGCGGTCGAAGAGTTCCACAAAAAGTGCCCCGCCCAAGGCCACCCCGGCCACGATGCCCAGCAAAAAGAGATGTCGCCGAACCACAACCCGGGCAAGGATCGTCATCTCGCCTCCAACACCAGCTGCGGCGCACAACAAAACTCCACCAACTGCCCGCCGTCCTCAATCAGCACCCGCTTGGCGGTGATCCCCCGTCGCCGCATCTCCGCGAGGATGTCATGCGCACGCCAGACAGTCGGTACGATGATCACATCAACTGGTGCGGCCTTGAGCACTTCAACCCTCTCGATAGGCTGCCCTGTCCCAGGAACATGCGTGCCCACCTTGTCCGGGTCGGAGTCGACGACCAAAGGAAAGCGCTGCGCGTCGGCGCCATAGTGGTGCATGAAGGCCGCGGCCTTGCCGGTACCGCCCCAGATGGCCACCCGCTGGCCACTGCGCGCCAGCGCATCGAGCTGCTCAGCAATACGCTGCCGCCCTGCGATGCTGGCCTGGGCAAATGCCTCGCTCGCCCTGGCGCGCGCCTGAACCTCCGTCGCCACCTCCAAGCGCAGCCAGCCGATGAGCACTTCGCCTCCATAGGCCGTCTCGATATGCATCTGCTCGCCGCCGTGCGCCAGAAGGCGGACAAACGACGTGCGGCAAAAATGCTGCGGATGCTCGTAAAAAAAATCCGCCAGCCGCCCGCTACCAAACACGCGGTCGATGCAAGGGACCTCGGCAAGCAGCCAGCACTCCTGCTCAAACGTGGATGCGGCCCAGGCCAGCTCCTCGATGAAGGCCGCGGGTTGCTCGAAATGTTCCAGCACATGACGCATCACGACAAGCTGCGGGCGATAGCGAGGCATATCCACAAAAGGCTCGAACAGACGGGGATGGAACTCAAAACCCGCTTCGGTAGCCGCTTGGGCATGCGGATCGAAACCGATGTAGTGGCCCGGCCGGCGAGCGGCCAGGGCCGCAAGAAAGTGCCCGTTGCCGCATCCAATCTCAATCACCGTCGGTGTCTCAGGCAAACGCGCCACGGTTTTGTCGGCTAGGTCAGCCAACACGCCCTGCCAGATCGAGCCGAGGTTGAACATGCGGTGGGGCTGCTCATGGTAGGGGATGTGGTCATAGCAAAACGCCGGATTCCACACATGGCCGCAGCTGGGACAGCGCACAAAATGGAGCGGGTACCGCGGCATCGCCTGGGCCTGCTCGGGAGTACGCGGCCAGCCCAGTGCGGCCAGCGGCGCAGCGCATATCCACCATCGAAAAACGATACTGCCCAGCGATGGCAACAAATGGCGCACGAAGTCGGAATCAAATTCATCAGCACAACACCTGTTCAAACTAAGGCGGCGATCAGGATAGTTTCTGGAGAGCAAGCGCATACTGTTGGCTGAGAATGGTGTGCTCCTGGAGCAGGCTGATGACCTGCATCACGCAGTGCGACAAAGAATGCCCTGCGGTTTTCAGCACCAAATCTGGGGCGACAGCAGGTTCGTACGGGACATCGACTCCGGTAAAACCCTTGATTTCCCCCGCCAGTGCCCGGCGGTACAGTCCTTTGGGATCGTGCTGAGCGCAGACTTCGACCGGGCAATGGGGGTGGATTTCCAAAAAATCCTCGGCGGTCACAACATCGAGGGCCAAGGCCCGATGTTCGCGGTATGGAGAAACCAACGTTGAAAGAACGATGATTATGGCATCGACGAGCAAATTCGCCACTTCCACGACTCGCCAGATGTTTTCGTACCGCGCCTGATTGGAAAACCCCAAATCCTGCCATAGGCCATGGCGCAGATTATCGCTATCGAGGACGTAACTTCGATAACCTTGGTCAAACAGCCAGGCATCGAGGGCATGAGCGATGCTCGATTTACCGGCACCAAGCACCAAGCAAGCCAGTAAACCACAACACCATTCCCCAAAGCCCTTGCCTTCGTTTGCGCTCAGCGCGATTGACCGCCGTAAGATACCAGACCACTTGCCGCTCGCTCATGCGCCATCTCCCGGGTAGGGAATGTCATAAGCAGCGCACACTTCGGGCCCCAACGCTGCGATCAAAGCTCCCAGACGCGGCAAAAGACTTCGCCATTTGCCTTGCGAAGTGGTGTAAATCGGCTGACGCACTTGGCTCCTCGAAGCGGTACGAACCGGCCGTTCGAGCTCATAAAAGCGCATACAGCGCTCGTCCCAGGTCAGCCCGAGATAATCGAGCACCCGTTGCGTTTCGGCCTCTGGCTCGGCCACCAGATGCTCATAATCGACATCGATGAAAGCTTCCGGACACACCTTGCGCCAATGCGACATCAAGCTCCAATAGCCGGCATAGTAGCGACCCAATTCCTCCAAGTCGTAGCTCCACTCTTGCCCCTTAGCAAAACGGATGCGCAGGCAAGACAGGCAGGTGTCCAAGGGGTGGCGGCGCATGTGGATGATCTTGGCCCCGGGCATGGCCAAGGCGATGACCGGCAACCATAGAAAGTTACTGGGCATCTTGTCGGTGATGTGAGATGCTGAAGGATG